>JAOPUT010000083.1 GCA_025963385.1 Mycobacterium sp.
TGCCGGCACTGACTTCTGGATCATCTGCATGGCCATCTCCGGCCTGGGCACGAACCTCGGGGGCGTCAACTTCGTCACGACCATCATCACGATGCGCGAGCCGGGTATGACGATGTTCCGGATGCCGATTCTCACCTGGAACATCCTGGTCACGTCCCTGCTGGTGCTGCTCGCCTTCCCGATCCTGACCGCGGCGCTGCTGGTGCTGTGGGTCGACCGACATCTCGGGGCGACGGTCTTCGACGCCAACAACGGCGGGGCACTGCTCTGGCAGCACCTCTTCTGGTTCTTCGGCCATCCGGAGGTCTACATCCTGGCCTTGCCCTTCTTCGGGGTGGTCTCAGAAGTCTTCCCGGTCTTTTCCCGGAAGCCCCTGTTCGGCTACAAGGGCCTGGTGCTGGCCACGCTGTCCATCGCCGCGCTGTCCCTGACGGTGTGGGCCCACCACATGTTCGCGACCGGCGCGGTGCTGCTGCCGTTCTTCTCGTTCATGTCGCTGCTGATCGCGGTGCCCACCGGGCTGAAGATCTTCAACTGGGTCGGCACGCTCTGGAAGGGCTCGCTCACCTTCGAGACGCCGATGCTGTTCTCCGTCGGCTTCCTCGTCACCTTCCTCTTCGGCGGGTTGACGGGCGTGCTGCTGGCGATGCCGCCAGTCGACTTCCAGGTCTCAGACAGCTACTTCGTGGTGGCCCACTTCCACTACGTGCTCTTCGGCACCATCGTGTTCGCCACTTACGCGGGCATCTACTTCTGGTTCCCGAAGATGACCGGACGCCTGCTCGACGAGCGACTCGGCAAGCTGCACTTCTGGCTGACGTTCATCGGCTTCCACACCACGTTCCTGGTGCAGCACTGGGTCGGTGACGAGGGCATGCCGCGCCGCTATGCGGACTACCTGCCGACGGACGGCTTCACCACGCTCAACGTCATCTCGACGATCGGTGCGTTCATCCTGGGCATCTCGACGATCCCGTTCGTGTGGAACGTGTTCAAGAGCTGGCGCTACGGCGAGCCCGTCGTGGTGGACGACCCGTGGGGTTACGGCAACTCGCTCGAGTGGGCGACGAGCTGCCCGCCGCCGCGACACAACTTCACCGAGCTGCCCCGAATCCGTTCGGAGCGGCCGGCATTCGAGCTGCACTACCCGCACATGGTCGACCGCATGCGGGCCGAGGCGCACGTCGGACGGGCCCACGGCCCCGACGACGGGGACGTCACCCGACTCGACCACGAGAAAGTCCGCACCTGAGCGGGCGGTAGAAGGCGGCTTCGCGGGGTGGAAACGTCAAGGGTGTCGGTGCTGATCACCGTCACCGGAGTCGATCAGCCAGGTGTGACGTCAGCACTGTTCGAGGTGCTGTCGCGACACAAGGTCGAATTGCTGAACGTCGAACAGGTGGTCATCCGCAACCGCCTGACCCTCGGCGTCCTGGTGGCGGGCCCGGACGACATCGCCGGTGGCGCCGCGTTGCGCGACGAGGTGACCGCCGCCATCCGCGGTGTCGGTCTCGACGTCACCATCGAACGCAGTGACGACCTGCCGGTGCTCGGCGAGCCGTCGACGCACTCGATCGTCGTGCTCGGCAGGCCCATCACCGCAGAGGCGTTCGGCGTGGTGGCCAGGGAAGTGGCGGCGCTCGGCGTCAACATCGACTTCATCCGCGGCGTGTCCGACTATCCCGTCACGGGCCTCGAGCTACGCGTCTCGGTTCCGCCGGGGGGTGCCTACGGTCAGCTGCAGTCGGCGCTGGCGCGAGTAGCCGTGGCCGAGGGCGTCGACATCGCGCTGGAGGACTACAGCCTGTCGCGAAGGGCCAAGCGGCTCATCGTGTTCGACGTCGACTCGACGCTGATCCAGGGTGAGGTGATCGAGATGCTGGCCGAGCGGGCCGGCGCGCTCGCCGCCGTCGCCGAGGTCACCGAGGCCGCGATGCGCGGAGAGCTCGACTTCGCCGAGTCGCTGCACAAGCGGGTGGCCACGCTGGCCGGGCTGCCCGCCGACGTACTCGACGAGGTCGCCGATCAGATCGAGCTGACCCCCGGTGCGCGCACCACGATTCGGACGCTGCGCAGGCTCGGTTTCCACTGCGGCATCGTGTCCGGCGGTTTCCGTCAGGTCATCGAGCCGCTGGCCCACGAGCTGATGATGGACTTCGTGGCCGCCAACGAACTCGAGATCGTCGACGGCAAGCTGACCGGCCGCGTGGTCGGCAACGTCGTCGACCGGCCAGGAAAGGCCAAGGCGCTCAGGGACTTCGCGCAGCAGGCCGGTGTCCCGATGGAGCAGACCGTCGCCGTCGGTGACGGCGCCAACGACATCGACATGCTGGCCGCCGCCGGGCTCGGCGTCGCGTTCAATGCCAAGCCCGCGCTCCGTGAGGTCGCCGACGCGTCCCTGAACCATCCGTACCTGGACACCGTGCTCTTCATCCTCGGCGTGACGCGCGGTGAGATCGAGGCCGCCGACGCCGTCGACGGCACGCTGCGCCGTGTCGACATCCCCGACGACTAGTTCTCTCCCCGCGACCGTGCGTGTCTGCGGGCGACACACCGGGACTTTTCGGGAGTTTGCGCACGCTCGGCGAGGAGGCTAGACCACCACGGCGCCGAACTCCGAACTGCCCGTGCCGCTGCCGGTGATGCCGAGCCATGCGCGGGTGAGCAATTCGACGGCGTGGGGGAGTTCGGCCTCCGGCAGCGTGTACGGCACCCGGATGTAGCGCTCCAGGGTGCCGTCGACCCCGAACCGGGGACCCGCGGGGATGTCCAGGCCCAACCGTGACGCCGCCGCCGACAGCGCGGAACTCATCGGGGCGGGCAATCGGACCCACAGTGCCAGCCCGCTGGCGGGCCGCCCGGGACCGGGCAATGGCGTCCAATCCGGAAGGTGTTGCGCGAGAAGCGATGTCATCAGCGATCGGCGGGACCGGACCATCTCCCGGCGTTCCGGAAGGACGGTGTCGGACTCGGTGAGCAGCGCGGCCGCCGCGAGCTGTTCGAGAATCGGCGTACCGAGATCGATCGAGGGCCGCACGGCCGCCACGGTCGCGAGGGCGGACCGCTCGGCGCGAATCCACCCGACGCGGAGTCCGCCCCAGAACGACTTGGACATCGACCCGATGGTGAGCACCAGGTCGTGGCGGCTCGTCATCGCGGCCGCCAACGGAGCGGGCACCGGTTCGTCGAGCCACATGTCGACCATGGTCTCGTCGACGATGGTGCGCGTGCGTGTCTCGGCGATGATGTGCGCCAACGTGTTTCGGCCCTCCGCGGACAGCGTCAGCCCGGTCGGGTTGTGGTTGTCCGGCATCAGGTAGGCCAGGTTCGGCGCCAACTGGCGCACCGCGAAGTTGATGGCGTCCAGATCCCACGCGTCGTCGCGCGACTCGGGATCCATCGCCACCGGCACCGGGCGCGCCCCGGCCGCCGAGATCGCGGCGAGCGCTCCGTGATACGTCGGCTGCTCGACGAGGACGCGGTCACCCGGTTGCACGAACGTGCTCAGCACCAGGCAGATCGCTTGCAGCGCACCGGTGGTGATCATGATCTCGTCCGGTGACGTGGGGAGTCCCCGCTGGCAGTACCTCGCGGCGATCGCCTCGCGGAGCGGTGCGACGCCGGTCATCTCGAGGCCTGGGGTGTGCAGGTACGGGGTGATCTGCTGGGCTGCCGCGACGTACGCGGTCGTCACGGCAGCGGGTGGCGCCGACATCGCGGCGGCGGCCAGGTTGATCGACGCCGTGCCGGGAACCAATCGAGTGCCTACCGGGGCGCCTGCTGCGGCGGGCAGTGCCGTGGTGCTCCTCGCCCCGGGGCGGGTGTGCAGATAGCCGTCCTCCCCGAGTTGGGCGTAGGCCGTGGTCACCGTCGTCCGGGAGACGCGCAGTGATTCGGCGAGCACGCGCTCGCTGGGCAGCTGGGCTCCGACCGGCAGCCGACCGTCGATGATTAGCATCCGGATGCCGTCGGCCAGACCGCGATAGACCGGGCCGGAGGCGCTGGCGGTCCGCCAGTTTCCCAACTCGCGGGCCAGTCGGTCCGGATCGAGCTTGCGGGGCAGTGCCTGTACCACCATTCGGGCCAGTATTCCGCAACTGGCTATGGACTGGCAAGCCAGTTCAGCAGAAACTCGTTCCATGATCACAAACTGGCTATCTCGTGCGGGGGCGGCCCTGCGCCGCCGTCTCGACGGTCTCCGGGAATCTTCGTTCCAGTTGGGACGTTCGGACGACGCATGGAACCTCGATGCCGACGGCCGTCGACTCCACCACGAACTGGACGCCATCCGGTCCAGATTCGACGGGCAGCTGGCCACGTGACGGCTCGAATGGCCGAACTGGCCTCGAAGCGCCGACTGGCACGCGGCGGGGTCCGCGGCACCGCACTCCTGCTCGGGCTGATGGGCTACGGCTTCTCGATGGCGGTCATGGTGCGTGCCGGGCTGGGACTCGACCCGTGGGACGTCTTCCACCAGGGCCTGGCGGGCCGCACCGGCATGACGATCGGGATCGCGTCGGCCGTGGTCGGCGTCGCCGTTCTCCTCGCGTGGATCCCGCTGCGCAACCGGCCGGGCATCGGCACCGTCGCCAACGTGATCGTCATCGCGGTCACCGTGGACGCCGGACTGGCCTTCCTGCCCGAGCCGACTGGCCTGCCCGTGCGCATCGCGATGATGCTCGGCGCGGTGCTGCTCAATGCGATCAGCACGGTGCTGTACATCGGCGCGGGTCTCGGACCTGGCCCACGCGACGGCCTGATGACCGGGCTGGTGGCGCGGACCGGACTGTCGGTCCGACTGGTGCGCACGTCGATCGAGGCGACCGTGCTGGCCGTCGGTTGGCTACTCGGCGGAACCGTCGGCGTCGGGACGCTCGTCTACGCGTTCGGCATCGGCCCGTTGGTCCAACTCGTCCTGCGGGTGACACCGGCACGGTGGCTCGCGGCGAGCGGGTGGGCGTTCACCGAACCCCGCCTGACTACGATGGGCGAGTGCCAGCCGCAGGTGACGATCGAGACGACTCGCAAGTAGACGGGGTCGACCAAGACCTGCTGATCGACTTCGCGAAGGTCACGCTGCGGCGTGGCGGCAAGACCCTGGTCGGACCCGTCACCTGGGCGGTGGAACTCGACGAGCGCTGGGTCGTCATCGGTCCCAACGGCGCGGGCAAGACGTCGCTGCTGCGTATCGCCGCCGCCATGGAGCACCCCTCGACGGGGACCGCCTACGTGCTCGGCGAACGGCTTGGCAAGACCGACATGTCCGAGCTACGGGCGCGCGTCGGCCTGAGCTCCTCGGCCCTGAGCCAGCGCATCCCCGACGACGAGGTGGTCCGCGACCTCGTCGTGTCGGCCGGGTACGCCGTGCTCGGCCGATGGCG
>JAOPUT010000104.1 GCA_025963385.1 Mycobacterium sp.
ACGTGTGTATAGTGAGCATTACTCGGCTTATGCCGGGTGTGCATCAGCCCGACCCCCCGGGGCTGATACACGACGACCTCCGCCTCCTCCCCCCTGGCGGGGGTCGTCCCTTTTTAGCGACAAGATCGTCAATTTCTCCCTACGACGGTATATACCGTCCTCCCGTGTTTGCGCGGCGCTGCCCGCAGCAGGGTCATCCACAGACGCGAGTTCATCCACATTCCCGCGATTCGGCATGGCGGGGTGTCGGGCCCTGGCCCCACAGTGGCGGCATGAGCACGAACGAGAACCCATCCGGCGGCGTTCTGTCGCTGATCGTCGACCTCGCACTGCGCCAAGACGTCGACCGCGTCGCCGCGGCGGCAGGGGTCAGGGTGATCCACACCGGCGAGCCGTCCAGCCGCAAGGTGTGGACGTCGGCGTCGGCGATCGTCGTCGATGCCGACGGCGCGCGCCGCTGCGTCGAGCTCGGCCTGCCTAGGCGCGGCCGCATCCTGGTGATCGGCCGTGACCAGCCGAGCTCCGCGGACTGGCAGCTCGCCATCTCCCTTGGTGCACAGCACGTCCTGTCGTTGCCCGCCGACGAGGCGCAACTGGTGTCCGAGCTGTCCGACGCGGCGCAAGCCGTCGACGAGGAGGGCAGACGGGGAGCGGTGCTGGCGGTCGTCGGAGGCTGCGGCGGAGCGGGTGCCTCGGTGTTCGCGACGGCGCTCGCGCATGCGGCACCGCGGGCGCTCCTCGTCGACGTGGACCCGTGGAGCGGCGGCATCGATCTGACGATGGGGAGCGAGCGCGATGCCGGGCTGCGGTGGCCCGACCTCGTACTCGGCGGAGGCAGGATCGGCTATTCGGCGCTGCGCGCAGCCCTTCCCTCGCGCCACGGCGTCGCGGTGCTGTCGGCCGGTCGAGGCGGTGACGAGGTCGACGCAGGCGCGCTCGGCTCGGTGCTCGACGGGGGCTGCCGCGGTGGCGCGACGATCATCTGCGACCTTCCCCGGCGCGCCACTTCCGCCGTCGGTGTCGCGTTGGACGCCGCGGACCTCGTCGTGCTCGTCACCCCCGCCGACGTGCGGTCGTGCGCTGCCGCCGCGGCGGTGGCCGGTTGGCTGGCCGAGACCAACCCCAATGTCGGCCTGGTCGTGAGGGGACCCGCGCCAGGTGGACTGCGCGCGGCGGACGTGGCGCGCCTGACCGGACTGCCGCTGCTGGCCTCGATGCGGCCTCAGCCCGGCCTCGCCGCGGAACTCGAGCGCGACGGGTTGAGGCCGCGGCGCCGATCACCGTTGGCGTCGGGGGCGCGCCGCGTCCTCGCGGTGCTGCAGCGGCAACCGGGTACGTCCGACGAGCAGCTGGTCGCGTGAGCGCGTCGCTGATCGAGCGTGTCAGGGAGAGGCTGGCAACGGAGTCGGCACCCCTGCGACCGAACGTCGTCGCGGAGGCGATCCGGGCGGAGACGTCCGGCGTGCTCGGTGACGTCGACGTGCTGAGCAACCTGCGACTGCTGCAGACCGAGCTGACCGGCGCCGGAATCCTCGAGCCACTGCTGTGCGCCCACGGCACCACCGACGTCCTGGTGTCGGCACCCGATTCGGTGTGGGTCGACGACGGCGGCGGCCTGCGCCGCACCGCCGTCCGTTTCGACGACGAGGCGGCCGTGCGCAGGTTGGCGCAGCGCCTCGCCATGGCCGCAGGGCGGCGGCTGGACGACGCCCAGCCGTGGGTCGACGGTCAGCTGGTGGGCTTGGGCGCAGGCGGTTTCACCGTGCGCATGCATGCCGTGCTTCCGCCCATCGCGCCTGCGGGCACCTGTTTGTCGCTGCGGGTGCTGCGACCCGCCACCCAGGACCTCGCCGCGCTCGTCCACGCCGGTGCGATCGCCGAGGAGGTCGTGGCCGTGGTCGGTGACGTGATCGCGGCCCGGCTCGCCTTTCTGGTCTCGGGTGGCACCGGGGCTGGCAAGACGACCTTGCTCTCGGCGGCCCTTGGTGCGGTGTCCGGGGACGAGCGCATCGTCTGCGTGGAGGATGCCCCGGAGCTCGCGCCGCGCCATCCGCATCTGGTCAACCTCGTCGCCAGGTACGCCAACGTCGAGGGTGTCGGCGAGGTGACGGTGCGCGACCTGGTCCGGCAGGCACTGCGGATGCGTCCCGATCGGATCGTGGTCGGCGAGGTGCGTGGCGGTGAGGTCGTCGACCTGCTCGCCGCCCTGAACACGGGGCACGACGGTGGCGCGGGCACCGTGCACGCCAACAGCCCCGCTGAAGTGCCCGCGCGGCTCGAGGCACTCGCGTCCGTCGGCGGGCTTGGGCGCTCGGCGTTGCACAGTCAGCTCGCCGCCGCGGTCCGCGTGGTGCTGCACGTCGGACGCGACGGCGCGGGCGCGCGGAGGCTCGAGGAGATCGCGGTGCTGCGCCGCGGCGACGACGGCATGGTGTCGGCAGTGACCGCGTGGCATGCCGACCGCGGATTCGATTGCGGCATGGAACCTTTGGCGCACCTCGTGACGTCCCGGCGACGGTCGTGACGGTCGCGGCGCTGGCGATGGCGTTGGCACTGTTGGTGGCCCCGGGCCGACCGGGCCGCCGATTCGGCCCATCCCGATCGCAGGCACGGATGCGTCGGTCCCTCGTCCTGGTGAGCTCGGCGGCGGGCGCGGCGGCGATCGCGGTCGTTGCGCCCGTGACCGTGACCGTAGCGGCTGCGGTGATTGCCGCGACGTTCGCCGTGCGCCGCAACGGGTCCCGCAGGAGGGCCCGTCGCGCCGCGGAGTCGGTGGCGCTGCAGGGAGCGCTCGGCGTTCTCGTGGGGGAGCTGCGGGTAGGGGCACATCCCGTCGTGGCGTTCGAATCCGCTGCCGCTGAGGTCGAGGGAACCGTCGCGCAGTCGCTGCGGGCGGTCGCGGCGAGAGCACGGTTGGGAGCGGACGTGGCGGCCGGCCTGCGTTCGGTCGCCGGCCACTCGACCGTGCCCACGTACTGGGCGCGGCTCTCCATCTGTTGGCAGCTGGCTCAGACGCAAGGGCTGTCGATCGTCGCGCTCGTTCGCGCGGCACAGCTCGACATCGTCGAGCGCGAGCGTTTCGCCTCAGGCGTGAGCGCAGGCATGGCGGGCGCGCGGGCCACCGCCGCGATCCTGGCTGGCCTTCCCGTCGTCGGTGTCGGTCTCGGTCACCTCATCGGTGCGGCGCCGTTGCGGTTCCTGCTGTCCGGCGGTGTCGGCGGATGGCTCCTTCTGATCGGCGTGGCACTCGCGTGCGCAGGACTGTGGTGGTCGGACCGCATCACCGACCGGGTGCTGAGATGAGCCTCGCGGCAATGCTCTTGGCGATGGCGGTGCTTCTGACCGGTGGTCGGGCGCGTACCACGGCACGCGATCGGACCCCGGTCGGCTCAGATTCTGCGATGACCGTGGATCCCGACGACCCGCTCGCCGTCGCGTCGAGCCTGGACGTCTTCGCCGCATGCCTGTCGGCGGGGATGACCGTGGCGGGCGCGGCCAGGGCGACGGCGGCGTCGTCACCGCGGTCGCTGGCCGACGTCCTCGGCCGGGCCGCGGACCTGCTTGCGGTCGGCGCCGATCCGGTCACGGCCTGGTCGAGCGCAGACGCGACGCGGGACGACCACGTCGAAGCGCTCTGCAGGCTCGCTCGTCGATCCGCCTCATCGGGAACCGCACTGGCGCAGGCGGTATCCGAACTCGCCGAGCAGTCTCGGTTGGATGCGGCCGACTCGGCGCGGGCTGCCGCCGAGCGCGCCTCGGTTCTCATCGCAGGACCCCTCGGGGTCTGCTTCCTGCCCGCGTTCGTGTGCCTGGGGATCGTCCCGGTGGTGGTCGGTCTGGCAGGAGACGTGCTGCGGTCCGGGGTGTGGTGAGCAGTGACGTGACGCGCGGAGGGACCGCGGGTCGTGGGAGGACCAATGGGGAGGAAAGACGATGATGGAGAATGCCTTTCGGCGGTTGCAGGCCCGGCTCATCGTGCTGGCGGTGGACGAGTCCGGCATGTCGACCGTCGAGTACGCCATCGGCACGATCGCCGCTGCCGCGTTCGGCGCGATCCTGTACACGGTGGTGACCGGCGACTCGATCGTGAGTGCGCTGACCAACATCATCACGCGGGCGTTGAACACCAACGTCTGAGTGGTGACGCGGGTGGTGTCACGGTCGAGGCCGCGTTCGCCGTCGCCGCGCTGGCGGTCGTGCTGGTGCTGTGCGTCGGAGGACTTGCCGCGGTCGGGATGCAGGTGCGGTGCGTCGACTCGTCGCGGGAGGCGGCGCGGCTGGCGGCCCGCGGTGACGAGGCCGCCGCCGCGGATGCGGTCCGCAGGGGTGGACCAGGCGGCGCCGAATTGGCGTTGCGCCGCGACGGCGGGTTCGTCGTCGCGCGGGTCAGCTCGCCATCGAGCCTGTTGCCTGGCCTCACGATCGCCGCAGAGTCGGTGGCCGCGATGGAACCCGGACTCTGACCGCGGCTCCGCGAGCGTGGTGGCGGCCGCGATCATGGCGGTGCTGATGGTGCTGACCATCGGCGGTGCGGTGGTGGGTTCGGCGGTGATCGCCAGGCATCGGGCGCAGGCTGCCGCGGACCTTGCCGCGCTGTCGGCGGCGGGTCGGCTGGCGTCGGGTCCCGATGCGGCGTGCGCGTCGGCGGCATCGCTCAGCGCGGCGATGGCGGCCGCGATGGCAACCTGCACCCTCGACGAGCTCGACGTGGTGGTGACCGTGGAGGTGCCCGTCGGCCTCGGGCGGTGGGGCGTGCACGTCGCCAGGGCGAGTGCCCGCGCCGGGCCCGACGACTAGGGGCGGGACGCCTTCACCGCGCGTGCTCTGGCGCGACGGGTGACCTTGCGCGGTGACGGCTTCAGCTCGTCCGGCGTCGGGAGGCGCAGGGACAGCAACCCGGCGAACGTGTTCTCGGCGATCTCGACACGGTGCACGGTGACGTGGATCGGCGTCCAGCCACCGTCCAGTGCCCGCAACCGCAACACGCCCGCTGCCTCACCCGCATCGAAGTCGATTGTCATGGAGGCCATCTCGGGCCCGTCGTCGGGATGCACCATGGGCTCGCCGTCGGACCTGGTGTGCCAGTCGTAGAACGGGCACGGCTCGTCGAGCCACTTCAGCAGCTGCCAGCTCTGCAGGTCGACCAGCGCGCGGTGCACACCGGGCCTGGCCAGGCCGTTGAGGATCCGCTGGCCGAGGTCGGCCTGCGGCACCGCGGACTGGTCACTGAGGCCGCGCCAGTTCATGGCCCGACACATCAGCAGGTCGCGTCCGGCGTCATCGGTTTCCTCGAGGACGCGCGCCACGAAGCCCACGGTGATCGGCCTGCCCCTGAAGTCCGTGATGTCCCACGTGCTGCAGAAGGTTCGGCCCACCTCGGGCTTGATCGCCACCGCGAGCACCTCCGCCTCGCTGGGATTCAGGTTCCTGGTGGGGAGGTCCTCGGCGAACGCGCGGCCCTGGGTGGCCTCGGTGGCGGGATTCATGCCGCTGTTCATCAGCGACTCCGGTGTGTCCGTGGCGATCCCGTTGGTCAGATCCCACTTCAGCGGGCCGGGTAGCACCCGGTCGGGCGGTTCTTCATCCAGCGGCCCGATCCAGACGTGGACGCCATGGATCCGTCCATCGGTCATCTGCACCACCTCGGTGCGGATCACCCGGTCGCTCTTGGCGGTCAGACTGCTGAGTGCGTTACCGGACTGCACGGTCTCGTTGATCGCCGTCTGGATAGCCATCAGATTGGGGTTGCGCCGCAGGAAGGCACTGATCGGGACCAGGTTCTTGGTGTGCTGGCCCTGGGCGACGACGGCAGGTTCGGCACCGAGTGTCTCCACCAGGAGCCAGTCGTGCGTCATGCCCGCATCCTACCGTCGGGTGCGGCCGACCCTTAGCCGAAGCGCGGCACCGAACACGGTGGTCAACCGCCCTCTTGCAGGGGCGATGGGGCACGGGAGCCGGGTGGAACTCCGGTCTACGGGTTGCGTCGCCCCATACCAAGAGGTATTTTCCGCAGGTGCCCGGACGTGCCGGGACTGAGAACGGATCGCGTTGTCCGGCCGTTCCTCGCAGTCGTCTGCGTGTTTGACGTGCATTAACTGGCGTCCGTTTGCCGCGCCGTGGACGACGACCGTCGAGGGGTGGGTCGTCGCCACGGGACGGTTCACGTCGCGAACTTCGCCAACTCGCCGAGCACGAGTCTGAGCACCGCCACGGCGCCCGCCTTGTCGAGCGGATCGTTGCCGTTTCCGCACTTCGGCGATTGCACGCACGACGGGCATCCCCACGGGCACTCGCACGCCTCGATCGCCGAGGCCGTCGCGTCCCACCAGGTGGCGATCTGGCGGTACCCGCGATCGGAGAAGCCGGCCCCGCCGGGATAGCCGTCGTACACGAAGATCGTCGGCGTCCCGGTCTCCGGCCCCACCGCCATCGAGACCCCGCCGATGTCGCCGCGGTCGCAGCTGGCCACCAGCGGAAGCAGCCCGATCGCCGCGTGCTCGGCGGCGTGCAGCGAGCCCGGGATCCGGGTGTCGGCAATACCGCTGCGCGCCAACGCCTCCGGCTCGATCGTGCACATGACCGCCATGGTCTCGAGCGTCTGGGTCGGCATGTCGAGGTCGACGAAGTCGATCACCTCGCCGTTCAGCCTGCGCCTCAGATACCCGATCACGGTGTGGCTCACCGACACCGGCACCAGTCCGACGGTGACGGGGCCCACGGTGTGGCGCTCACCGCGACCGGTCACGGCGACGTCCGTGAGCTCCCGCGCCGAGGTCGAGTAACCCGGGTCGTCGGCGCGCACGAAGGCGATGCCGTCCTCGAAGTCGAGCGAGTCGACGACGTAGCTCTCGCCCTGGTGCAGATAGACCGCGCCGGGATGCACCGACGACGGCGCCTGGCCCGCCCCCGTGCTGCCCAGCATCCGACCCGTTCCGGTCTCGACGATCGCGATCTGGCCGCCCGACGACCCCCGGATGTCCACGGCGGGATGCGGATCCAACCCCGGTGCGGGGAAGTATCCCGCGGGCCGACGCCTCAGCAGGCCGTCGTCGACGAGCGCGTCCGCGACCGTCACCGCGTCCCACGTGCGGACCTCGGCCTCGGTGAGCGGTAGCTCGGCCGCCGCGCAAAGTAGCTGCGGCCCAAGGACATAGGGGTTGGACGGATCGATCACGACGCGTTCGATCGGTTTGTCCAGCAGCGCGGCGGGGTGGTGCACCAGGAAGGTGTCCAGCGGATCGTCCCGGGCGATGAGCACGATCAGCGCGCTCTGTCCCCGCCGTCCGGCCCGCCCCGCCTGCTGCCAGAACGACGTGACGGTGCCAGGGAACCCGGCGAGCACCACCGCGTCGAGGCCCGCGATGTCGACACCCAGCTCGAGGGCGTTCGTGGTGGCGAGCCCGCGCAGTTCGCCGTCGGTCAGGGCCCGCTCCAGCGCCCGCCGGTCCTCGGCCAGATACCCCGCGCGGTAGGACGCCACCAGGCCCGCGAGGTCGGGTGCGACGTCCTCGAGGCGGGCCCTGGCCCCGAGCGCGGTGAGCTCGGCACCGCGTCGTGACCTGACGAAGGTCAGGGTGCGGGCGCCCTCGGCGATCAGGTCGGCCATCACCCGCGCCGCCTCCGAGCCCGCGGACCGTCGCACGGGGGCACCGTTCTCGCCGGTGATGTCGTCGCGGAGGGCGGGCTCCCACAGGGCGACCGTCCTGCCCCCCTGGGGTGAGCCGTCGTCGGTGACCTCGGCGACGGTCTGGCCGAGCAGTTCCGATGCAGTGGCGGCGGGCGACGACGTGGTCGCGCTCGCGAAGATCACGGTCGGCCCCTCGCCGCCGCTCGCCGAGTAGCGTTCGCACAACCGCACCAGGCGGCGAAGGACCATTGCCACGTTGGAGCCGAAAATGCCTCGGTAGTAATGACATTCGTCGACGACGACGTACTGTAGATGGCGCAGGAAGACGGCCCAGCGGGCGTGGTTGCGCAGCAGGGAGAGGTGAATCATGTCGGGATTGGAGAAGATCCACCGTGATCGTTCGCGGGCGAACCGCCGTGCGTCGGTGGAGCTGTCACCGTCGTACGGACTCGGTGCGACGTCGTTCAGCGCCGCGACCGCGCTCGTCAGCGACTGGGCCGCGCGCAGCTGATCGTGGCCGAGCGCCTTCGTCGGCGACAGGTACAGCGCCCGTGCCCGTGGGTCGGCCGCCAACGTCGTCAAGATCGGAAGTTGATATGCCAGTGACTTGCCCGACGCGGTACCCGTGCTGAGCACCACGTGCCTGCCGGAGTGGGCGAGGTCCGCGGCGGCCGCCTGATGGCTCCACGGCTCGGCGATGCCGCGGTCGACGAAGGCCTGCACGACGCCAATGTCGGCCCACTGCGGCCACGGCTGCGAGCGGGCGCGGCGGGGTGCCAGATCGGACACGTGTCGCAGCGGGTGCTCGTCGGGATCGGTGCCGTCGACGGCGCAGGCGAGCAGCTCGCGGCCGAAGTCGGACACCCCCTCGGACACGTTCCTACCTCCTGAATTCGGGTTCGCGGCCACCTGACGCGGTGGCTCGATACATGATTGACTATGCACGGTCGCAACGACGTTGCGGTCGCGGTTCCTGCGGGGGTTCCGGGTCGGGGCGACTCCGACGACTCCAGTTGGGCATGGCGGTCGGAACAGCGCCCGGTGCACTGGAAGTCGGTGCATCGCACCAGGGAACACAGAAGGAAAAGCAAGAATGCCCCAGGGAACCGTGAAGTGGTTCAACCCGGAGAAGGGTTACGGATTCATCGAGCAGGAGGACGGCTCCGGCGATGTGTTCGTTCACTACAAGCAGATTCAGTCCAACGGCTTCCGCACGCTCGAGGAGAACCAGAAGGTCGAGTTCGAGGTCGAGCAGAGTCCGAAGGGCCCTCAGGCCGTGAGCGTCCGCGCCGTCTGAACCGAAGGCTCCGGCCCGGCCGGTGGGAACTGGTCGGTCGCGCGTGCGGCACGGTGCCGCAGCGAGGATGCCTCGCTGGCCTAATGTCGGTATCGTGAGCCAGCTGTCCTTCTTCTCGGCGGAGGCGGTGCCCCCAGCGGTCGCCGACCTCACCGGGATTCTGGCTGCGCCGGGACAGGTGGTACTCGTCGGCCACGTCGACGACCGGGCCGCCCGCCTTTCGGTGGTGGTCGATCAATTGTGGCGCGCCGAGGCACTGGCCGTGATGATCGCCGAGGCAGGCCTGGAGCCCGAGATCGGGCGCACGGACGAGAACAGCCCCCTGGTGCGAACGACGCCCGACCACCGACTGTCGGCCATTGCGGCGAACTGGACGCGCGGTGCCGTCAAGACGGTGCCTTCCCAGTGGTTGCCCGGCCCGCGCGAGTTGCGGGCGTGGACGCTGGCCGCCGGAACGCCCGAGGCCGATCGCTATCTGCTTGGACTCGATCCGCACGCGCCCGATACGCATTCCGCACTCGCGTCGGCGATGATGCGGGTGGGAATCGCACCCACCTTGATCGGTACCCGCGGGGCGCACCCGGCGTTGCGGATCAGTGGTCGCAGGCGCCTATCGCGCCTGGTAGAGAATGTTGGGGAACCTCCGGGCAGCACCGATGCGTTCCAGCAGTGGCCACGTGTTTGAGGCCCCCCGCGGTGGAAGCCAGTTTGCGTAGGCTCGCCCGGAGTGCGAAATTGTCAGTTGCCATGGGCTGGTGGGGCTGCTGATTCAGTGGCCCGCGTCCAGCGGCAACATAGAAGTGGAGCGTAGAAACAGTTGGCTGACTCCGACGGTGGCAGCGGCAACGGCAGGATCAGGCGACTCGTCATAGTCGAGTCGCCTACCAAGGCGCGCAAAATCGCCGGATACCTCGGATCCAGCTACATCGTCGAATCGTCGCGTGGTCACATCCGCGACCTGCCGAGGGCCGCGGCCGACGTCCCCGCCAAGTACAAGTCCGAACCCTGGGCCCGCCTCGGCGTGAACGTCGACGCCGACTTCGAACCCCTCTACATCATCAGTCCCGAGAAGAAGAGCACGGTCACCGAACTCAAGGGCCTGCTCAAGGACGTCGACGAGCTCTATCTCGCGACGGACGGTGACCGCGAGGGCGAGGCCATCGCGTGGCACCTGCTCGAGACCCTCAAGCCGACCGTGCCCGTCAAGCGGATGGTGTTCCACGAGATCACCGAGTCGGCCATCCGTGCCGCCGCCGAAGACCCCCGCGACCTGGACATCGACCTGGTCGACGCGCAGGAGACCCGACGCATCCTCGACCGCCTGTACGGCTACGAGGTCAGCCCCGTGCTGTGGAAGAAGGTCGCGCCGAAGCTGTCGGCAGGCCGCGTGCAGTCGGTGGCGACCAGGATCATCGTCCAGCGGGAGCGCGAGCGCATGGCGTTCCGCAGCGCCGGCTACTGGGACGTCACCGCGGAGCTCGACGCCAGTGTCTCGGACGCGGAAGCGTCGCCACCCAAGTTCTCGGCCAAGCTCAACACCGTCGACGGCAAGCGCGTGGCCAGTGGCCGCGACTTCGACTCGCTCGGTGCGGTCCGCAAACCCGACGAGGTGATGGTCCTCGACGAGGCATCGGCGTCGGCCCTGGCAGGCGGCCTGCGCGGTGCCCAGCTCAGCGTCGCGTCGGTCGAGCAGAAGCCCTACACGCGCCGCCCCTACGCGCCGTTCATGACCTCGACGTTGCAGCAGGAAGCTGGACGCAAGCTGCGGTTCAGCTCGGAGCGCACGATGAGCATCGCGCAGCGGCTGTACGAGAACGGCTACATCACCTACATGCGTACCGACTCGACGACTCTGTCCGAGACGGCGATCAACGCGGCCCGTAACCAGGCCAGGCAGCTCTATGGCGAGGAGTACGTCCATCCGACGGCCCGCCAGTACACCCGCAAGGTGAAGAACGCGCAGGAGGCCCACGAGGCCATCAGGCCGTCGGGTGACGTCTTCCAGACGCCCGGTCAGCTGCACTCCGCGCTGGACAACGACGAGTTCCGGCTCTACGAGCTGATCTGGCAGCGCACCGTGGCCTCGCAGATGGCCGACGCCCGCGGCACCACGCTGAGTCTGCGGATCGCCGGCCAGGCCACCACGGGCACGATTGACGGCTCCGCCGTCGGTGGCGAGCAGGTGGTGTTCAGCGCCAGCGGCCGCACCATCACCTTCGCGGGGTTCCTGAAGGCCTACGTCGAGAGCCTCGACGAGCAGGCGGGCGGCGAGGCCGACGACGCCGAGAGTCGCTTGCCGAACCTGACACAGGGTCAGCGCGTCGACGCCTCCGACCTGACGGCCGACGGCCACACCACCAGCCCGCCCGCCCGCTTCACCGAGGCGTCGCTGATCAAGTCGCTCGAAGAACTCGGCATCGGCCGCCCGTCCACGTACTCGTCGATCATCAAGACGATCCAGGACCGCGGCTACGTCCACAAGAAGGGCAGCGCCCTGGTCCCGTCGTGGGTGGCGTTCGCGGTGATCGGGCTGCTCGAACAACACTTCAGCCGGCTGGTCGACTACGACTTCACCGCCGCCATGGAGGACGAGCTCGACGAGATCGCCTCGGGTCACGAGCGAAGGTCCAACTGGCTCAACAACTTCTACTTCGGTGGCGACCACGGCGTCGACGGCTCCATTGCCCGCGCGGGTGGGCTCAAGAAGTTGGTCGGCGGCAACCTCGAAGAGATCGACGCGCGAGAAGTCAACTCCATCAAGCTCTTCGACGATGAGCACGGCACGCCGATCAACGTCCGGGTCGGGCGCAACGGTCCATATTTGGAGCGCATGGTCGCCGATCCGGACAATCCGGGGGAGCTCAAGCCGCAGCGCGCCAACCTCAAGGACGAGCTGACCCCCGACGAGCTCACGCTCGAGCTGGCCGAGAAGCTGTTCTCCACACCGCAGGAGGGCCGCTCGCTCGGCGTCGACCCCGAGTCCGGCCACGAAATCGTGGCCAAGGACGGGCGATATGGGCCGTACGTCACCGAGGTGCTGCCGGAACCGATCGAGCCGCCGGAGGATCCGGGTGCCGCTCCGGCGAAGAAGGCCAAGAAGCCGCCGCCAGGCCCCAAGCCGCGCACCGGCTCGCTGTTGCAGTCGATGGACCTCGAGACGGTGACGCTCGAGGACGCGTTGAAGCTGCTGTCGCTGCCGCGCGTGGTCGGCGTCGACCCCTCGAACAACGAGGAGATCACTGCGCAGAACGGTCGCTACGGCCC
The DNA here is from genome assembly GCA_025963385.1 of Mycobacterium sp. Lineage (GTDB taxonomy): Bacteria > Actinomycetota > Actinomycetes > Mycobacteriales > Mycobacteriaceae > Mycobacterium. The sequence continues at coordinate 12,189 of JAOPUT010000104.1, forward strand.
ATATCTGAAGCGCGGCACCGACTCTCGGTCGTTGGCCAACGAGGAGCAGATGTTCACCATCAGCCTCGAGGAAGCGCTGAAGATCTACTCCGAGCCCAAGCGCAGGGGCAGGCAGGGTGCTGCCACGCCGCCGCTGCGCGAACTTGGCGCCGATCCGGTGTCCGAGAAACCGATGGTGATCAAGGACGGTCGCTTCGGCCCGTACGTGACCGACGGTGAGACCAACGCCAGCCTGCGCAAGGGTGACGACGTCATGTCGATCACCGACGCGCGGGCCTCCGAACTACTGGCTGACCGCCGTGCACGCGGTCCGGCGAAGAAGAAGGCGCCCGCGAAGAAGGCCGCCAAGAAGGCCCCCGCGAAGAAGGCGGCCAAGAAGGCTCCGGCCAAGAAGGCCTAGATCTGGAACTGGCTCGGAACATCCCTGGCGACAGCGAGATTCAGGGGTCGGGCCAGTTGGGTCGGGGCGCTGCGGCCGCGCAGCTCGACGATCTCGCCGACGTCCCAGCACAGTGCCTCCGCGTCGAGGGCGCCGCTGACCGCGATCGCCGACGCCAGCACGTGCCCCTCCTCCAGCTTGGCGAGCTCGGTGAGGCGGGCGGCCTCGTTGACGGGGTCGCCGATGACGGTGTACTCGAAGCGTGCCTGGGCGCCGATGTGACCGGCGATGGCCCTGCCGGCTGAGACGCCGATGCCGAAGTCGGTCTGGCCCAACACCTCGAGCAGTTCGTCGTGCAGTTCGCGGGACGCGGCGAGTGCGGCACCCGAGGCGTCGGGATGCTCGATCGGGGCGCCGAAGATGGCGAGTGCGGCGTCGCCCTGGAACTTGTTGACGAAGCCGCCGTGCCGGTTGACGCAGTCGACGATCACCCGGAAGAACTCGTTGAGGAGGCTCACGACCTCGGCCGCGGGGCGGGTCGAAGCCAGCTGGGTGGACCCCACCAGGTCGACGAAGAGCACGGCGACGTCACGTTCCTGGCCGCCGAGCTCGGTGCCCCGCTCGAGCGCGCGCCGTGCCACGTCCTCGCCGACGTAACGGCCGAACAGGTCTCGAAGACGTTGCCGCTCGGCGAGATCGCGGACCATGTCGTTGAATCCGGCTTGCAGCAGCCCCAGTTCGCTGGCGTCGTAGATCTGCATGTGGGCGTTGTAGTTGCCGCGCTGCACTTCGCCGAGGGCCCAGCGCAATTGGCGCAGCGGGTCCGCGATCGACATCGCGACGAGCACGGTGCCCGCGAGGCCGATGACGAGGGCGGCGATCGCCAGCAAGAGGATCGGGGTGTTGAGTCGTTCCGCGGGAGCGGTGAGGATCTCGAACTTGCTGGCCACCAGGGCCAACACGATGGCCAGGATCGGTACGCCCGTCGAGAGCACCCAGGTGAGCACCTGCCGCTGGATGACGCCGGGCGCCTTGAAGTTCTCGGGAACCCCGCCCCGCAGCGCGGCCACGGCGACGGGCCGCAGCACGCGCTCGGACTGCAGGTAGCCGATGATCGCGGTCGCGGTGGCCCCGAGCGCGGTGGCGACGGCGACGACGGGTGCCGAACGGCTGGCCACGGGCCAGCTGGCGACGATGAAGACGATGGAGCCGAGGCACCAGTTCGAGACGCTGATCACGGACCGGTAGTAGGGCATCTTCAGAGCTCTCACGCGGGCCAGTGCCGTCACGGTGGGGTCGCTGTCCCCGAGAAGGCTGTCGCGACGCTGCCAGCGGATCACCGGGAGCAACAGGCGCAACGTCAGCCACGCGGCGACCGTGAACGACACGAACAGGTAGCCGAGGAAGATCGCCAGGTTGAACGCGGGCAGGTCCTGCAGCTGGATGCGGTCCTCGGACGGCAGCCCGAACCGGAGGAAGCCCAGCACGAACAGCGCGCCGATGATGTCGGCCTGCAGCATGCCGAGCGTGAAGACCGGCCACGGCGTGCGCGCGACCCACCTGACGAAGGCGGCGATTCGCCCCATAGGTGGTGCCTGCGCGGTCATGGCATAACCGTATCGGTCCGCGGGGACCGATACGGGTCCTGTTCGCTGGCATTCTGGGCGGAGTGTCGCCACCGCCCACTAGAGTTGGCTCTCGATGAGCGGTGTTTTCTCGCGTCTGGTCGGTCAGGACGCCGTCGAAGCCGAGCTGGTGGCCGCGGCGCGGGCCGCCCGCGGTGACTCAGCTCACGATCCGCTGGCCGCAGGCACCATCGGCGGCCGCATGACCCACGCCTGGCTGATCACCGGGCCACCCGGTTCGGGGCGGTCCATCGCCGCCGTCTGCTTTGCCGCGGCCCTGCAGTGCACGTCCGAGGGCGTTCCCGGCTGCGGCGAGTGCCGGGCCTGCACCACCACCATGGCAGGCACCCACGCCGACGTGCGCCGCATCATCCCCGAGGGCCTCTCGATCGGCGTCAAGGAGATGCGCGACATCGTCCAGATCGCCTCGCGGCGCCCGAGTACCGGGCGGTGGCAGGTCGTCGTCGTCGAGGATGCCGACCGCCTTACCGAGGGCGCTGCGAACGCACTTCTCAAGGTGGTCGAGGAGCCGCCTGCCTCGACGGTGTTCTTGCTGTGTGCGCCGTCGGTGGACCCCGAGGACATCGCGATCACCCTGCGGTCGCGCTGTCGCCACGTCGCCTTGGTGACCCCGCCGCTCGACGCGATCGCCAAGGTGCTGACCGACAACGACGGCCTGTCCGAGAAGGACGCCAGGTGGGCTGCCTCGGTCAGTGGCGGCCACGTCGGACGCGCGCGCAGGCTGGCCACCGACGAACAGGCCAGACACCGCAGGGAACGCGCGCTCGGGTTGGCGCGGGACGCGGCGACGCCGTCGCGGGCGTACGCCGCCGCCGAGGAGTTGGTGGCCACGGCGGATGACGAGGCGAAGGCCCTGACGGGCGACCGGAACGAGGCCGAGACCGAGGAGCTGCGGACGGCCCTTGGTGCCGGCGGCACGGGCAAGGGCGCCGCCGGTGCGCTGCGCGGCGCCACCGGAGCGCTCAAAGACCTTGAGAAGCGCCAAAAGTCGCGTCAGACACGGGCATCGCGCGACGCACTGGACCGTGCTCTGATCGACCTTGCGACCTACTTCCGCGACGCGCTACTGATGTCGTCGGGTGCGGGCACCATCCAGGCCAACCACCCCGACATGTCGGACAAGGTCGCCGCGATGGCGGGGCACGTCCCGCCCGACCGGCTGCTGCGCTGCATCGAGGCGGTGCTCGAATGCCGCGAGGCTTTGGCGGTGAACGTGAAGCCGAAATTCGCGGTGGACGCCATGGTGGCGACCGTCGGGCAGGCCCTGCGGGGCTGAGGGGCGAAGCGTTTGGGCCGACGACGGTGCCTGCCGTACACTCGTCCCGCCCGGCCGACACATGCTCTTGCGCAAGCGCTCGTCGCTTGACCAGTTCTTCGTGCAAGCGCTCATCGGCGGGCAGTGCCGCCTTAGCTCAGTCGGTAGAGCGTCTCACTCGTAATGAGAAGGTCCCGGGTTCGATTCCCGGAGGCGGCCCCACATCTTCGCCGGGCATGGGAGACCAGCGTCCCAAGTCGGGTTCAGTCCTGCGCAAGGGCCTTGGCGGCGACGTTCCTCGCGGAGGAC
>JAOPUT010000143.1 GCA_025963385.1 Mycobacterium sp.
GCCGCATTGGTGATCGCTGCAGTCCGGCTGGCGCACATTCCACGCGGGGTGCTGCCGTCGCTGCCACGATGGCTTTGGATCGGCCTGCTGCTTGGCGGAGTGACGTCCGCGCTGGCGGGCGGGAGCCCGTTCGTCGACCTTGGACTGTTCACCGTCGGGCTCGGAGGGCTGCTCGAGGTGCTTCGGTTCACGGCGTTGACGATGGTTCTGTTGGGTCTTGGCGGCATGATCTCCTGGACTACCAACGTCGCCGACGTTGCACCTGCCGTCGCAGTGCTGGGCCGACCGCTCCGGTGGCTGCGGATCCCGGTGGACGAGTGGGCGGTGGCCACTGCGTTGGCGATGCGGGCCTTCCCGATGCTGCTCGAAGAATTTCGCATCCTGTATGCCGCGCGTCGCCTCCGCCCAAGGCCGCCCACACCTGCCACCTGGCAGAAGCGGCTGCGTCAATGGGCCGGCGATGTCATCGACCTCTCGGCCGCCGCCATCACGGTAGCGCTACGGCGGGCCGACGAGATGGGTGACGCCATGACCGCGCGCGGCGGAACCGGTGCCATTTCCGCAACCCCGTCACGGCCCAAACACCTGGACTGGCTGGCCCTTTCGATCGTGGCAGTGGTATGCGGTGCGGGCCTCGTGTTGGAGCTCTTCATCATTCCGACACCGATGCACTAGGACTGCGCGCACATGCGAACCCGGCCCGTGATCCTCGTCCTCGATACCGACCCCGACGTGGTGTCGCCACTCGTCGTGACGTTGACGAGTTGCGGCTTCGCGGTCTATACCGCCAATGATGGTCGCGCCGCTGTGGACCGGGCCTGCGAGTTGCGCCCAGCCGCGGTGATCCTCGAGGTCACGCTGCCCAGCATGGACGGATTCGAAGTTCTGCGCCAACTGCGGACCCTAGGCGTCGATGCGCCCGGCCTGTTCGTCACCAGCCGTACCGCCCTGCAGGACAAACTCACTGGGCTGAACGTGGGAGGTGACGACTACATCACCAAACCGTTCAGTCCCGAAGAGGTCCTGGCACGGCTGCGAGCGATTCTGCGCCGCACCCGAAACACGAACGAGTCGATCCGCGGGGCGTCGCTGACCTTCGCCGATATCACCCTCGACGAAGAGTCCTACGACGTGGTGAAAGCAGGCAATCGGGTGACGTTGTCGCCGGTCGAGTTCAAACTCCTGCGCTACCTGATGATCAATTCCGGTGCCGTTCTGTCGCGGTCCATGATTTTGGACCACGTGTGGTGCAATGACTTTCGAGGCGAAACTACGGTCGTCGAGTCCTACATCTACAACCTGCGACGAAAGATGGACAGGTCGGACAGGCGCCTCATCCATACCGTGAGGGGCGTTGGGTATGTCCTGCGGGAAGCGCACTGACGGCGGCCCTCGGCCTCGGTGTGTCCGTCGCCGACTGGCTAGGCAAGCCCGCCATGGCCCGCGGGTGGGCCTCGGTGACGGTCCGGTTGCCGCCACCCTCATCTTCGCGATCGGCCGTCGCACGACGACACTGCGGCCACCAAATCGACTGAATCGACCGAACCTATTGCCGCGGAGCCGTCGTCGGCCGCAGCATCACCGGAGGCATCCGTCATCCAACCCAAGCCGTCGCGCTGGGAGAGGGTGCGGCCCCGCAGCCGCCTAGGCCAGATAGCCGCGATCCTGGTCTCCGTTGCTGCCGCGATCTTCATCGTCGGAGCGATCTTAGTCGCTGGAGTCGTGGTGGGTGCCGAAGGCAGCGGTGAGCACCATGGCCACGGCGGCTACAGCCAAGGCGACGGTGAGCACCACCGTGGCGGCGAGGAAGCGAACGGTTCTGGCCGCGACGGGTCGGGCCAGGAAGACTCCGGACAGGCCCGCTCGAACGACGGTGACGGACCCGGGCAGGGCTGAGTCACCCCAACATCCGCCTGTAGCGTTGGCGTCCGCCTTTGGCGCAGGTCGTCGTCAGAAATTCGAGCCGCTGAGGCGTGCGCCAGGGGGCGTCCAGCCTCACTTGAGCGCGGTCAGCAGCTCGTTGAGGTTCTGCGTCTCCACGGTGGGATCCGGGTTGGCGTCCCGAATCGAGGTCAATACGGCGTCGATCCGCCCGTCGATGGCGGTCCAGGTGGGTCCATCCATCGCCTCGAGCCGCGGTTGGCCCTCGTCCCAGGCAGTTTCGAGGCTCTTGGCACCTGCCGTCGCCCCTGCCTGGTCACCGGCTTGAACCTTGGTCAGCATCGCCTGGGTGATGGCGCGGAAATTCGCGACGTCCGCCGCCGGGAAGTGCGCCGATACCTGCCCGGCCGCGATGGGGGCCTCGACGGCAGGGCCGGATTCGGACTCAGCCGACGCTGAGGCGTGTGGCTGCTGGTTGGCATAAGTCAACAGTGCACCGGCGGCGACGGCGACGGCACCGAAGTAGGCGAGCATCACCTTTTCCCGACCCGGGTCGGCGGGGCGTGGCGCGTCGGGCCTCTCGATGACGTCGGCGCGCGTCACCGTGAGGTAGATGACGGTGCCCAGGATCGCGGCGAGGAAGACAACGCTCGTGACGGCCACGCCCAGGCCCAAGCCCATTTGGTCCTTGGGGAACCCGAGCCAGTCGCCGAGGTTCGCGCCGAGCGGACGGGTCAGGATGTAGGCGAGCCAGAACGACAACACCGCGTTGGCGCCGAGCTTCCAGCCGACCACGATCGCGATGATCAGACCGGCAGGCAGCAGCACCGAGATACCCGGTCCCCAGCCGGAGATCTCAAGGGTCCAGTCGCCGACTGCGGTACCCAGCGCGAAGGTGACCAGGATGGCGAGCCAGTAGAACAATTCGCGCGGCCGCGTGACGATGCTGTGGATCGACAGTGTGCGCTCGCGGGCGAACCACACCCCGAACACCACGGCCAGGATCGCGGCGAAGATTGCGCTACTGACGGCAAGCGGAACACCGAGGTTATCGGTGAGGATGTCGGTATAGAGCGTGCCGGTCACGCTGATCACCACCACGGTGAGCCAGTACACGAAGGGTTTGTAGCGGTCCAGTGTCAGCTGCCAACCGAGGACCGCGACCAGCACTACGGTGAAGATCACCGCGGTCGGCAGCAGCCCGACGCCCAGCGTCATGTTGATCCAGTCGGCGAAGCTCTCGCCCACCGTGGTGCACAGGATCTTGATGACCCAGAACCACACCGTGATCTCTGGCACCTTGCTCAGCATCGAGCGCGCAGACTCCATCGCCGTGGGTTTCGTTATCTCGCTCATGTCGCCGGAAGGTATTTGCCGGTCGCTGAAGGCACGCTGAGAATTGCGCCGGTCCTCAGCGCAGGCTGATCACCGGCGCGCCCGCCGCCCCAGATCATCTCAGCGACCTCACAGGTTGGACGGCGAACGATCGCTGCCATGATGCCGAAGCATTGGTCGAGGGCCGAAGTTCGTCGGGCGGTGCTAGACGAGAGATCCGTACTGCACATCGCGGCTGGCATGATCGCAGCGGCCCTGACGGTGAGCGGCATCCTCGCGTGCAGTCCGCAGACTCCGCCGCCCGTGTCGGCACCGGCCACATCACAACGGCCGGCGGCCCAGGCGACCGGCGACGTCAGCCCGGCCGGCGACATCCCGGACAACCAAGCCTTCGTGTCCTTGGTTCCTGCCGACCACGCGTTCACGGTCAAGGTACCTGAGGGCTGGGCGAAGACGGACGTCGCAGGAGGGGTGGCCTTCACCGACAAGCTCAACACGATCACGGTCACCAGCCGCCCGACCGTGATCGTTCCGACGGTCGACTCCGTCAAGACACTCGAACTCCCCGGCATCTCGAAGGGCACTCCAGGGTTTCAGCGCGGTGACGTCACCCAGGTGAACCGCGCTGGCGGGCAGGCAATCCTGATCACCTACGGTGCGGACTCGCCCTGGAACGCCGTCACGGGCAAGATCGTCGCGCAGTCGGTGGAACGCAACGAGTTCTACCGCACCGGACAACAGGTGACGGTCACGTTGTCGGCACCCACCGGTGCCGACAACGTCGATCCGTGGCGGACCGTCACCGATTCCTTCGCGTGGGCTCCGTGACCCCGGCCGTCGAGGCCACCACGCTGTACCGCTTCTTTCGGGCAGGCAACGAGGAGACCCTGGCTCTGCAGAGTGTTTCGCTGACGCTTCACCCAGGCGAGTTCGTCACCGTGGTCGGGCCGTCGGGCTCCGGGAAGTCGACGCTGCTCTCCTGCCTGGCGGGCATCGACGAACCCGACGGCGGCTCGGTTCTGGTGGGCGGCAGGCGGATGAGCCATCAACCAGAGACGGTGCGGGCTCGGCTGCGCGCCGATACGCTCGGCCTGCTATTGCAGAACCGCAATCTATTGCCGCACCTGACGGTACGGCAGAACATCGCACTGGTTCACCGGATCATCAAGAACCCCCGACGCGAATCGATCATTCCGCTGCTCGATTCGCTTGGTATCAGCGACCGGCCAGATGCGCTCCCGTACAACCTTTCCGGCGGCGAGTTGGCGCGAGCGGGCATGGCGGTGGCTCTGGCCAACGATCCGATCGCCGTGCTCGCGGATGAGCCGACCGGCGAGCTGGATGGTTCCTCCGAGCGGGAAGTCCTGCAGGCGTTGAAACATCGGGCGGCCAACGGCACCGCGATCCTGGTCGCGAGCCACAGTTCCGCCGTCGCCGACGCCTCCGATCGCGTCATCCGGCTCTCCGACGGGCGGATCACCGCGTGACCCGTGCGCTGTTGACTTGCCGCGCCGTCACGCGCACCTATGGCGCGGGCGACACCGCCTTCACCGCGGTACGCGGCGTGACGTGCGAGGTCGAGCCCAACAGTCGCATCGCGCTGACTGGTCCTTCGGGTTCCGGGAAGTCCACGCTGCTGCATCTGATGGCGGGCCTGGATGCAGCCACCTCGGGGTCCGTCGAATGGCCTGTGTTCGGCGGGCACCCGTCGGCACGCGCGGACCTGGTCGGCGTCGTCTTTCAGGGACCCAGCCTGATCCCCGCCCTGAATGTCGTCGAGAACGTCGGATTGCCGCTGATTCTCAGCGGAGTGGACCGAGAGGATGCCGAGGTGCGCGCCAGGGCAGCGCTGGAGCTCCTCGAGCTCGACCCGTTGGTGAACAAACTCCCCGATGAGTTGTCGTCCGGTCAAGCCCAGCGCGTGGCTGTCGCCCGAGTGCTCGCGGCGGCACCCCGGCTGATACTGGCCGACGAACCCACCGGGCAGCTCGACCGCGGCAATGCCGCGATGGTGATCGACGTACTGCTCGAGGTGTGCGAGGAACTCGGTGCGGCGCTGGTCGTCTCGACGCACGATCCGCTCGTGTCGGATCACCTCTCGATTCAGTGGGCCATGCACGACGGTGTGCTCTGCCCACGCGACCGCACCGACCAAGGGGATCAGCGATGACGTGGCAGTGGCTGGCGGCGCTGCTTCGCAGGCGACGGGCGCGACTCTTCGGCGCCGCCGCGGGTGTGGCGATCGCCGTCGCGATGCTGGCCAGTCTCGGTGCGTTCCTGGCGCATTCGCAGGCGACGATGACCGATCGGGCGGTGCGGGGGGTGGCCGTCGACTGGCAGGTGCAGCTGACGCAGGGCGCGAACATGGCCGAGGTCGCCAAGGTCGTCGACGGGACCCCGGGTATCGTCGCGTCGGCTCCGGTGGACATCGTGCAGAGCACGGGTCTATCGGCGGTGACCGGCGCCAGTACGCAGACGACCGGGCCGGCGGTGGTCCTCGGCCTACCCGACGATTACGCGGTGACGTTCCCCGGCGAGATCCGGTCGCTCGTCGGTCCGCAGACGGGTGTGTTGCTCGCTCAACAGACGGCGTCGAACTTGCACGCCGTACCTGGTGACAGCGTGGCGATCGGGCGGCCCGGACTGCCGCCAGCCGTTGTGACGGTGGCGGGCGTCATCGAACTGCCACAAGCGAATTCGCTCTTCCAGAAGGTCGGAGCACCGCCCACCGGTCAGCCCGTGGCGCCCCCCGACAACGTGGTGCTACTACCAGCGTCACAGTGGCACTGGCTGTTCGATCAAGTGGCCGCCGCGCGACCCGATCTGGTGACGGCGCAGATCCACGTACGCCTGGACCACACGCTGCCCCGTGCTCCCGCGGATGCCTACACCGCGGTCACCACCGCGGCCCGCAACCTCGAGGCGCGAAGCGTGGGCGGCGCACTGGTCGGGGACAACCTCGGCGCCACCCTGGACGCCGCGCGGCACGACGCCGCCTACGCCCAGGTCCTGTTCGTCTTCCTCGGACTGCCTGGCGCGCTGTTGGCGGGAGCGCTGACCGCAACGATCGCATCGGCTGGAGGCGACCGCCGATGCGGCGAGCAGGCGCTGCTACGAACTCGTGGCGCCTCGGCTCCTCAGCTGTTGGCCATGGCAGGCGCCGAAGCGATCTTCATCGGGGTCGCCGGGGCTGGGGTCGGCATCGCGGTCGCCGCGGTGATCGGGCGGTACGTCATCGGGTCCGTTGGATTCGGAAACTCGGCGACCGCGGCGATCGGCTGGCCCCTGGCGGCGGCTGGGGTCGGAATGCTGATCGCCCTGGCGGCCGTCGTCCTCCCGGCCCGCCGCGACCTTCGGAGGCACACCGTTGCCGACGATCGACAGGAGATCGGGCCACACGTTCGCCCGCGCTGGGCGCGTTACGGACTCGACGCCGTCCTGCTCATCGCCGCGGTCATCGTCTACCGGGCGACCAGCGGTGCGGGCTATCAACTGGTCCTGGCGCCAGAGGGTGTCCCGACCATCTCGGTGTCCTACTGGGCGTTCGCCGGTCCCGCCCTCTTGTGGACCGGGAGTGCGTTGGCCACGTGGCGCATCGCCGACCTGGCGCTCGGCGCTGGAAGGCCTCTGCTCGCGAGGCTGCTCCGACCCGTCACCGGCCAACTTGCCGAGACGGTGGCTGCCACCCTGTCGCGGCAGCGTAGACCATTGGTGCGGGCGATCATGCTGTTGAGCCTCGCGATCGCCTTCGCCATGTCGACGGCGACCTTCAATGCGACCTATCGGCAGCAGGCCGAGGTCGACGCACAACTGACCAACGGTGCCGACGTCACCGTCATTCCGTCGCCGGGAGCACCACCCCTGCGCGGAGCGCCGGCGTTCTTGGCCGCGGTTCCCGGTGTCGCGGCGGTGGAGTCGATCCAACACCGCTTTGCCTACATCGGAGCCGATCTACAGGACCTGTACGGCGTGAATCCCGCAACCGTGACCCGCGCAACCGCGTTGCAGGACAGTTACTTTCCCGGCGCGAAGGCAACCAACCTGATGCGCACCCTGCTCGAGCATCCCGACGCCATCCTGGTATCCGCCGAGACGGTCCACGACTTCCAGTTGCAGCTCGGAGATCCCCTCACCCTGAGACTCGTCGATACGTCGTCGCATCAACCGAAGGCGGTGGTGTTCCGATACATCGGCGTCGTCACGGAGTTCCCGACCGCACCGAAGGACAGCTTCCTCGTCGCCAACGCCGACTACGTTGGGCAGCAGACGGGTTCGAGAACGGTGGGCGCCTACCTCGTGAGCACCGCGGGAGGTGACAGCGGTGCGGTGGCCGCGCGCATCCGCGCCGTCGTAGGAACGTCGGCGGCCGTCACCGACATCGCCGCCGTTCGCGACACGGTGGGTTCCAGCCTGACCTCGGTCGATCTCGCGGGGCTGACGAGCATCGAGCTGTCCTTCGCCGTGGTGCTGGCGGTCGGGGCGGGAGGCCTGGTCTTCGCGCTGGGATTCGCCGAGCGGCGCCGCACGTACGCCATCCTGACGGCCATCGGTGCTCGGCCGCCCCACCTGCGCGCGTTGATCTTCAGCGAGACTGCGGTGCTGGGAGTGCTCGGAGTCGCCGCCGGTGCCGTGACGGGGTCGGTGCTGGCGCTCATGCTGATCCGCGTTCTAAGTGGTGTGTTCGATCCACCGCCAGACGCCGCGGCGGTGCCATGGCCGTACCTGGTCACCGTCGTGGGGCTGGCGGCTGCGGCGCTGGTCGCCGTCGGCATGGTCGAGGTCAGGCTCGCCAGGCGACCCGCGATCCCGATCCTGCGGGACTTGTGAACGGCGACATCAGATCCCCGGCAGCGGCTGCGTGCGTTCCGCCACGACCGCCTGAAGCGTCTGCGGGTCGATGTCGAGTCGGCCGAGGATCGTCGGCGCGATCTGTGCCGTGCTAACCGCCGATGCGTCGTCGCGATGTGAGATGCCTGGTCCCGCGACGACGAGGGGTACGTTCCGGTCAGCCGGAGTGACCCCTCCGTGCTCGGCGATCTTCGTTCCGGAGGTGTACACGGTTCCGGGTTGAGTGCTGGCGTAAACGTCGGGGACCCGAAGGTCGGCCACGGTGGTGCCGAAGAACGCCGCAGCATCGGCACCTGCGTAGA
>JAOPUT010000157.1 GCA_025963385.1 Mycobacterium sp.
ACACCGGTGGGCATCTGACCGGTGACGTACAGGGTCGGGCCCGCGGCGGTCGCGTGCGCGAACGGTGCCACGCCTGGCGGCACTCCCTCGTCGGGACCGAAGGTGAACGAACGGATGCCGGTCATGCCGCCAGCGGCCATGTCGGGAAGCACCGCTTGTCGATGCGGCCGTGCACCAGCAGTCCGGCGGAGGTCTCCAGGACCGGGACGGAGAACGGCGGATCCCGCCGAATGGTCAAGCGCAGCAACCCGTTCAACGCCGACTCCAACGCCGTACCACTGATCTCACCATCGCCCTGCGACACATGTGGGTCACCCACCGACAGTAGCGCGCCGGGCGGCACCGCGACCACCGGCGGGAGCCGGGGGCTCAGCGCCGACTGTGTGGGTCGTCGTCGAATTCGCTCGACTTTCTCGACGAGAAACCACACAGTCGACGAAACCAATAGTGTGTCTACCCATGACCGCATTAAAGCCGCTGCGCGTGATCCAGTGGACCACGGGCAACATCGGGAAGCGTTCACTGCACGCCATCATCGGGCGCGACGACATGGAACTGGTCGGGGTCTACGCGCACGGCGCGGACAAGGTCGGGGTCGACGCGGCGGAACTCGCCGGCTGGGACCAGCCCACCGGGGTGAAGGCCACCAACGACATCGACGCGCTGATCGCACTGCATCCCGACGCGTGCTGCTACAACCCCCTGTGGCCGGATGTCGACGAGCTCACCAGGCTGCTCGAAGCAGGTGTCAACGTCTGCTCCAGCGCCGCCTGGATCACCGGGGGCAAACAGAGCCCCGAGGACCTGGATCGAATTCGGAAGGCCTGTGCGGCAGGCAATTCCACCATATTCGGCAGCGGAGCCCACCCGGGGATGACGAACATGGTGGGGATGGTGCTATCCGGCGCCTGCGAGAACGTCCGGGAGATCAGGATCACCGAGTCGGTGGACTGTTCGACCTACGAATCGGCGGGAACCCAGTCCGCGATGGGGTTCGGCCAGGATCCGGACACCCCCGGCCTCGCCGAGAGCGTGCGCCGCGAGAGCGAGGTGTTCGCCGAGTCCGCGGCGATGATGGCCGACGCCATCGGGGCGACGCTCGACCGGTTGACCTTCGACGTCGAGTTCACCGCCGCCACCGGGGACAGCGACCTCGGCTTCATGAAGATTCCGAAGGACACCGTCGGTGGCGTCTACGGCTATCACCGCGGATGGGTCGGCGACGAGAACGTCGTCAGCGTCGGGTTCAACTGGACGATGGGCAGCCACGTCACCCCACCCAAGCCACTGGAGCACGGGCACGTCATCCAGGTGTTCGGCACCCCCAACATGCGCACGGTCCTGCACTGCCTGCCGCCGAAGGAGTGGAAGGAGCCCGGCTTCATGGGACTCGGCATGATCTACACCGCGATGCCGGTGACCAATGCGGTGCCCGCGGTCGTGGCCGCGGCGCCGGGCATCGTCACGCTCAAGGACCTGCCGCCGGTGACCGGGCGCTTCGCGGGCTAGCTGCGGCCTGCGAGCTTCGGCAGGCCCGGCCCGTCGAGATCAGCCAGCGCATCCGAGCGGCCCGCCATGATCATCAGCAGCGCCTCACCGGTGCCGCGCACCTCGGGCCCCCTGCCACCGGACCAATCCAGATCGTTGGCGACCAGCCGGACTCCCCTGACCTGCCAGGCGCCACGAATGGTGGGGGCGAACCGGACGAAGTCGAGGGCGACGCGTAGGCGTTCGACGGGGATCGTCCGCGCCAGGCCCAGCGGACGCCGGATGTCCTGCTGGTGGATCATGTTGTCGGTCAACGCAACCCGACCACCGAATCCGGCGCCGAGGCCGTGTGGTTTGGCGTTGTCCCGCAGGATGGTGATCAGCTGGCCGGTCGAACGGTCGGCAAGGTCGGCGACGGCGAGCGCGTTGATGCGGTCGGTCTGCAGGCGCCCCCTGAGGAACCGGACCGTCAACGCGCCGGGTGTCAGGCCCTCGAAGCTGACGCAGTGCGCGGCGACGTCCCGAACGGACCACCCCGCGCACAGTGACGGACTGTCCCACTGTTCCGGTGTCAGGCCCGCGAGGAAGTCGGCGAAGTCCTCCCGCTCGTCGCGCGCCAGGTCCTCGTGCGTCATCGCGTTCCTCAGTCCTCCACCGTCATGCACACGCCGACGGCGCCGCCACCGACGTGTACCGAGAGCACCGGGCCCATGTCACTGATCGACAGTGAGTTCACCTGCGGCAGCCGGGACGTGAGGGCGGCGCCGATCTCGGCCGCCCCGTCGTGATTGTCGACGTGGTGCACGGCCAGCGTCGCCGGGTGGTCGCCGACGACCTCGACCACCGCCTCGATCAGCGCGGCGTGCGCCTTGGAGATCGTGCGGATGCGCTGGGACAACACCAGGCGTCCGTCGACGTCCAGGCACAGAAGCGGTTTCAGCGACAGTGCCGTCCCCAACCACGAAGCGGCAGTGCCGATTCGGCCGCTGCGCCGCAGATTGTCGAGACGGTGCACGACGATGAACGCGTGACCGCGCGGTACCGTCACCCTCGCGGCGGTCTCGACCGCATCGAGATCCTCACCCCCCGCCGCCGCACGCGCCGCGGCCAGCGCGACGAATCCGACCCCAGCCGCCGCGGATCGCGAGTTGACCACGCGCACAGCGGGACCGAACTCGCGGGCGGCACCGACTGCCGAGCTGAACGTGCTGGACAGCGCCGCCGAGAGATGCACCGCCACGACCCCGTCGCCGCCACTGTCGGCGAGCGCCTGCCGGTAGAACTCGGCGAGGTCTGCGGGGGTGGCGCCCGCGGTCGTCACGTGGGCGTGGTCGTGCACGTCGTACGGCACCTGGTCGACCTCGTCGAGCAGGTCGGCGCCATCGACGAGGACGTGCAGCGGAACCTGCCGAATTCCCCACCGCTGCCGGTCATCAGGATGCAGCCGGGCCGACGAGTCGGTCACCACCATCACGGCCACGCTCAGCTGCCGGAGTCGACGGTCGTCACCCCGGCCTCGGCGAGACCCTTCATCATGAGATCGGCCACCGCACGGTGCGCCTCGAAGTTCCAGTGGATGCCGTCCGGGTTGCCTCGCCCGCTCATCACCTGATCGCCGACTGCGGCCTTGAGGTCGACGATCGGCACCTCGTGCTGCCGTCCCCATGCGGTGATCGCCGCGACCGTGGCATCACGCCAGCGGTGGGACTTGCCGTAGGTCTCGGCGATGTGGACCGAGGGGATGCATGCCACGAACGGGATGCCTGGTCGGTTGAAGTCGATTGCCGCGCGGGTCTGTTCGAGGTAGTCGGCGCTGAGGTGGGCAGGCAGCGCGGGCCGTGCGATCGGCGACAGCCTCGGCTGCAGCCAGCCGTACCCGTCGCGCGCCCAGCGCCGCAGAACCGGCGGCCGCACGTAGCGGATGAGTTCGCGCACGGCCGTCGGCAGCGGAGAGGGCAGTGAGTCCATCCCCGACGTCGCGAAGATCACCGCGCCCGCACGGGGCAGCGCGGCCCACGCGCGGGGATCACCGATGGCGGCCCACCACACGTCGCGACACGTCCAGCCGATCCGACCGATCAGCTCCAGATCCCAACCGAGCTGGGCCGCAACGATGTTGGGCCAGATCCTGGGGTCGTCCGCGGGCAGTCCGCCGGTCGGGCCGTAGTAGGACAGCGAGTCGCAGAAGACGAGGAGGGTCTTTCGGAGGGGGAGAGCGGAGCGACCGGGGGAATCATTTTGGCTAGAGGACATCGTTGGCGACCTGAGCCGAGGCGTTCCACACGTCGAGACGCCATCGGACGTCCTGCGGCGCCGCGTCGTCGGCGGAATGCCCGGACAGCTGCACCCAACTCGCATTGCCCATGCCGCCGAGCACGGGCCAGTTGTCCACCGGCAGATCGAGCAGGGCGGCCGTCAGCGCCGCGATCAGTCCACCGTGCGCCACCAGGACGACCGGCCGGTCCGAGGCGTCTCCCGCGTCGTCGGAGCCCCAGTCGCGGAGCTGTGCGAGCAGCTCCTCGACGACCGGCGTGCTGCGCTCCGCCACGTCGACCCTGCTCTCGCCCCCGTGCGGTGCCCATCTGGCATCGTCACGCCAGGCGAGGCGAGCGCCTGGCGCGGCGGCGTCTACCTCGAGGTGCGTGAGCCCCTGCCAGTCACCGAGGTGCGTCTCGCGGAGCCGGGTGTCGATGGAGACTGGCACGCCGGAGCGTTCGGCCAGTACCGTCGCGGTGTCGAGGGCGCGGCGCAGGTCGGAGGACACGATCACCAGCGGCTGGCGCTTGGCCAGTACCTCGGCGGCCGCGGCGGCCTGCTCGCGGCCGAGGTCGCTGAGGTCGGTGTCGAGCTGTCCCTGCATGCGATTGCCCGCGTTGTACTCCGTCTGCCCGTGCCGCAGCAGCACCAGGCGGCGGACCCTCACTCCGAACCCTCCAGATCGACGGGGATCACCGGGCAGTCGCGCCACAGGCGGTCGAGCGCATAGAAGTTGCGCTCGTCCTGGTGCTGGATGTGGGCCACGATGTCGACGTAGTCGAGCAGCACCCAGCGTCCCTCGCGGGTGCCCTCGCGGCGGGCGGGTTTGTGGCCTGCCAGCCGCATCTTCTCCTCCACCTCGTCGACGATGGCGTTTACCTGCCGGTCGTTGGACGCCGACGCGACGACGAAGCAGTCGGTGATGACCAGTTGGTCGGACACGTCGATGACGACGACGTCGTCGGCGAGCTTGGCCGCCGCCGCTCTGGCGGCGATCGTGGCCATGCTGACGGCTTCTTCTGATGCGGTCATGGTCTGCGGTCCCCTGTCGCGAGAACGGTCGCGGGATACAGACCGCGCTTGGTCACGTACTGCACGACGCCGTCGGGCACCAGGTACCAGATGGGTCGGCCGAGTTCGGCACGCCTGCGGCAGTCGCTCGACGAGATGGCCAGCGCGGGCACCTCGACGAGCTTGAGCGCTTCGGCAGGCAGTTCCTTCATCGCCGCCGCGATGTGCTCGCCGTCGAGTTCGTAGCCCGGCCTGCTGACCCCGACGAACCGGGCCATCGAAAACAGGTCCTCCCAGTTCTGCCAGGACAGGATCGATCCGAGGGCGTCGGCGCCGGTGATGAAGTACAGGTCGGCGTCGGGGTTCAGGGCACCCAGGTCACGCAGGGTGTCCTTGGTGTAGGTGGGACCGCCGCGGTCGATGTCGACGCGACTCACCGAGAAGCGGGGGTTGGCCGCGGTCGCGATCACCGTCATCAGGTATCGGTCCTCGGCGGCGGTGACGGCGCGATCGCGCTTCTGCCACGGCTGGCCGGTGGGCACGAAGACCACCTCGTCCAGTTCGAACAGGTCGGCCACCTCGCTGGCGGCGACCAGGTGACCGTGATGGATGGGATCGAAGGTCCCGCCCATCACCCCCAGCCTGCGTCGAGTCACGAATAGGCAGCTTAGACGGGTAGCAGCTGATCGATCACCGCGGCGAGCTGCCTGGCCGACCGGCACTCGTGCATGGTGATGACGTCTTCGTACCTGGGCACCGCGGAATCGCCGCTGCCCCACAGGTGCCTGGGCTCGGGATTCAGCCAGTGCGCGTGACGGCTGGCGGTCACCATGTGGCTCAGCAGGTCGACCTCGGGATTGCGGTAGTTGTTACGTCCGTCACCGAGCACCAGCAGCGAGCTGCGTGGCGAGAGCACGCTCGGGTACTTCTCCAGGAACGACACGAACGCGTGCCCGTAGTCGGAGTGGCCGTCTCTGGTGTAGACGCCCGCCTCCCGCGTGATGCGCTGCACGGCGACGGCCAGGTCGGAGTCGGGACCGAACAGCTCGGTGACCTCGTCGGTGGTGTCGATGAACGCGAAGACGCGCACGCGGGAGAACTGCTGGCGAAGCGCATGCACCAACAGCAACGTGAAGTGACTGAAGCCGGCCACCGAACCGGACACGTCGCACAGCACCACGAGTTCGGGGCGGGCCGGGTGCGGTTTCTTCAGCACGACGTCGATGGGCACACCGCCGGTGGACATCGACTTGCGCAGCGTCTTGCGCAGGTCGATCTCACCGGCCCTCGAGCGCCTGCGCCGCGCAGCCAACCGCGACGCCAGCGTCCTGGCCAGTGGCGCGACCACGCGTCGCATCTCCCGCACCTGGTCGCCGGACGCGCGCAGGAACTCGACGTTCTCGGCGAGCTGTGGGATGCCATAGGTCTGGACGTGTTCACGGCCGAGCTGCTCGGCGGTGCGGCGCTTGGTCTCCGCCTCCACCATCCGGCGCAGCTGCGCGACGCGCTTGGCCGCGATCGCCTTG
Source organism: Mycobacterium sp. (assembly GCA_025963385.1). Lineage (GTDB taxonomy): Bacteria > Actinomycetota > Actinomycetes > Mycobacteriales > Mycobacteriaceae > Mycobacterium. The sequence continues at coordinate 6,282 of JAOPUT010000157.1, forward strand.
GCGATCTGCTCCTGGGTGGGCGTCGGCTCCTCCCCGTAAGGCGCCAGCAGGCCGGCCAGCAGCCTGCCCTCCAGCTCGTCGAGGGCCATCGCCTTGAGCGCCTGGTACGAGGAGTACGACGGTCCGCGGCTGGAGCTGTACTTGCCGAACGCCTCGACGATCTGAGCGATCATCGCGGCCAGCCGGTCGTCCATGTTGGCCATGTCCTCGTTGCCCGAGAGCATCTCGACCAATGCCGAGCGCAGCCCCTCGATGTCCTGGGACGGCAGCGCGTCGGGATCGCCGTCACCGTCGGCCTCGTCGTCGGGCACCACCGTGCGGTCACCGAGCGCCGCGGGGAACCACAGGTCGAACATCGCGTCGTAGGTGCCGCGGTGGTCCGGGCGGCGCAACACCGCACAGGCCAGTCCTTCGCGCAGCACCTCGCGGTCGCCGAGTCCGAGTACGCCCATCACCTGGCCTGCGTCGACCGTCTCGGACGGGCCGACCGCGATCCCGACACTGCGCAGCGCTTCGACGAACTCCACCAGATGTCCGGGAAGTCCGTGCGGCGCAAGGGGTTGCGGCGGACGCGTGCGACGGACGGCCATTAGTTGAGCCTCAACTCCCCGCTGGCCTTCACCTGGTCGGACTGATGCTTGAGCACCACACCCAGCGTTGCGGCGATCATCTCGTCGTCGATCGTGTCCATCCCGAGCGCCAGCACGGTGCGGCCCCAGTCGATGGTCTCCGCGACGGACGGGACCTTCTTGAGCTGCATGTCGCGCAGCACCCCGATGATCCGCACCAACTCCTCGGCCAGCTTCTCGGGAAGCTCGGGCACGCGTGACAGCAGGATCCGCCGCTCCAGATCGGGATCGGGGAAGTCGATGTGGAGGAACAGGCAGCGCCGCTTGAGCGCCTCGGACAGCTCGCGCGTCGCGTTGGACGTCAGCAGGACGAACGGCTTGCGGGTGGCGGCGATGGTGCCGAGTTCCGGCACGGTGACCGCGAAGTCGGACAGCACCTCGAGCAGCAGGCCTTCGATCTCGATGTCGGCCTTGTCGGTCTCGTCGATCAGCAGCACCGTCGGGTCGGTCCGACGGATCGCCGTCAGCAGCGGACGTTGGAGTAGGAATTCCTCGCTGAAGACGTCCATCTTGGTCTGGTCCCAATCTTCGCCGGCGGTGCCGGCATTCTGACTGTGCCCCGACTGGATACGAAGGATCTGCTTGGCGTGGTTCCACTCGTAGAGCGCGCGGGCCTCGTCGACGCCCTCGTAGCACTGCAGCCGCACCAGACCGGAACCGGTGCACTGGGCGACGGCACGCGCCAACTCGGTCTTGCCGACCCCCGCGGGTCCCTCGACGAGCAGCGGCTTACCCAACCGGTCGGCAAGGAAGACGGCGGTGGCCGTGGCGGTATCGGGTAGATAACCGGTCTCGGCGAGCCGCTTGGCGACATCATCGATGTCGGTGAAGAGCGGGGCCGGGGTGGTTGGGACGCTCACGCGAGATGTACTCCTAGGTCAGGACGGGCGAATGTGGCCAGTGACAGGCGAGCCCCACACGATCCACTTGGTCGACGTCAGTTCTGGCAGGCCCATCGGGCCTCGGGCGTGCAACTTCTGGGTGGAGATGCCGATCTCGGCGCCGAATCCGAACTGTTCACCGTCGGTGAACGCCGTCGACGCGTTGACCATCACTGCTGCCGCATCGACGCGCTCGGTAAAGCGTTGTGCGGCAGCGAGATTGGTCGTCACGATGGCCTCGGTGTGCCCCGTGCCGTATTCGTTGACGTGTGCGACCGCCCCATCGACACCGTCGACGACCGCCACCGCGATGTCCATCGAGAGGAACTCGGCGCGCAACTCCTCCTCAGTCGGGTCCAGATGGACCGTGACGCCGGCGTCGGCAAGCGCGTTCAGCAGCCTCGGCAGCGCACGGTCGGCGACGGCCGAGTCGACCAGCAGTGTCTCGGCGGCGTTGCAGACGCTGGGGCGACGGGTCTTGGAGTTCAACAGGATTCGCTCGGCGACGTCGAGATCGGCGGCCTCGTGCACGAAGACGTGGCAGTTGCCGACACCGGTCTCGATGGTGGGCACGGTGGCATCGCGGACGACGGCGTCGATGAGCCCGGCTCCACCACGCGGGATGACCACGTCGACCAGCCCCCGGGCCTGGATCAGGTGGGTGACGCTGGCGCGGTCCGCGCTTGGCAGCAGCTGGACGGCGTCCTCGGACAGTCCCTCGGCCAGCAGTGCGGCGCGCAGCGCGCACACCAGGGCTTCGTTGGAGCGGGCCGCCGACGAACTGCCCCGCAGCAGCGCCGCGTTGCCGGACTTCAGCGTCAGCCCGAACGCGTCGACGGTGACGTTGGGCCTGCCCTCGTAGACCATGCCGACGACTCCGAGCGGCACCCGCTGCTGCCGGATCTGGAGCCCGTTGGGCAGGGTGTTGCCGCGCAGGACCTCGCCGACGGGATCGGGCAGCCCCGCGACCTGGCGTAGCCCCGTCGCGATGCCGTCGACGCGCTGCGGGTTGAGCGCGAGCCGGTCCAGCATGGCGTCGGGCGTGCCCATGGCGCGTGCGGCCTCCACGTCGGCCGCGTTGGCGGCCAGCACGTCGTGCACGTGCGCCAGGACGGAGTCGGCGGCGGCGTGCAGTGCGCGATTCTTGGTCTCGGTGCTCAGCGTGGCGAGGGCGCGGGCAGCGACCCGCGCTCGGCGGGCCGCATCGTGCACCTGCTCGCGCAGATCGTTGGTGGGGGGAGCCTCGACGCTCATTAGTGCAGCTTATCGAGGTATCCGTCGAATGGCCCCGTTGGGGTTACGGTATCCGCGTGGCGAGGTTGTGCGTGGTCGGCAGTGTGAACCTCGATCAGTCCTTCACGGTGCACGCGCTGCCGCAGCCGGGTGAGACCGTCCTGGCCTCGGCACTGTCGTCCGCGCCCGGCGGCAAGGGCGGCAATCAGGCCGTCGCCGCGGCCCGCGCGGGCGCCTCGGTCCAACTCGTCGCGGCACTCGGTGACGACGCCCCGGCGGCCCAGCTGCGTGCCCACCTCAGCACCAACGGCGTCGGCCTGGACGGGACCGTCACGGTGCCGGGACCGAGCGGGGCGGCGGCGATCGTGGTCGACGCGGGCGCGGAGAACACCATCGTCGTGGCGCAGGGAGCCAACGCGCACCTGTCCATGACCCACGAGGAGGCTCGGCGGGTGGTCGCCGACGCCGACGTGGTGTTGATGCAGTTGGAAATACCCCTCGACACGGTGCTCGCGGCCGCCCGGGTGGGCCGCGCGGCGGGCGCCGCGGTCATCGTCAACGCGTCACCCGCGGGCACCGACGCGGCCGACCTCGCCGCGCTCGCCGGCGTGGCCGACGTCGTCGTGGTCAACGAGATCGAAGCCGACGAATGGCACTGGCCGGTGGATCATCTCGTCGTCACGAGGGGGTCCGAAGGCGCGCGTTACCGTGCCGAAGGGGTGAGTGTCGACGTTCCCGCTCCGCCCGTCGAACCCGTCGACACCACCGGTGCGGGTGACGTGTTCGCCGGAGTGCTTGCCGCCGAATGGCTTTCCGGGCCCGAGCGCGCCGTGCGCCGCGCGTGCGCGGCGGGTGCCCTTGCGACCCTGATTTCCGGTGCCGGCGACTGTGCGCCGTCCGCCGAGGCCATCGACGACGTACTCGACGACTGAGGAGATCGCATGACTGCCCCGCGCCCGCCCGAGGGTGACTGGCTCGGAACGCCCTTCCTGCGCTTCGAACGGCAGGGGCCCTTCGGAGTCGTCACCCTGGACCGGCCGACGGCGCGCAACGCGATGTCGCCTGCGATGTACTTCGGCATCGGATATGCGGTCAACCACGTCGCCACCGATCCGGACCTCGCTGGCCTGATCATCACCGGTACCGGTGACGTCTTCGCGCCCGGTGGCGATCTCGGCGGCGCGGGCGGCGACGACTGGATGGACTTCGGCTCCCTGCCGATGGAGGCGCTGCTGCCGTTCGACACCCTGCGCACGTCGAAGAAGCCCGTCGTCGCGGCGGTCAACGGGCTGGCTCAGGGCGGCGGCCTTCAGATCGCGATGTGCAGCGACATGGCGGTGGTCAGCGACCGGTCGACGTTCCGCGTACCCGAGCTGTACCGCGGAATCGCCGACACCTACTACAGCCACATGCTGGCCCGGCTGATCGGACCCGTGCGCACCCGCGACCTCATGTTCACCGGCCGCACCCTCACCGCCGCGGAAGCGGTCGACTGGGGCCTCGTCGCCCGACTGGTCCCCCACGACGAGTTGATGGACGGCGCGCGCGAGGTGCTTGCACAGTGCTGCCGGACCGCGCCCGCCGCCCGCGCGGTGGTCAAGTCGAGCCTGGACGGCTACCTGGGCCTGTTCGACCGCATCGGGATGACGTCGAGCCTTGGCGGCCCCGAGGCGATCGAGGGGTTCCGCGCCTTCAAGGAACGCCGTTCCCCCGACTGGGTGCATCCGGACCTGCGTGTCGAGGGCCGGCTCTAACGCGGAGTCAGCTGATCGGCCTGAGCACATCGTGGGCGATGGACAGGCTGGCACCCGTGTCCATGTCCATGTCCATGGACCGCTGATTCAGCACGACGCGACTTCGGTTCGGCGACATGGCGATCGACAGCACGTGGTGCGGAACCCCGTCAGCGAACGCCACGCGGTTCACGCGGATCAACGGCGACCCGATCGCCGTGCCGAGCAATGACGCCGTCCTGGGCCCTGCGATCTCGGCCGTCATCTCGTGCTCGAGGCGCTCGAGGTTCACGCCCGCATCGGCCAGGAGTTGACGCAGCGGCGCCGTGGCAAGAGCGGCTTCGGTGACGACGTCGGCGAGGTCGGCGGGGAGCCACGCCTCGGTGATCATCAACGGCTCGCCGGTTCTTCGCTCGCGTCGCACCCGCAGGACGTGCAATGCACAATCGCGCCCGTCCCACCGGTCCCCCACAGCAGGTGGCAATGGGCCCACGCTGCATTCGATGACGTCGACCTCGGTCTCGAACTCGACCTGCCGCATGTTGTCGAGGTACGAGCCCCCTTCGGCGTCATGACTGGCAGGAGACCGCTGGGTCACGAAGGACCCGACGCCATGCCGCCGTTCGATCAGACCGGCGTCGGCGAGGTCGGCGAGTGCGCGCCGCACGGTGATCCGGGAGACGCCGAACTGATCGCACAACGACTGCTCGGTCGGCAGGGCCTCGCCCGCCGCCAGCGCTCCGCGACCGATCTCGTCGTGAAGGACGAGATAGAGCTGTCGATGCAGCGGAACCCCGGCACCCGCACTGACCAGGCCAGCGCTGTCGCGGGGCTCCTCCACACCAGAAAGCCTTTCATACAACGAGTTCCCAGACATGTCATGCCCCTTGCCTCACCGCCGCAGGTTGTTATATGTATATAACAACAAAGGAGGAGGTGCTGATGCACGCCACTACATCCGCCACCGACCCGCACGGGCCGACGGGAACACTCGCGCACTGGGTCGCCGAACTCGACATCGCCGACGTGCCTGCCGAGGTCCTCGAGCGCGCCACCCACCTACTGCTCGATGGCGTCGGCTGCGCACTGATCGGCGCGGGCCTGCCGTGGTCGAGGACGGCGACCGACGCCGTCCTCGGGCTGGAGGGCAACGGTGACGTCGTGGTGATCGGCACGGGACGCACGACGAGCGCACCCGCCGCGGCAGTGCTGAACGGAACCTTCATCCAGGGCTTCGAACTCGACGACTTCCATCCCCTGGCCCCGCTGCACAGCTGTTCGCTTCTCATCCCCGCGATGCTGTCGACCGCATCGATCGCGACGACACCGACGCGCGGGATCGACGTCCTGCTCGCCGCCGTGGCGGGCTTCGAGGTCGGCCCTCGGGTCGGCTACACGTTGCACGGATCCCAGATGCTCGACCGGGGCTGGCACTCCGGGTCGGTCTTCGGTACGCACAGCGCCGCCATGGCATCCGGAAGACTCCGCGGCCTGTCGCCGGCTCAACTCGAGGACGCCCTCGGCCTCGCGGGCACCCAGTCCTCGGGGTTGATGGCCGCGCAGTTCGAGGCCATGAGCAAGCGCATGCACCACGGTCTGGCCAGCCGCAACGGTTTCTACGCGGCGGGCCTTGCAGCGGCGGGCTATACCGGCATCAAGCGCGTGTTCGAACGCGAGTACGGCGGATTCCTCAGCGTCTTCGGCGAAGGGCACGACCCGGACCCGGCGCCGCTCACCGCCGTACTCGGCGAGCACTGGGAGACCTCGACCATCATGGTGAAGTCCTACGCCGCGATGGGCGGCCTGCACGGTGCCATCGACGCCGCGCGCCGCCTGAGGAAATCGCTTCTCCCCGAGGACGTCTCGCGCATCGACATCACCGTGGGCGAGACCGTCTACAAGCACGGCTGGTGGCGGCCGGAGCGACCTCTCACACCCATCGGTGCGCAGATGAACATCGCCTATGCCACCGCGGCCGCACTCCTCGACGGCAACGTCCTTCCCGAACAGTTCACGCCCCAGCGCCTCGACTCCGACGACGTCTGGCGGCTCATCGACGCCACCGACGTGCATCTCGACGAAACCCTGTCCACCGCGCCCGTCACCGAGCGGTTCCGCACCGACGTCACGGTGACCATGTCCGACGGCACCGTGCACCACGCCCGCGTCGACCAACCACATGGCGCACCAGGCGATCCGGTCACCAACTCCGAGCTCGTCGCGAAGTTCCACGCGCTCGCCGACCGCGTCACCAGCCGGGCCAGGGCCGACGCGATCGAGCGGGCCGTGACCGGACTCGCCGAGCTCGACGACATCGACGACCTCATCGACCTGCTGGCGGCACCCGTCGCCGGCGCACTGGACTAGGAGACCCCATGCCAGCCACCACCGCGCGGCGGACGCTGCGCGACCTCCTCGACCGCGGCGAGCTCATCGTGGCGCCGGGCGTCTTCGACGGCATATCGGCGCAACTGGCCAAGCGCACCGGCCAGGCCGCGGCCTACCTGACCGGCGCGGGCGTCGCGGCATCGGGCTTCGGACTGCCCGACATCGGCCTGGTCACCGCCAGCGAGATGGCCGAGCGCGCCAGGATGCTCGTCGACTGCCTCGGTGACGTCCCGCTGATCGCCGATGCCGACACGGGTTACGGCGCACCGATCAACGTGGTGCGCACCGTGCGCCAGTTCGATTCGGCGGGCGTGGCCGCAATTCAGTTGGAGGACCAGGCCTTTCCGAAGCGGTGCGGGCACCTGCCGGAAAAGCGGGTGGTCGACGCCGGCGTGTTCGAGCAGACGCTGGCCGCCGCGCTCGATGCCAGATCCGACGACGACCTGCTGGTGATCGCCCGTACCGACGCCCGCGCTTCCCATGGCCTCGACGTCGCCATCGAGCGGGCCAACCGCTATGCCGCCGCCGGTGCGGACGTCATATTCGTCGAGGCGCCACAGGGCACCGACGAAATCGAGCGCATCGCCCGCGAAGTCGATGCCCCCCTGCTGATCAACCTGGTGCTCGGCGGCCTGACGCCGCTCGAATCGGCAACGCGGTTGCAGGAGTTGGGCTTTGCCATCGCCATCCATCCCGGCGACCCGCTCGGGCGTGCCACGTTCGCGATGCTCGAAGGGCTGTGCGCGCTCAACGGCACCGAGGTCTCGGACTTCCTGCCCACCACACCCGCCGACTTCTTCAACCTGGTCGGCATGGCCGAGTGGTTCGCACTCGACGCCAGGATCGCGACCAAGGAGGCCCGCTGATGGGTATGACCATCATCGAGAAGATCTTCGCCCGCAAGGCCGGACGAGAGTCCGTCACCGCCGGTGACACCGTCGTGGTCGACGTGGACATGACGGTCCTGATCGATCTGCAGTTCGCCACGATGTGGCTGCAGCCGCTCAAGATCCACGATGCGGACAAGCTCGCCATCGTGATGGATCACGCGGTGCCCGCCCCTACCCTCAAGGACGCCGAGGGCGGACCCCGCGCCCGCAAGTTCGCCGCAGACTTCGGCATCGACCGCTTCTACGACGTCGGCAGGCACGGCATCTGTCATCAGGTGATCGCCGAGAACGGGCTGGCTCGGCCGGGAGAAGTGCTGGCCTGCACCGACTCCCACACCTGCGCGGGTGGTGCCTACAACACCGCCGCCCGCGGGCTCGGACCCGCCGAGGTGTACTCGATCATGTGCACTGGCAGCACCTGGTTCCAGGTCTCCCCGACCATCCGCTACCAACTCGAGGGCATCAAGCCGGACTCGGTCAGCGGCAAGGACGTCTTTCTGCACATCGCCAACGAGTACGGCGACTCGCCGAACCTCAACCTGGAATACGGCGGCCCCGGATTGGCCAGTGTGCCCATGCACGACCGGCGCACCATCGCCACGCAGGGCGCCGAGGTCTCGGCGGACTTCAGCACCTTCGAACCCGACGACGTCCTGACGTCCTTCCTCGACGCGCGCGGCGTCAGCGGATACCACTCCGCCGCGCCCGATGTCGACGCGAACTATCACGACGTCCGCCGCGTCGACCTCGCCGCACTCGAACCCTTCGTCGCCAAGCCGGGCACCGTCAGCCACAACGGCGTGCCCGTGTCACAGCTGAGCCGCCAGAAGGTCGATCAGGCGTTCATCGGATCGTGTGCCAACGGGCAACTCGAAGACCTGCAGATCGCGGCGAACGTGTTGCGCGGCAAGACCGTCGCCCCTGGCGTGCGCCTCCTCGTCACCCCAGCCTCGCAGGCGGTGTACCGCGAGGCGATGCGACTGGGGTACCTCCAGGACATCGCAGACGCCGGCGCCGTCGTCACCAACTCCACCTGCGGCGCGTGCTTCGGCTACCACATGGGCGTGGTCGGAGCCGGCGAGGTGTGCATCACTGCGAGCACCCGCAACTTCACCGGCCGGATGGGCAGCACGGAGGCGGAGATCTTCATGGCCTCCCCTGCTACCGTCGCCGCGTCGGCCATCACCGGTTACATCACCGATGCGAGGAGCGTGACAGCATGACACTCACCGTGACCGGAAGGGTGTGGGTGTTCGGCGACGATCTCAACACCGACGCCATGTACCCCGCCTTCGCGATGCGGATGGATCCACCCGAGGCGGCCAGGCACGTCTTCTACGAGGTCCGTCCCGGCTGGACCGATGAGGTCGCGCCCGGCGACGTGGTGGTGGCGGGCCGCAACTTCGGCGTCGGCTCGTCGCGCCCCGTCGCCGCACTGTTCAACGAGCTCGGGGTGGCGGGACTGGTTGCCGAGGAGTTCAATTCGCTGTTCTTCCGCAACGCGGTGAACGCGGGCCTGCCCGCGATGACGGTCCCCGACGCCACGTCGTCCTTCAGCGACGGTGACACCGGCACCTTCGATCTGACCGACGGCACCTGGCGGAACGACACCACCGGGGCATCCGGTGCGGTGCCGCGGCTGCCCGATCTGATTCTCGACATCATCGCCTCAGGAGGTGTGATGCCGCGACTGGCCGCCCAGGGCTACCTGCCCGCCGAACTCGGTGACGTGCTGCGCTCGAGTGCGGTGTCGATGCGCGGCGCGGGAAGCGGTGCCTGATGGGCATCATCGGGAAGCTACTGCGCGGCGTACGCGCCAAACCGGCGCGAAGCCCATTGGCGGGCAACGGGTTCGACGCGCCAGAAACCATCGTCGTCACCAGCCCCGCGTTCGCCGACGGGGACCCGATCCCTCGTAGGCATGCGGGCGAGGGTGTCGGAGACGACGTCTCACCTGAGTTGCGCTGGGAGGGAGTGCCCGCGGAGGCCGTATCGCTGGTACTGCTGTTGGACGACGTCGACGTGCCGCTTCCCAAGCCCCTGTTCCACAGCGCAGCCGTGCTCACACCGAACCGCGACGGCCTCGGCGAGGGTGACTTCCACGTCGGGGTCGACGGTGTCCGCATCGTAGCGACGAGGCTGAGCAGAGATGGCTACTCGGGACCGCGGCCGATACCCGGCCACGGTCCGCACCGCTACCGCTTCCACCTGCTGGGCCTCGACCGTCCGGTGCCGCCCGACGCCGCGTCCGTGAAGGCGGTGCTCGCGGCGGCCGCGGGCCACGTGCTGGCCCGCGGCACCTTGACGGGAACCTACGAGCGGTAGCTCAAGCCTCCGGCACCTCGCGCTCGATCTCGTCGAGCCAGACCCTGGCCGCCATGTCGGACGGCGCGCGCCAGTCACCGCGCGGGGACAGCGCCCCGCCCGAGGACACCTTCGGACCGTTGGGTAGCGCCGAGCGCTTGAACTGACTGAACGAATAGAACCGCTGCACGAAGACCGTCAGCCACTGCCGAATCTCCTTGAGCGAGTACGCCGGTCGCTTGTCGAGCGGATAACCCGTCGGCCAGTCGCCGCGCTCGGCGTCAGCCCAGGCGTGCCATGCCAGGAACGCGACCTTCGACGGCCGGAAGCCCCAGCGCAACACCTGGTAGAGCGAGAAGTCCTGCAGCGCGTACGGGCCGACCTTGGCCTCACTGCTCTGTATCTGCTCACCGTCGCTCGCGGGCACCAACTCGGGAGTGATCTCGGTGTCCAGCACCGACTGCAACACCTCGTTGACGTCCTCGGCGAACTGACCCGACGAGATCACCCATCGAATCAGGTGCTGGATCAACGTCTTCGGCACGCCGCCATTCACGTTGTAGTGCGACATCTGATCGCCGACACCGTACGTGGACCACCCCAGCGCGAGCTCGGACAGGTCACCGGTGCCCAGCACGATGCCGCCCCGCTGGTTGGCCAGCCGGAAGAGGTAGTCGGTGCGCAAGCCCGCCTGGACGTTCTCGAACGTGACGTCGTAGACCTTCTGGCCGCGGCCGAACGGGTGGTCCATCTCGGAGAGCATGAGCGACGCGGTGTCGCGAATGTCGATCTCCGCGAACGTGACTCCGAGTGTCTTGCCGAGCGCGATGGCGTTGCCCTTGGTGTGGTCGCCGGTGGCGAAGCCGGGCATGGTGAAGGCCAGGATGTCGCTGCGCGGCCGTCCTTCACGGTCCATCGCGCGGGCCGCGACGATCAACGCGTGGGTCGAGTCCAGTCCGCCGGACACCCCGATCACGACCTTCGGGTAGTTCAGCGCCCGCAGCCGCTGCTCGAGACCCGACACCTGAATGTTGTAGGCCTCGTAGCAATCCTGTTCCAACCGTTGCGGATCCGACGGTACGAACGGGAAACGCTCGATGGTGCGCCGCAGACCGATGTCGCCCGACGGCGGGTCGACCACGAACTCGACGCGGCGGAAGCGATCGGTGAGGTCGCGGTGGTGACGCCGGTTGTCGTCGAACGTGCCCATGCGCAACCGTTCGGCTCGAAGCAGTTCGGTGTCGACGTCGGCAACCGACTTCCGCTCCCCCTTGGGGAATCGTTCCGACTCGGCGAGCAGGACGCCGTTCTCGTAGATCATCGTCTGGCCGTCCCAGGCCAGGTCGGTGGTCGACTCGCCCTCGCCCGCAGCGGCGTAGACGTACGCCGCCAGACAGCGCGACGACGCCGACCTCGCCAGCAGCTTGCGATCGTCGGCGCGGCCGATGGTGATGGGACTGCCCGACAGGTTCGCCAGCACGGTCGCGCCCGCCAGTGCGGCCTCAGCGCTGGGCGGGACCGGAACCCACATGTCCTCACAGATCTCGACGTGCAGGACGAAACCGGGCAGATCGACCGCCGTGAACAGCAGGTCGGGCCCGAACGGCACGTCGGTGCCGCCGAGGCGGATTACGCCACCCTGGTCGTCGCCGGGCGCCACCTGACGGCGCTCGTAGAACTCGCGGTAGTTGGGCAGGTAGGACTTCGGCACGACGCCCAGCACGGTGCCGCGGTGGATCACGACCGCGGTGTTGTAGATGCGATGCCGATGGCGCAGGGGTGCACCGATCACCAGCATCGGCAGCAGGTCCGCCGACGCCGACACCAGACCGTCGACCGCGTGCTCGACGGCGTCGAGCAGGGTGTCCTGAAGCAGGATGTCCTCGATCGAGTATCCGGACAGCGTCAGCTCGGGGAACACCGCCATCGCGACGCCCTCGTCATGGCATTCGCGTGCCATCCGCAGCACCGATTCGGCGTTCGCCTCGGGGTCGGCCAACGTCGTGTGATGGGTGCACGCGGCCACCCGCACGTAGTCGTGCCGGTAGGCGGAGTAGAAGTCCACGGACCCATTGTCGCAAACGGACGGCCACGGGTGACTCAGCTGCGATATACGACCACCTTGCCGACCATGTGACCGGACTCCACCCTTCGGTGGGCCTCCCGAATTCCGGCTGCGCTGAAGTCGCCGATCGACTCGGTCAGGGTGCTCCTGAGCACTCCGTCGTCGACCAGCGCAGCGGCCTTGGTGAGCATCCGTTGCTGAGCGATCATGTCGTACCCGAACATCGCGCGGGTGAACATCAATTCCCAGTGCCAGGCGATGCTCTTCTGCTTCAGCGGCAAGAGATCCATGCCCTCGGGTTCGTCGATCGCGACGACGTGACCCAGCGGCCGCATGATCTCGGCGAAGGTCTCGACGTTGCCCTTCGAGTGCGGGGAGAAGACGTAGTCGATCCCGGCCGGCGCAACGTCGGGCGCGTCGGTGCGGAGTTGATGGTGGTTGATCACGACGTCCGCACCCATCTGAGTCGCCCACTGCCGAGAGTCGTCGCGACTTGCCGTCGCGATGACCCGTACTTCAGTGAGCGCCTTCGCGAGCTGGATCATCACCGACCCGACTCCACCCGCGGCACCCAACACCACCAGGTCACCCCGTGACTCTTCGTCCATCGCAAATCGTTCGAACAACGACTCCCACGCGGTGAGGGTGGTCAGGGGAAGCGCGGCGGCGTCGACGGACGACAAGGACGTGGGCTTCTTGGCGACGATCCGTTCATCGACTGCCTGCCACTGCGCGTTGCTGCCTTGCCGGGTGACGTCACCGGCGTACCAGACCTCGTCGCCAACGGCCAACGTGGTCACGTCGGTGCCAACGGCTTCGACGACGCCAGCCGCGTCGAATCCGAGGATGGTGGGGTGGTCTGACGGTGTCAGGCTCGCGCGAATCTTCACGTCGACGGGATTCACCGATACCGCCTCCACCCGAACCAGGATGTCGTGTGCCCGCAGCTCCGGTAGCGGCACCTCGACGTCGACGAGAGCATCTGGATGGTCGATGGGCAATCCCGCAAAGGATCCGACCGCATTCATGGTCTTCATGTTTCTTCCTCCAATCGGCAAGGCACGTCAACGGCATAGGGCACAAAAGATCTCGGGATCGGCGAGCGGAATGTCTACTCCGAGTCATGTCCCTGTCGCGCCCTCCTGGATCTGATCACGAACAAGTGGTCGGCCTTGATCATTGGACTCCTCGAAGAGCGCGGCGCGACACGCTTCGGCGTATTACCCGCGAACCACGACTGGGCCCGCTGACCACCAACGGCACCGGTCCCAGGCGCGGCTACCCTCGAAGAGGTGGAGGCCCCCGAACTCGTCAACCTGCTTGCCGGTCGACGCCTCGCCGTGCTGACCGGCGCAGGCCTGTCGACCGACTCCGGCATTCCCGACTATCGCGGTCCGGACTCGCCGCCGAGCAATCCGATGACCATCCGGCAGTTCACGTCCGACCCCGCATTCCGGCAGCGCTACTGGGCCCGCAACCACGTCGGCTGGCGCCACATGCACGCCACGATGCCCAACGCCGGGCACCGGGCCTTGGCCGAGTTGGAGCGCGCCGGCGTCGTCACCGGTCTGATCACCCAGAACGTCGACCTGCTGCACACCAAGGCGGGCAGCAGGGCCGTGGTGAACCTGCACGGCACGTATGCGCAGGTGGTGTGTCTCGCGTGCGGATTCACGTTGACGCGCGCGGAGCTGGCCGACGAACTGGAGGCGCTCAACCCCGGCTTCGTCGAACGCGCCGAGGACGTCGGCGGCATCGGCGTGGCCCCGGACGCCGACGCGATGGTCGAGGAGACGTCGTCGTTCCGCTACGTCGACTGCCCCCGTTGCGGCGGCATGCTCAAACCCGACATCGTCTACTTCGGCGAGAGCGTGCCGAAAGACCGAGTCGCGCAAGCCTATTCAGTGGTGGACGACGCCGACGCGCTCCTGGTCGCCGGCTCGTCGCTGACGGTGTTCTCCGGACTGCGGTTCGTCCGGCACGCCGCCGCAAAGGGTAAGCCCGTCGCGATCATCAATCGCGGGCCCACCCGCGGTGACGAGTTCGCGGCCGTCAAGCTCGACGCGGGCTGCTCGGAGCTGCTGGTCCTGCTCGTCGACGAACTCGCGCCGCTCGCCGCGCACTAGGCGTGTGCGCCGAGACTACGGTTTCTGACGGAAATCGGCGGATTCCCATCAGAAACCGTAGTCTCGCGGGGCGAGTGGGCGCTAGAAGCTGACCGGCAGCGAGCGGACGCCGTGGATGAAGTTGCCCGCCACATAGGACGGCTCGCCCGCTTCGATACCGGGCAGCTGGGTCAGCAACTCACCGAAGATCGCACGCAACTGCGCACGGGCCACGTGGGCGCCGAGGCAGAAGTGCCTGCCACCGCCACCGAACCCGAGGTGCGGGTTGGGCTTACGGCCAAGATCGAATCGCTCGGGTGCCTCGAAGGCGGTGTCATCGAAGTTGCCCGACGCATAGAACATGACGACCTTCTCGCCTGCCGCGATGTCCTGATCGCCGAGTCGGCAGGCGGTGGCAGCGGTGCGCCGGAACGTCATCACCGGGGTCGCCCACCGGACGAACTCCTCGACGGCCCCGCCGATGCGGTCGTCGAAGTCGGCGACCAGCCAGGCACGCTGATCCCCGAAGTCGGTGAGCGCCTTCATCGCGTGGCTCGCCGTCTGGCGGGTGGTGTCGTTGCCCGCGACGGCCAGCAGCACGAAGAAGGCCGCGATCTCCGCATCGGTGAGCCGGTCGCCGTCCACCTCGGCCTGAACCAGGGCGCTGATCAGGTCATCGCCCGGACGCTCCCGGCGGTCGGCTGCCAGCGCACCCGCCACCTGGTGCAGGTACATCTGACTTCCGATCAACACCTCCAATGGGTTTCGCCCGTTCAGGTACTGCGGGTCACCCCACGACACCATGGCGTCGGCGGCGTCGGCCACCTGCATCCGCTCGGATTCTGGGATGCCGACCATGTCCGACAGCGTCCGAATCGGAAGTTCCTTGGCGCAGAACTCGACGAAGTTCGCGCCGCTGCCCGCGTCGCGCAACTCCCCAACGATGTCCTTCGCGTTCGCCTGGATCGAGTCCTCGATGCGACGAACCTGGCGAGGCGTGAACGCCGCGTGCACGACCTTGCGGATCATGGTGTGCCGCGGCGGGTCCATCGCGAGGAACGACTGCGACGCCTCGAGCAGTTCCTCGGGAACGTTCTCGAACAGCACACCCTTGCCGGACAGGAAGGTGTCGCTGTCGCGGCTGACGGTGACGATGTCGGCGTGCCGGGTCACCGCCCAGTAGCCGCGGTCGTCGGGATCGTGCATCAGCGAGTCCTCGACCGGCGGATGCCAGCTGACCGGCCTGCTCTCGCGCAGCTGCGCGAACGACTTCTCGCGGTCGGCGGCGGTGGTGGACCAGAACGCCCGCGACGACAGGTCGACGGGGTCGTACGGGCGCGGCGAAGTCGATGTGAGCGGCGACACAGTCATGGTCGTGACGATAAGTCTAGACAGTGTGTCTAGTCAAGGTGCGCGGCCTCGGGCTACGCTGCCTGACATGCCATCGGTGACCAGGAAGCCGCAGGCCAAGCGACAGCAGCGGCGCGAGCAGATCGAAGTCCAGCTGCTCGAGGCCACTGAACGGCTGATGGCCGACGGCGCCAGCTTCACCGAGCTCAGCGTCGACCGGCTGGCGACGGAGGCGGGTATCTCCCGCGCCAGCTTCTACATCTACTTCGAGGACAAGGGTCACCTGCTGCGACGGCTCGCCGGGCAGGTGTTCGATGACCTCGCGGGCGCCGCCGACCGCTGGTGGAGCGTGTCACGACGCCGCGATCCCGCCGACGTCCTTGCTGCGATGACCGGCCTCGTCGCCAGCTATCGCAGACACCAGCCACTGCTCGTCGCCCTCAACGAGATGGCTGCCTACGACGCGGGGGTCGGCACCACCTATCGCGACATCCTGACGGCGATCGCGGCGCGGCTGGCTGCGGTCATCGAAGAGGGCCAGCGGGACGGGTACATCCGCCCCGAGCTGTCGCCGCTGACGGCCGCCAGCACGCTGACATGGATGGCCGAGCGGACGTGCCAGCAGAACCTCCCTGGCCGACCGGAGTCCTATGACGCCGAGCTGGCCGCCACACTGACCCAGATCGTCTGGGGCGCACTGTATCTCGAGGCTCCCTAGACGGCCACCAGGTCGTCGGCGTGCACCGCGGGACGGCGCATCTCGGCGGGTAGATCGGTCGTCGAGCGTCCGACCATGGTGGCCAATTCCGTTGCGTCGTAGGCGACTACACCGCGAGCCACCACCGTGCCGTCCAGGCCGCGAAGTTCCACCACGTCACCGCCGTGGAAGCGGCCCGACACCTCGGTGATGCCTGCGGGCAACAGTGAGCGGCGCTGCTTGACCACGGCGCGCACGGCTCCGTCGTCGAGCATGAGCGCACCCGTCGACTCGGCCGCGTACCGCACCCAGAACCGTCGCGACGACATGCGTTCCGGCCGCGGCGCGAACACCGTGCCCACCGATGCATCGGCCAGCGCGGCGCCCGCATCGGCCGCGGCGGCCAGCAGCACGGGCACGCCGGCGTCCGCTGCCAGCAGGGCTGACGACAGCTTGGACGCCATGCCGCCGGTGCCCAGATTGCTGCCACCGCCCGCGATCACACCGTCGAGGTCGTCGGTCCCCGCCACTTCGGAGATGAAGTGCGCTGGGTTGTCGGGGCGCGCCCTTCGCGGATCGCCGTCATAGAGCCCGTCGATGTCGGAGAGCAGCACCAGCGCGTCGGCCCCGACCAGGTGCGAGACGAGTGCCGACAGCCGGTCGTTGTCCCCGAAGCGAATCTCGTTGGTGGCGACGGTGTCGTTCTCGTTGACGATCGCGACGGCGTGCAGAGCGCGCAGCCGGTCCAGCGTGCGCTGAGCGTTGGTGTGCTGCACCCTCATCGAGATGTCGTGGGCGGTCAGCAGCACCTGACCGACGGTGCGGTCGTACCGGTTGAACGCGGCGGTCCACGCATTCACCAGTGCCACCTGGCCGACGCTGGCCGCCGCCTGCTTGGTGGCGAGGTCGGTCGGGCGACGGGACAGCCCGAGGGGTTCGATGCCCGCGGCGATCGCGCCCGACGACACGATGACGACGTCGGAGCCCGCCTTCATGCGTGCCTCGATGGCATCGACCAGTGACGCGACCCTCGTCGCGTCGAACACGCCCTTGGGTGAGGTCAGTGCGGTGGTGCCGATCTTCACGACGACGCTGCGGGCCGTGCGGATGGCCTCGCGGTGGGAACTGGTCACGACTGCTCTTCGCGACTTTCCCGTCGCTGCTTGCGCGCAATCTTGCGCTCATCCGCCCGGACCCGGTCGTCCTGTTCGAGCCGCAGGTCGGTGCCGCGGCCCGACATCGTGACGTCCACGCCTGCAGGTGTCTGCGGCTCCCAGTCGAAGGTCATGTCACCGATCGTGACGGCGCAGCCCGGCTTCGCGCCCAGCTTCAGCAGCTCGTCCTCGACGCCGAGGCGCGCCAGCCGGTCGCCGAGATAACCGACCGCCTCGTCGTTGGTGAAGTCGGTCTGGCCGATCCAGCGTTCGGGGCGGGTACCGCGCACCACGAAGCCACCGTCGCCGTCGGAGGTCACGGTGAATCCGCTCTCGTCGACGGGGATCGGCCGGATCACGGGACGTCGCGGGGCCACCGCGGGTTGCGCCTTGCGGTACGCGTCCACCATGTCCCACAGCGCGAAGGTCAACGGCCGCAACCCGTCCCGGGTGACGGTCGACACCTCGAAGACGGGCCAGCCGTAGCGCTCCGCCACTTCTTCGCGCACGAAGTCGGCGAGCTCACGCGCGTCGGGCACGTCGATCTTGTTGAGCACCACGGCACGTGGCCGCTCGGCCAGGTCGCCGAGGGACGAATCACCCTGCAGCGTCGGGGTATACGCGGCCAGTTCGGCTTCCAGCGCGTCGATGTCGGAGATCGGGTCGCGACCGGGGTCCATCGTCGCGCAGTCGACGACGTGCACCAGTACCGCGCAGCGCTCGATGTGCCGCAGGAAGTCCAGTCCGAGTCCGCGGCCATCCGATGCGCCGGGGATCAGCCCTGGAACGTCGGCGACGGTGAAGGTGTGCTCGCCTGCGGAGACCACACCGAGGTTCGGCACCAGCGTGGTGAACGGGTAGTCGGCGATCTTGGGCTTGGCGGCCGAGATCACCGACACCAGTGAGGACTTGCCCGCCGACGGGAACCCGACCAGGCCGACGTCGGCCACGGTCTTGAGTTCGAGGGTGAGATCACGGGCTTGGCCCTTCTCGCCGAGCAGCGCGAAGCCGGGAGCCTTGCGCGCCCGCGACGCCAGCGCCGCGTTGCCCAGCCCGCCGCGCCCTCCGGCAGCCGCTTCGAACCGGGTGCCTGCGCCGGTCAGGTCGGCGAGCAGGCGACCGTCCTCGTCGACGATGACGGTGCCGTCGGGCACGCGCAGTTCGAGGTCGTCGCCGGCAGCGCCGTCGCGATTGTTGCCCATCCCCTGCTTGCCCGACGGGGCGTCGACGTGGGGGTGGAAGTGGAAGTCCAGCAGCGTGTGCACCTGCGGGTCGACGACGAGCACGATGCTGCCGCCGCGACCGCCGTTGCCGCCGTCGGGGCCACCGAGGGGCTTGAACTTCTCGCGGTGGACCGAGGCGCAGCCTCTACCGCCGTTGCCTGCCCGCGCGTGAATCACGACGCGGTCGACGAACCGGGGCATCGGAGTTCCTTTCCATGGCGAAATCTACGTTTTGCTGAGCTTGCGCGAGAGCCGAGCTGCAAAACGTCGATCTCGACGTGGAGCTAGGCCTCCGCGCGTACGGTGCGGACGATGTTGACGGTCTTGCGGCCGCGCTTCTCACCGAACTGCACGGCACCGGGAGCGGTGGCGAACAGGGTGTCGTCGCCGCCACGGCCGACGTTGACGCCGGGGTGGAAGTGGGTGCCGCGCTGGCGCACGATGATCTCGCCCGCCTTGACGACCTGACCACCGAAACGCTTGACGCCGAGGCGCTGAGAGTTGGAGTCGCGACCGTTGCGCGAGCTGGAAGCGCCCTTCTTGTGTGCCATTGGTTCGCTCCCTCTTACTTGATGCCCGTGACCTTGACGACCGTCAGCTTCTGACGGTGGCCCTGGCGCTTGTGGTAACCGGTCTTGTTCTTGAACTTGTGGATGCGGATCTTCGGACCCTTGGTGTGCTCGAGCACCTC
>JAOPUT010000176.1 GCA_025963385.1 Mycobacterium sp.
TGTGGAAGGTCGCCGACGAGAACGACCTCGACATCACCGCGCCGGTGTCGACGTGGATACCAGGCTTCTGCGACGGCATCACCTTGGAAGACGTCGCCACCCACCGCGCTGGGCTGGCGTATGCACCGCTCGGCGCCAAGCGCATGGGCACCCGACAGTCACGCCTCGAGGCGATGTCTCGCTGGCAACCCGATACCGAGACGCGTGGACACATACAGTTCGCCCTCACGTCGAGCGGATGGGTCATCTGGGAGATCGTCGAGGCGGTCACCGGACTGTCACTGCCGGACTACCTCGCGACGCGGATTGCCGCACCGCTGGGGTTGACGGTCCAGGACGCGGTGCCGATCGAGGAGCAAGGCAACGTCGCGCCGATGGTGCTACTGGGAGATCAGGCCGATGAACTCGACGTGTGGGGTCCGTGGTACCTCGACCCGGCGGAGGTCCTCGAACGAGGAGAGCCCTCGCACAGCATCGTTGCCACTGCGGCCGACGTCGCGATGCACTACCAGGGGATGCTGCATTCCGACGTCTGGTCACGGGAAGCCGTTGCCGAAGGTAGCCGCGAGCGTTTCCGCGAACCCGCCTACGGCCTACTCGAGCATGGCGGAACGGATCATCCGATCAGCATGGGGCTTTTCGTCACCGTGCGCGGCGAATCGTGGCAGCAGGGCTGGATGCCCGCCACCGGATCCCCGGCGACCTTCGGCCACGGGGGAGCACCGTGTCAACAATCGTTCTGCGACCCGACGACGGGGATCAGCTTCGCCTTCCTGACCAATGGCTACCCGGCGTCGGGCTACGCGCTCGACCGATGGGGCAAGAACCTCTCGGCGGTGCTACTCGACCTGGCGGGCGACCTCGCCTGAGGACCCGTCGCACATCGCCCGCAAGTCGGCCTTGCGAACCTTGCCTGCGGCGGTACGCGCAAAGTCGGTCGGGTGCGACCGGACCTCTTCTGGCCATTTGTACTTCGCGATCCCGGCCGCAGCCATATGCGCCTGGATCGAAGCGACGGTGGGAACGTCGCGGCCTGGCCGGGGCCGAACGAAGGCGCAGGCGTGCTCGCCCGTGCGCGCATCCGGGGCGGCGACGACGGCGACGTCCGCGATCCCCGACATGCTAATCAACACCGCTTCGACTTCAGCCGCACTGATGTTCATGCCGGAGCGGATGATGATGTCCTTCTTGCGGTCGACGATGGTGAGATGGCCCTCGCCGTCAAGACGACCGATATCGCCGGTCCGGTACCAGCCGTCGTCGAACGCGTCGGGATTGAGGCCGGGATCCGTGTAACCGCAGAACAAGTCGGGGCCGCGCGTCAGAATCTCGCCGTCTTCACAGATCCGCACGTCGACACCGGCACAGATCTTGCCGTCGCTGTGAGCGCGGTGCGCGAGCGGATGGGAGAGATCCCCCAGCGAGATGCTTGGATGCTCGGTGCACCCGTATCCCCGCCATGCCGCAATGCCGAGAGCATCCGCGCGTAGGACGAGTTCGGGGGCAACGGCCGCTCCGCCCAGCGACGACGTGTTGATCAGCCGATGATGCGCGGGCCCGCAGTCGGGATGATCGAGCAACGAGGCGAGGAACAGCGGCGCACCCGTTCCCGCTGAGAGCGATTCGGCGGTCATCAAGTCGAGCACGCGCGCCGGATTCCAGAAGTCCAGTAGATGGATGTCGCGGCCGAGCAACGGTGGCAACAGGACAGACACCAACATTCCCGTGACGTGGCTGACGGGCGACGTGCTTGCCAGTCGTCTCGACAAGCCGCTCATCATCGGCGCCATGTGCCATCGCGTCTCGGAGCACATGGCACGGTGGCTAAGAAGGACACCCTTCGGAGATCCGGTTGTGCCAGAAGTCCATCCGATCACCGCGGGCTGGGCCGGATCGACCGTCGCCGGCTCGTCGACGGGTTCGACGTCGCCGAAGTCCTCGAAGCGTTCGACCCCGACCGGGGCAGGTCGATCACCCACCGCGACGACGTGTTCCAGAGCCGTCTCGCCGAGGATCTCGAACGGAAAGCTGGCGTCGTTCCAGTGGGACACCACCAATGCGCGCGCGCCCGATTCCCTGAGCGCATGGACGATTTCGCTGGTACCCGCCGTGTGGCCGATCGGCACCAGGACGGCGCCCATCATCGCGAGGCCGTAGAACGTGGCCGCGGCCTCGACACTGTTGGGCAACTGGAAGGCAACGGGGTCGCCAGGGCCGAGTCCCCGCCTCCGAAGTCCGGCGGCCACGCGCCGTGCCATTGCGGTGACCTCCGCGATCGTCCCCTTCCAGGGTCGATTCATCGAATGAACGCGGAACTCACGCGATCCCGAACGCAACAGCGCAGCGGCGAGCACGGTGGGCAGCGTCTCGCCGTCCCACCACCCTTGGGCACGATAGCGCTCGGCCAGATCGCTCGGAGTCTCGACCGTAGTCCAGGTCTTCGTCATTGAAACCCGTCAGTATCTTACGTGTATAGCCGACTACCGAAAGCATACCGCTCTACCCGTACGCGCTGCTCGCGCCGTGTTCATGGATGGCGCCGAACCACGCAGCCGAATCGATCGGACAGGCACTTCTCAGCCGTATTTCTAGACCTTGCAGGCGATCTCGCGTAAGAAGATCTCATGACCGCACCGTTTCGGATCGAGCCCCGCTGGACCGACCTCGACCCGGCCGGGCATGTCAACAACAGTGTCTTCCTCGTCTACGCCGAAGAGGCGCGAAATCGGCTGTTGCACGGGGTCGTTCCCAGCGCGTGGAGTTCGATCGTCGTCGTGCACAACGGGATCGACTACCACCATCCGGTCGTGCTGGACGATCGACTGGAGGTTTCGTCCGCCGTCGAGTCGGTCGGCATGTCGTCGTTCACGTCGATCAGCATCATCAGTACGGCCACCCACCGGTGCGCCACGGTGCGCACGGTACAGGTGGTGCTCAACGCGGATCGTTCTGGCGGCCGACCCTGGACCTCCGAAGAGCGGGCGGCCCTCGAGAAGGTCGTCGCGGACCCTACCGCGTAGTCACTTCTTGGACCGCGCCCGGAACGCTGCGACCCGCTCCTTGAACTCCGGAGTGGAGAACGACACCAGTTCCTCTGCGAGGGCATACTCCAGGACACCCTGCGCAGCGCGACTCAGATGCATGTTGAGCGCGACCTTGGACGACCGAAGTGCCTGC
>JAOPUT010000210.1 GCA_025963385.1 Mycobacterium sp.
CCGAGAAAGGTTGCGCCTCCCTTGAAGTCGATGAGGATGAGGTTCAGCGTGTCGGGCGCGTGAGTGGCCGCCAGGCCCAGTGCCAGCGTGCGCAGGAACTCGGACTTGCCCGACCCGGTGGCACCGACGCACAACCCGTGCGGCCCCATGCCGCCTCGGGCCGACTCCTTGATGTCCAGTTCGACCGGCTCACCGCGATCGGACACGCCGATCGCCACCCGAAGTCGTTGCCGACCGACCCGCGGCGACCATGCGACACCGACGTCGAGGCGCACCGGGTCGCCGATTCCGATGAGTTCGGACCAGTCCGCCACGCGTCCGGCGCCGCTGCGCGTCCTCGCAAACGGCGCGAGCCTCCTGGCGCACACCACCGCCTGCGTCGGCGTCAGCGAGTCGGGACGCTCGAATGCCGCCGCGCCGTCGACATCGAGACGCAGCCAATCCGCGGCCGCTTCGCCGATCGTGATGACCGATACGGAGTCACCCAGAGCGGCGAGGCTCGCGCCCTCCGGTCCCGGTAGGCCACCATCGACGATCAGGATCCGGTGGAGGCCTGCGTCGAGGTCAGGTGAACGGCAATGCTGCGGAAGCCATTTCAGCCAGTCCCAGTGGTCGTCTGCATCGGATCCGATGGCGCGTATCCCGATGGCCTCCGGGCCGTGCAGCACGGCGAGCTGGCACACCATCGCCCTTACCATCCCCCGTGCGGCGCCGACCGCCCCCGTGACGGCAATCCGCCGATGCGCACAGAGGTCGACGGTGACGGGTAGCCCGGACACCGTGGATCGATCCGCGAGCAGGCGGTCGATGGCCTCGGTGGTCACCGGATCCCGCGCCTCTGCCGCGCCGAGTTCGGGCACGATCAACGGTGTGGACAGCGGGCGCGTCCCGACGCCCACCCGGACGTGGCAGAAGTCCGCGTCGCCGGGGTGGCGCTCCCACATCCGCGGGCCACCGATCATGGTCCATGCCGCCGCCGGGTCGGGATGGCTCCAGTGCAGCGAGGAATGTTGGGATTCAGCCGTTTTCGCGAGGTCCTCATGCAGTCCGTCGAGATACCGGAGATAGGCCCGTCGATCCTCGTCGAGCTCGCTACCCCGCCGCGCCCCCCTGGACTGGTAGGCGATGGAACCGAGCACCGACACCAGCGTCATGACGGGTAGGAACATGAACATCGGGCTGCGCGACGACGCGGCTCCCGAGCTGAAGTACAGCACGGTCATCCCGCCCATGGCGACCAACATCACCACGGGGAGCAGCCTGCCGACGAGGTTGGACGGCGGGTCCTTCGGGACGGCGGGTGGCCGCTCCATGGTGATCGTGCCGTCGTCGACCGGCGGCGCAGGCAGACGCGGTGGGCGCAATGATTCCATCGGTGAATGGACGCCGCGGGAGGCGCTTTTGGTTCCGTCGACGCCGAATTCTTTTGGTGCAGTGACCACGTCCCGGACACGGTTACGGTGACTGAGGTGTCCGTATCCATGGTGTGCATTCATGCCGATCGCGACGGCGATCCCCAGGAGGTCGACGTCGCATTGCCCTCCGGCGCGCCGGTGGCCGAGCTGCTGCCCGCGATCGTCGAACTCGTCGACGACCGCCCGTGGGCCGCCGACGTCGCCCGCCGGTGGCGGCTCGACCGTCCGTCCGGTGACGGCTTGGAGGAGTCACTTTCGCTGGCCGACAACGGTGTTCGGGATGGTGATCTCCTCGTCCTCAGCTCCGATCAGGCCCCTGTGTTCGGCCCCCTGCGTCGGACGGCGTACCACGCGGTGACCACCGCGCAGTCGAGGGTCCTGCACCCCTGGGACCAGCTCCCCGACTGCGCGTGCGTTCTCGCCGGGGTGCTGGCAGCACTGATGCTGGCGAGCACCGCGGGCTCGCCGGGTGCCGCGGTGAACGCCGTCATCGCCGCCGTCTGCGCGGCGGCCGCCACCGCGGCGACGGTGGCCGCAGGCCACGACCTCGCATCGGGTGTCATGGCGGTGGCCCTGGTCTGCGCGACGGGATTTCTGGCCGTGCCGTCGGGACCCGCGGCGCCGAATGTCTTCCTTGCCGCGACGGCGGCGTTCACCGCAGCGCTGCTGCTGCAGAGGGTCTCCGGGCGCACGGTGCCTGCTTTGACTGCGGCCGCAGCACTTTCACTGCTGACCGCGGCGGCGACCTTGGTGGCGTTGCCCGTCGGCGTGGTCGGTGCGGCACTCTCGACCGGGTCCGTCGCGCTGCTCGCCGTCGCCCCTCGGTTGTCGGTGCTGACGGCCGGGCTCGGATCCGGGCACCACCAGGGCGACGCGGCTGCCCGTGCGGTCACGGGGCACGCCACGCTGACCGGATTCGTGGCGGCCGGCGCGGCGGGTGCCGGCTCCGGCGTGGTCGTGGTGGCCATGGCTCCCAACGTCACCGCACCCGGTGCGATCACCTTCACCACCGTGATCGCGGCGGTGCTGTTGCTTCGGGCGCGCAGCTACGTCGATCCCCCGCGTCGAATCGCGCTGGCCGCAGGCGGGTTGGTGAGTGTCGTCACGGTCGTGTACCTCACCGTGAGTGCTCACCGGGGCCTGGTGGACGCCGCCGCGGGCGTCCTCGTCATCGGCGGCCTGCTCGCCGCGCGGCGGCCTCGCTTCGGCGCCCCCGTGGCGCGACTGTTGGATGTACTAGAGTATGGCGCGCTGGCGGCCGTCCTCCCCGCCGCCTGCTGGATGTTGGGCGGATTCCACCTGTGAGCGACGGTGCCATGCGGGCCGTCGCGGTCGCGTCGGTCGTCGTCGCCGTCTGCGCCGCCCCTACTGCGGCCGCGGTGACACCGCCGCAGATCGACGACGCGCTCCTCCCGCCGGCCCGGCCACCCGCTCCGCGCGCGCCGACCGAACAGACCGCCGCATGTCCGGTCGTCCCCCGGATGACCGGGCCCGCGGCACGTCTGCCGAACCTCACCGAGCTCGAAGCGGTCTGGCTGATGACCAAGGG
This sequence comes from Mycobacterium sp., assembly GCA_025963385.1. Lineage (GTDB taxonomy): Bacteria > Actinomycetota > Actinomycetes > Mycobacteriales > Mycobacteriaceae > Mycobacterium. The sequence continues at coordinate 2,965 of JAOPUT010000210.1, forward strand.
CGCAGGCCAGACGGTGGCCGTGATCGACACGGGAGTCGCCAGGCATCGGCTCCTTCCCCATCTCCTGCCTGGCGGAGACTACGTCTCGACTGGCGACGGTACCCAGGACTGCGACGGCCACGGCACCATCGTCGCCGGGATCATCGGAGCGGCACGACCCGAGGGCGCGGACGCCAGGTTCGCAGGCATCGCGTCGGACGCCGGAATCATCGGTATTCGTCAGTCGAGCAACGTGTTTCGGCCATCGGGCGGTGCAGCCGCCCCCGGAGTGGGGGACGTCGACACGCTGGCGGCCGCCGTTCGCACCGCCGCAGACGTGGGCGCGACGGTCATCAACATCTCGTCGGTCGCCTGTATGCCCGCCGACCAGTCACTCGACGACCGGTCCCTCGGTGCCGCCCTCGCCTATGCGGTGGACGTCAAGAACGTCGTCGTCGTCTCGGCGGCGGGCAACGTCGGTGGCGCCGGTCAATGCCGGGAGCAGAACCCGCCGCCCGACCCGGCCCATCCGGGACGACCCGATTGGGACGCAGTCGACGTCGTCGTGAGCCCAGCGTGGTATGACGACTACGTTCTGACCGTCGGCTCGGTCGACGGCGCCGGACGGCCCTCGGCGTTCACCATGGCGGGACCATGGGTGGACGTCGCCGCGCCGGGTGAGGCGGTCGTCTCCCTGAGCCCGGACGGTGAGGGGTTGGTCGATTCGGTGCCCGGAGCCGTTGCGCCGAACCCGATTTCGGGGACGAGTTACGCCGCACCGGTCGTCACCGGCATTGCCGCACTGGTGCGGGCGATGGCTCCTCGCCTCACGGCGCGTCAGGTGATGCGCAGGATCGAGGACACCGCACACCATCCGGCAGCCGGATGGGATCCGTGGGTGGGCCACGGAGTCGTCGATGCCCTGGCGGCAGTGAGTGCCGAGGGCGTCCGGCCCACTGTTCCGCCGACGCAGGCGCCGTCCGCGCAGATGGGCCCCGAACCTCCCGCCGGCGACACGGCGTCCAGGCGAACGTCACTGGTAGGTGCTGCGGCGTGCATCGGCGCAGCCGCGATCGCGATGACGTTGTCGGCGGGGCGGTTACGACGGCGACGCGAGTCCATCTCGCACGACTGAGGCGGCTTCAGAGCTGAGTTCCGGACCGCGGGGCAGGTGCGCCAGGATGGGCCAGGGCGCTGCGTCGGGTGACGGGCCGAGACCGAGGAACGACGCGTCCTCCTCGTCGTGCACGCCGAACGCCACTCCCGTGTCGGTGATGAGGAACAGCGCTCCGGTCGCGCCGGTATCACCCACGAGCCGCGAAGACCGGACGTAGGCGGTGCGCCCGGCGGCCACGACCACGGCGTCGACGTTGGGTCCCGCACCGTCCGCCTGCGCGAGCGTGATGACCCCCGTCGAATTTCGATACGGCGAATCTCCCACCCAGATGGTGGTTTTCGACGGAGTTCCGGATGACCCGCCCGGCCTCCACTGCGCGCAGACGGCGCCGCCGTCGGCCACGCCGATCGGCTTGTGCGCGTGCTGCGGGAAGGTGCCGACAGAAAGTCCGGCCGAAACGGGAAGGGCCGTGACCGCCGCGGGCGCGATGGTCGGCACCGGCCTGGCGTGGCCGTCGTAGGTGAACCTGATGAGATCGGCGGCCACCTCGCCGACCAACTGCAGACCATCGCGCAGCACGACGTAGTGCTCGGCGACGTCGGCGCGCTGAACCAGGACGACCGCGCCGATCGTCACTCCCTCCAGCGCGGGCGGACCGGGTCCACCCGCGCCGACGATGCCGGGCGGCGCGATCGCGGGCACCTCCGGCACCGCGTCGAGCAGGGTTCGCGAAACTGGCACGGGCACGACTCCGTCTAGGCGTAGAGCTCGGACGACGGCGACGTTCCGCAGGTCGACCGCGGCGCGCTGCCCGTCGTAGAGCAGGTAGGTCGTGGCGGCACTCTCGCCTCGCGGGGTCACCAGGACGGGGCGTGCCGAGCCGGAGGAGTCGAGGTCCTGGTCACCGACGGCGACGATGGTGCGGTCGTCGTCGCAGACCGTCCACGAATTGTCCTGCACGCGTTGACCGATCACGGCGGGGGCGCCGGGGATGCCCATCGACGGACCTCGCTTCGCGCCCGCTATCGCCACCTCTGCCGCCGCGACGGGGTTGGCCGCCGAGCGTGTGACGAGCCGCGCCGAGGCGAGGTTGAGCACGGGGTGCAGAGTGTCGTCGACGCGCACGTACAGGGCGCCGGTGTCGCGACCGATCACGATCAACGCGGAGTCGGACAGGCCCTGGGGACGCAGCAACCCGACCACGGCGGCCGCCGCGACGGCGAGCGCCGCCAGGACGCCACCGACCGCGAAGGACAGCGACTGGGCGCGCAGCGGATCGTCGTGCATCGCGACGTCCCTGCGCACCAGGGCGTGCATCATGCGACGCACGTGAAAGCGTTGCGCGCTGAGTTGCAGGCGCGTCGCCGGTTGCCGAGCCATGATTCCCCCGACCGCCAGCCTAACCGCGTCGGAAGACGCTACGCCGCACCGATTTCAGCGCAAGCGCTCGTCACTGCCCACCGGCTCCTCGCGCAAGCGCTCGTCGGAAGCCCGTCGCTCCCGGTACGCCGCGACGTGCTGCCGGTTCCCGCAGTTGCCCGTGTCGCAGAACATCCGCGACCGGTTGCGCGAGAGGTCGACCAGGACCGCCTCGCAGTCCGGCGCCGCGCACGTCTTGAGTCTGCGGAGCTCGCCGGCGCGAATGAGATCGGCCAGCGACATGGCCATCTCCGCGCCCATGCGCTGCCATAGCGGGTCGTGGATCGACGCCAGATGCAGATGCCACTCCGGCATCTCCACATGGCGGGTCAACCATGGTGCGGCTCGGGTATCGCTCAACAGCGCGTTGACCTGACCGACGACGCGCTCCTCGTCGTCGGCGTGGGTCCAGATCTTGCCGAGGCGGGTGCGAAGACGGTGCACGGACTCCATCTCGGCGGCGTCCCTGTCGCGACGCCCCGTCCACCCGAAACCGTCGAGGTATTCGTCCAGGGCCGCCATGTCCGCGAGCTGCTCGCCATCCACGCGATCGCTGTTGATCAACACACATGCCGCACGAAGTGTGAGCTCTGTGTCATGACTGAAAATCAATTGACTGCTGACTCCCTTCCCCCGTAGCGTCATGAGCAACGCTAATTTTACTCATTACATGCCAGGAGGTGCCAGATGACTGCGACGACCGACGTGCGGCCCGCCGCCGACCAGTTCCGCCTCGGCCTGCTGTTCGCCATCGGCTCGGCATTCGCCTTCGGCATGTCCGGACCGCTCGGCAAATCTCTCATGGAAGCGGGCTGGAGTCCCACCGCAGCCGTGACCGCCCGACTCGCAGGCGGCGCCGTCGCGATGGCGGTCTACGCCACGCTGGTGCGGCCGCAGTGGTTCCGCGAGTCGATGCGGCACTGGAAGACCGTTATCGCCTACGGCCTCGTCCCGATCGCCGGCGCGCAACTCTGCTACTACAACGCCGTCGCACACGTCTCCGTCGGCGTCGCACTCCTTCTCGAGTACACCGCGCCGGTCCTGGTCGTCGGCTGGCTCTGGGCCACCACCAGGCGCAGGCCGAGCAACATGACGATCGGCGGCGTCGCACTGGCCGTCGCCGGGATCATGCTCGTGCTGGACGTGTTCTCGGGTGCCCACATCAACGTCACCGGCGTCGCCTGGGGACTTGCGGCCGCAGTCTGCGCGGCGTGCTACTTCATGATGTCGGACGAGGTCAGCGCCGACGGTGGCGAAGGAACCCTGAACTCCGTCACGCTCGCCGCCGGGGGGCTGGTCGTCGGCGCCATCGCGGTCGCCATGCTCGGAGTGTCCGGTTTGATGCCGCTGACCTTCACCACCAGGGACACCGTCGTCGCAGGTGTGACGACGTCCTGGATTCTCCCGGTCATCGCGCTCGCGTTGATTCCGACCGCGATCGCCTACACCCTCGGCATCATGGGCATCGCCCGCCTGCGGCCCCGGTTCGCCTCCCTGGTGGGACTCGCCGAGGTGATGTTCGCCGTCCTGGCCGCATGGGCTCTGCTGGGAGAGGCGCTGACGCCGACCCAGGCGCTCGGTGGCGCCGTGGTCCTCGCCGGGTTGGTCCTGGCGCGTCAGGGCGACCGGACCGAGAAGGTCGCCGAGGCGTCGTGGCCGGAGATGCCTGCCTAGGGCGTGGCCTCCGAGCAAACGGTTCGCGGCAGCTAACGCAGATATGTGAAGATGGGCTACGTGTTCAACCTCAGGACGTCCGCCCGTCTGGCCGCGATCGCGTCGGCGGCCATCTGCGCCGCTGCGACTCTGCTGGCGGCCCCGTCGGCGTCGGCCGAACCGTGTCCCGACGTTCAGCTCGTCTTCGCGCGCGGCACCAGCGAACCTGCGGGCATCGGTCGTGTCGGCCAGGCCTTGGTCGACGCGCTGACACCCCAGCTCGGCGGCCGCACCGTCGCGGCGTACGGCGTCGAATACCCCGCCACGTACGACTTCCTGACGGCCGCCGACGGCGCGACCGACGCCACCAACTTCATCAGTTCGCTGGTCGCTCAGTGCCCGAGCACGCGGATCGTGCTCGGCGGGTACTCGCAGGGCGCCGCCGTGGTGGACATGCTCGCGGGCATCCCGCCGCTCGGTAACAAGATCGGTGAGGTCGGTTCGGCCCCGCCGCTGCCTGCGGGCCTGGACAACAGCGTCGCGGCGGTCGCCGTCTTCGGCAACCCATCGACGAAGTTCTCGATCCCGATCACCAACTCGGTCTTCGGGGGACGCGCCATCGATCTGTGCGCCGACGGCGACCCGATCTGTTCGCGTGGCCGCAACCCGTTCGCGCACACTCACTACGAGTCATCGGATTTCATCCCACAGGCAGCGAACTTCATCGCGGGACTTGTTTAGCCCACCTCTGCGTTACCATTTGGCGTGACTTTTGATCTTGTTAGACGTACGACCCTCGCCGTCCTGACGGCCTGCGTCGCCGTCATCGCTCCCGTCATGTCGACCGCTCCCACCCCAGCAATCGGCGTGGCATCCGCCGACGACTGCCCCGACATCGAGGTCGTCTTCGCTCGCGGCACCACGGAATCCCCTGGACTGGGGCGGGTGGGCGGAGCGTTCGTCGACTCGCTTCGCTCCAAGGTCGGTGGCCGCTCGGTCGGGAGCTATGCCGTCAACTACCCCGCCGACTACGACTTCCTCGCCGCCGCCGCGGGTGCCAACGACGCCAGCGCGCACATCCAGTACATGATGGGCGCCTGCCCCAACACCCGACTGGTGCTCGGCGGATACTCGCAGGGCGCCGCGGTGATGGACGTCATCGCCGCCGTTCCGTTCCCGGCGATCGGGTTCAACAATCCGCTACCGCCCAACACCCCCGACTTCGTCGCCGGCTTGGCCGTCTTCGGCAATCCGTCGGCCAAGCTCGGCCTGCCGCTGACGTCGAGCCCGGTGTGGGGCAGCCGGTCCATCGACCTGTGCAACGGCGGCGACCCCGTCTGCCAGACCGATGGCGAGAGCGTGCCTGCGCACAGCGCCTACGCGGGTGGACAGACCAATACGGCAGCGAACTTCATCGCCGGCCTGCTGTAACCAGCGCGTCATACGGAGTCGTCGAACGCGTCGATCAGTTCGGTTAGCATCCATGCGGTGACCCTTCAGCAGATTCGCAGGTCCGTCGTCGCTGCAGTCACCACCACGCTCACCGCGGGAGCGCTGCTGGTGGTGCCGACCGTCACCGCGCTGGGGGTTCCGAGCGCGTCGGCCGCCTGCCCCGCGGTCGAGGTGATCTTCGCTCGCGGCCGCCTCGAGCCCGCTGGCCCTGGCCAGGTGGGCAACGCCTTCGTCAGTGCACTGCGCTCCAAGACGCGGAAGAACGTCAACCTGTACGCCGTGCGTTATCCCGCCGACAATCAGATCGACGTCGGCGCCAACGACATGAGTGCGCGTGTGCAGAGCACCATGGCCGGTTGCCCCGACACTCGAATCGTGTTGGGCGGGTACTCACTCGGAGCTGCGGTGACGGACGTGGCGCTGGCGGTGCCCTTCTCCTTCTTCGGTTTCGACAACCCGCTGCCACCCGAGGCCGAGCAGCACATCGCCGCGGTCGCGCTGTTCGGCAACGGCAGCGCCTGGGCGGGGCCCATCGGTGCCTTCAGCCCGGTCTACCGCGAGCGGACCATCGAGATGTGCCATGCCGCCGACCCCATCTGCAACCCGGCCGACCCGAACACGTGGGAGCAGAACTGGTCCGATCATGCGGCGAAGGGTTACATCGACTCAGGCATGGTGAACCAGGCGGCCGACTTCGTCGCCGGTCGGGTCTGAGCGTCCAGACTGCACTGACGGTCGTGACGCCCCGCATTTCGCGACCCTGGGCGCAGTCTCGACGACGGGGGCGTCACCCGAGGGTCCGCATCTCCCTCGTCACCCCGATCCGCGCCTGCAGTTCGGCGTCCGGCGGGTAGTCGACGGCGATCAGCGTCAGGCCTCGAGCCGGGGCGGCGGCGAAGTCACTCGATCGCGTCGTCGCCGTCAGCAGCCCCGCGATCCAGTCGGATTCACGCCGCCCTTCGCCGATCGCCAGCAGCGCACCGACCACCGAGCGGACCATGTTCCAGCAGAACGCATCCGCGGTGACGTGCGCCGTGATGCGGTCGCCGTCGCGCAGCCAGTCCAGCCGCTGCAATTCCCGGATCGTGGTGGCGCCGTCCCTGTGCTTGCAGAACGCGGCGAAGTCGTTGAGGCCCAGCAGTTTCCGAGATGCCTCCGAAATGGCGTCGACGTCCAGCGGACGCGGCCACGGCGTGACGAACCTGGCCTCCTGCGGCTCCACCCCGAACGGCGCGGTGGACAACCGGTACTCGTAGTGCCTGCGCAACGCGGAGAACCTGGCGTCGAATCCGACGGGCGCCCTGACCACGTCGTGCACGCGCACATCTTCGGGGAGCAGCCTTCCGAGCCGCCGCACCAGCGAGCGGAACTCCGGCTCGTCGCGCGGCGTGCGCGGGTACGCCTGCGGAATCGCGGCGGTCGGGACGTCTGCGTGGGCCACCTGCCCGGTCGCGTGCACACCGGTGTCGGTGCGTCCCGCCGCCCTGGTGATCACCGGTGTGCGGAACACCGTCGACAGCGCATCGTCAATGGTGCCCGCAACCGTTCGTTGACCGGCCTGAGTCGCCCAGCCGGCGAAATCGGTTCCGTCGTAGGCGATGTCGAGCCGCAAACGAACAAGCCCGCCATCGTGTTCGATGGCGGGCTCGTTCATGCGTCGACTACTTGGCGTCGTCGGCCTTGTCGTCCTCGGCAACCTCGTCGGCGGCCTCAGCGGTCTCGGCGTCCTCGATCGCGGCGTCCTCGACCTCTGCGGTCTGCTCCCCGGCCGAGGTCTCCTCGGTGGCGTCCTCGACGACCTCGTCCGTCTCGGGACCGACGGCGGCCTCCGGCTCGACTGCGGCCTGCGGGGCGGCCGCAGCAGCCACCGGGGCCGAAGCCTTCACGCGGCGGGCGCGATCCGCCTCCGACGTGACGGTCTTCTCCCTGACCAGCTCGATGACGGCCATCGGGGCGTTGTCACCCTTGCGTGCCTCCACCTTGATGATGCGGGTGTAGCCGCCCTCACGGTCCGCGAAGAACGGGCCGATCTCGGCGAACAACGTGTGCACCACGTCCTTGTCGCGGATCTTCTTCATCACCTCACGCCGGTTGTGCAGCGTGCCCTTCCTGGCGTGGGTGATGAGCTTTTCCGCGTAGGGC
>JAOPUT010000322.1 GCA_025963385.1 Mycobacterium sp.
ACCAACGCCTCGGCCTGGTTACGGACCTCGGCCTCCTCGCGGCGGACCTTGTCCTCCTCCGCGTGCGCCTCGGCGTCCTTCATCATCCGGTCGATCTCGTCCTTGGACAGCGCAGAGCCTTCCTGGATGCGGATGGTGTTCTCCTTGCCGGTGCCCTTGTCCTTGGCGATGACGTGGACGATGCCGTTCGCGTCGATGTCGAACGTGACCTCGATCTGCGGGATACCGCGCGGAGCCGGCGGGATACCGGTCAGCTCGAAGCTGCCGAGCAGCTTGTTGTGCGCCGCGATCTCGCGCTCACCCTGGAAGACCTGGATCTGCACCGACGGCTGATTGTCGTCGGCCGTGGTGAAGGTCTCCGACCGCTTGGTCGGGATGGTGGTGTTGCGTTCGATGAGCTTGGTCATCACGCCGCCCTTGGTCTCGATGCCGAGGGACAGCGGGGTGACGTCGAGCAGCAGGACGTCCTTGACCTCACCGGCCAACACGCCCGCCTGCAGCGCGGCACCGACCGCGACGACCTCATCGGGGTTGACGCCCTTGTTGGGTTCCTTGCCACCGGTGAGCTCCTTGACCAGTTCGGTCACCGCGGGCATGCGGGTGGAACCACCCACCAAGACCACGTGGTCGATCTCGGACACCGAGACACCGGCGTCCTTGATGACCGACTGGAACGGCTTGCGGGTGCGGTCCAGCAGATCCTGAGTGATCTTCTGGAACTCCGCCCGGCTCAACTGCTCGTCGAGGAAGAGCGGGTTCTTGTCCGCGTCGACCGTGATGTACGGCAGGTTGATCGAGGTGGATTGCCCCGAGCTGAGCTCGATCTTGGCCTTCTCGGCCGCTTCACGGAGCCGCTGCATGGCCATCTTGTCCTTGGTCAGGTCGATGCCCGCCGAGGCCTTGAACTTGTCGACCAGCCAGGTGACGATGCGGTCGTCCCAGTCGTCGCCACCGAGGTGGTTGTCTCCCGAGGTCGCCCGGACCTCGACGACACCGTCGCCGATGTCGAGCAGCGAGACGTCGAACGTGCCGCCACCGAGGTCGAACACCAGAATGGTCTGGTCCTTGTCGGCCTTGTCGAGGCCGTATGCCAACGCCGCGGCGGTGGGCTCGTTGACGATGCGCTGGACCTCGAGGCCGGCGATCTGGCCGGCTTCCTTGGTGGCCTGGCGCTGAGCGTCGTTGAAGTATGCGGGCACGGTGATGACCGCGTCCGTGATGTCCTCGCCCAGGTAGCTCTCGGCGTCGCGCTTGAGCTTCATCAAGATGCGCGCGCTGATCTCCTGCGGCGTGTAGTCCTTGCCGTCGATCTCCACGGACCAGTCGGTGCCGATGTGACGCTTGACCGAACGGATGGTCCGGTCGACGTTGGTGACTGCCTGGTTCTTGGCGGGCTGACCGACCAGCACCTCGCCGTTGCGCGCGAACGCGACGACCGACGGGGTGGTACGCGAGCCCTCGGAGTTTGCGACGACGACGGGTTCGCCGCCTTCGAGCACTGCGACGACGGAGTTGGTGGTCCCGAGGTCGATACCGACCGCACGAGCCATAGTTACTGCCTCCTGTATAGAAAACGTTTACGGGTCTGAGTGGACCACGCTCAAGCTTGCCCCGGCGCACGCGGTGGTGTCAAACGAGAGTTGAGCCTGCTTCACTCAAGTTGTCGAATCGGTCAACCTGCGGTGCGCGAGATCCATTCCCCGGACCACGCCCCTTTTCTCGGCATCAGACCGTGGTCGGTAACACCACACCCGTGGCCAGCTGCGCATACTCCCTCATCAACCGCAGGGCCGTCTCGCGATCGAGCGCCGGGTCGCGCGCCACGATGCGATAGCCGAAGTAGTCCTCCATCGCCATCAACGTCATGGCGACGTCACGGGCGGGTGAGCCGAGACGGAAGGCTCCTGCCGCCGCGCCTGCGGTGAGGATCCTCACGTACAGCTCGACCTGCCGGTGATAGATGCCCTGCACGTCGCGCCGCCGATCCAGCTCGAATCCTGCGGCGAGCACCGCCCGCCAGATCGCCCGCCATTCCGCATCCTCCGGACCCGTCGGCAGGCCGGCGGCCATCGTCAACGCAAGCTGCGTCGGTACGTCATCGGTGCGTTCGACCACCGCGAGCCGTTCGTCGTAGAAGCGAACGTCGGACCGCAGCGCCAGCTCCGACAAGAGCTGATCCATGTCCTTGAAGTAGTAGCGGACGGCATTGCCCGTCAGTCCGAGCTCGGCCGCAACGTCGGTGATCCGCAGACTCGCCAAGTCATGCCGTTCGATCAAAGCTATTGCCGCATCGAGGATTTCGCTTCGCCGCTCCTCTTGCCGACTAGGCCGTGCCACGCGCCATCCGCTTCCCGCTAGCAGTCGATTCCGTCCACTCGTTGATGGAGCGAGGGTACTCGGCGGCACGCTCCCCCCTCGAACGGGCCGCTGCCGACTTTCGCCGTTCCCCTTGCGCAGATCTCGAGTCGCGCGCATTCTTTTCACTCAAGGAAAAAAACTATGGACCTGGAGGGTCGCTTGCGGGCCAGAGATCTCGGCGTCATCGTCGGTGAACATCCCACCGGGCCGAACAACGCCATCACCGACGTGGCCGGCGTGCGCGTCGGCCACACCACGCTCGACGAGCCGGGCGCCCCTGGCGTCCACACCGGTGTCACCGTCGTCATCCCCCACGACGACATCTGGAACGAGCCGGTCTTCGCGGGCGCACACCGACTCAACGGCAGCGGCGAACTGACCGGGTTGGAGTGGATCCGAGAGTCGGGTGAGCTCACCTCGGCCATCGGCCTCACCAACACCCACAGTGTCGGGATCGTGCGCGACGCCCTGGTGTCCGCTCAGGTGCGTGCGCGCGGCGAGGGCCTCTACTGGTCCCTTCCGGTCGTCGGCGAAACCTACGACGGGCTTCTCAACGACATCAACGGCCACCACGTGCGGGCCGAACACGTCCAGTCCGCACTCGCATCGGCACGGGGCGGCCCGGTCCCCGAGGGCAACGTCGGGGGCGGCACGGGCATGATCTGCCACGGGTTCAAGGGCGGCATCGGCACCTCCTCGCGCGTGACGGACACCGCCGCGGGCCGGTACACGGTCGGGGTGCTGGTCCAAGCGAATCACGGACGGCGCGAACGACTTCGGATCAACGGCGCCCCCATCGGGGAGCGCATCGGACCCGACGTGGTGCCGCTGCCGGAGTCATCACCACGCTACGAGCAGGGCTCGGGCTCGATCATCGTCATCGTCGCCACCGACGCACCCCTGCTCCCGCACCAATGCACCCGGATGGCCCAGCGGTCGGCCCTTGCGGTGAGCCGACTCGGCGGCAGCGGCGAACAGTACAGCGGCGATCTGATGCTCGCGTTCGCCACCGGCAACCGCGGCATTCCGCCGTACGCGTGGGACGAGGATCCCGACACCGCGGCACCCGAAGTGCCCTTGCGCATGGTCGCGCCACAGCTGATGACGCGTCTGTTCGACCTCGTCATCGAGGCGACCGAGGAGGCGATCGTCAACGTGTTGACCGCGGCCACCACGCTGACGGGCCGCAACGGCCTGACCGCGCACGCACTCGACCACGACCTGCTCCGCAACCAGTTCCGTCAACCCCAGGAGATCCGATGACCGAACCAACGAGGCCCGAGCAGGGCAGGCGACTCACCGGACGTCTCGGCACGGTCGGCATCGTCTTCATGGTGATCGCCGCGGCCGCGCCGCTGACCGTGATCGGCGGCAACATGCCGCTGGCCATGGGTTTGGGCAATGGCGCAGGCGCGCCGGTGGGCTTCCTGATCGCATCGCTCGTGCTGCTGGTCTTCAGCATCGGCTTCGTGACGATGACGCCCCACGTCCCCGAGGCGGGCGCCTTCTTCTCGTATGTGACGGTCGGCCTCGGTCAGCGCATGGGCAAGGGCATCGCGGTCGTGGCCCTCATCGCGTACACCGCCATACAGGTGGGAATCTACGGTTACATCGGCTGGGCGATCGGTGACACCGTCGGCTTCTACCACGGACCTCAAATACCTTGGCCGGTCTACTCATTCGCGGTACTCGCGATCGTGGCTCTGCTCGGCTACCGCCACATCGAACTCAGCGCCAAGGTGCTCGGCGTTGCCCTCGTCCTGGAGATCAGCATCGTGGTGCTGCTCGATCTCGCGATCGTCGCGCGGCCGGGCCCCAGCGGACTGACCCCGATCTCGTTCCAGCCCGACGTCTTCACCCACGGGGCACTCGGCATCGCCGTGCTGTTCGCCCTCACCGGATTCATCGGCTTCGAGGCCACCGCGGTGTTTCGCGACGAAGCCCGTGACCCCGAACGCACCATTCCCCGGGCGACGTACGCGGCGGTCCTCATCATCGGCGCGTTCTACACCGTGACCTGCTGGGCCTTCGTCGTGGCGATCGGTCCCGACCAGGTGGCCGCCATCGCGCAACGCACCCTGGCCGGTGACGGCAACATGCTGCTGGACACCACCGAGGCCAGCCTCGGCCGCGTCGGCAGGGACATCGTCAACATCCTGCTGCTGACGAGTCTGTTCGCCTGCGTGCTGTCCTTCCACAACGTGATCGCCCGCTACCAGTTCGTGCTCGCAGGCAAGGGGCTGCTTCCGGCGCGGCTCGCGACGGTGCACGGTCGTCACGACTCGCCCGCGTTCTCCTCGCTGGTGCAGACCGCCACCGCGGCCGTGATCCTCGCGATCCTTGCCCTCCTCGGAATCGACCCGCTGGTCGGTGTCTTCGGGTCCATGGCCGGAGTCGCGACGGTCGGCATGGTTCTGTTGATGCTGTCCACGTCGGTCGCCGTGCTGGCCTATTTCGCCCGCCACCGTGAACACACCCGCGGACGCGCCTGGCAGACCAAGGTCGCGCCCGCGCTGGCATGCCTCGGTCTGCTCGCGAGCATGTGGCTGGTACTGACGAACTTCACCCTCGTCACGGGTGGCAGCGCGACGCTGAGCACGGTGCTGGCGGCCATCCCGTTCGTGGGACTTCTCGTCGGCGCCCTGCTGTGGCGCCCGGCGCGCTCGATATCGGAACCCGTCACGGCTGAACGAACGGCTTGAGGAAGGCGATCAGGTCGTCCTTGTTGAGCCCCCGCGAGCGTGCGTGTTAGAGGGCGACACGCCGCGCTCCGATCGGACTTCGCGCACGCTCGCCGTTCCCCCGTTCGGTGGACACGGGTTTCCCCCGCGGCATCCGCCGGTCACCCGACATACACCGGCGCCGCGCTGCGACATAGTTATCCCATCGCCGGAACACACCGGACGGCCAAGGCCAAAAGCCAACTCAGACAAAAGGACTCGCTCATGAACACCACTATCCGCACCCTCGCCACCGCCGCCACCCTCACCGCCGCCGCCCTCGGCCTCGCCGGCACCGCCGCAGCCACCACCACCAACACCACACCCGAAGGCCCCGGCTACTCCTACAGCCCCGGCACCTACGCCACCCCCGCCCCCACCGTCGGCCCCGGCTGGCACAACAACCACGGCCCCGCCTACATCGCCCACCTCAAC
>JAOPUT010000335.1 GCA_025963385.1 Mycobacterium sp.
CGGTCACGTCGGCGACGTCGACGTAGAACTGCTCGTACCACCGGCGATGCTGGTACACCGCGCCGTCCTCTTCGGTCAGCAACGGATTGTCGATCCGGGTCTTGTGCTTCCACACCTCGACGTCGTCTCCGAAGCCCTCGCCGAAGTTCTTGCTCAGGGTCGCGGCGAGTCGCGCTGCCTTGTCCTCGGGCAAGCCCTCGATCTTCTGCACGGCGACGCCCCACTGCAGGACGAACGAGTTTTGCGTGACGGGGTAGTGGCAGTTGATCAGCGCGACCTCGAGGGTGAAGTCCGGTGCGACGTCGTTGTGGAGCCAGTTGATCATGTAGGCCGGGCCGAAGTAGGTGGCCTCCGACCGTAGATTCGTGCCGTCCCAGAGCTTTTCATAGTTCTCGGTGGTGTCAGGGCGCGCCTTGGACTCCATGAACTGACTGGCGGCCTGACCCTCGATCACGTTCTTGAAGTACGTCGGGTAGGCGCGGTGGATGTAGAAGAAGTGCGCCATGTCGACGTTGTTGTCGACGATCTCGCGACAGTGGGCACCCTCGATCAGGATCGAGTTCCAGGTCCACGCCGACCACCTGCCCTCGTCGTACCCCTCGATCGTCGGGGGTGTGAGTTCCGCGGGCGGAGTCGAGCCCTCCGGGTCGTGCCACACCAGCAGTTGCCCGTTCACCTCCTGGCACAACCACTTTCGCGTGCGAGCCAGCCGGGGAGTGCGGCGGGCGTACGGCACCTCGACGCACCGGCCGGTCGAGCCCTGCCAACGCCAGTCGTGGAACGGGCAGGCCAGCGTGTCCCCCTTGACCGTCCCCATCGACAGATCGCCGCCCATGTGCCTGCAGTAACCGTCGAGCACGTGGAGTTGGCCGTCGGGATCGGCGAAGACCACCAACCGCGTACCGAATGCGTCGATGCCGTGCGGCGCGCCGTCGCGGAAGGACTCGGCGAGGCCCAGGCAGTGCCACCCCCTCGCGAACCGGGTCATCGGGATGCCCGCGTCGATCTCGCGGACCTGGTCAACAGCAGTCATCGTGCTTCCTTCCGGCGGGCTGGCCGTTGTTCGAGTTAAGCACATGCGCTTAATTGGTGTCGAGGAACGCCTAGGATGCCGTCGTGGATCGAAGTACCCGATCGAAGGATGCGCTGCTCGACGCCGCCGAGCGGCTCATCGCCGAGCGTGGATTCGACGTGCCGCTCCGTGATATCGCGCAGGCCGCGGGACAGCGGAACAACTCGGCGGTGAACTACCACTTCCGCAGCAGGCAGGACCTCCTCGACGCCGTGGTGGCGCGTCGGCTGCTGCCGATGGAGCTCGAACGCGAACGGATGCTCGGCGCGCTCGACCCCGACGACGCAGGCGACGTCCACGCGTTGATGCGCGTCCTCGTGCTTCCGCTGTTGCGTCTGGAGAGCACGCACTACGCCCGCTTCCTGCAGGCGGTCGGACCCCGATTGCGCACCGCGCCACACGATTCCGCCGAGACCGCATGGCCGCGGGTGCTCGACGCACTGTCACAGGCCGTGCCCGTCGCCGATCGTCGGGTCCGTCGCCGCCGCGTCGCCGCGGTCGCCACCGCGATGTTTGCCCTTGCCGCCGAGCACGAGCGCTCCGCTCAGGACGGGGGAGGCGATGACGACCTCGAGGAGATCGTGCACATGCTGGCGGCCATGCTCACGGCCCCCAGCCCACGGTTGGTGTGAGTTCGCCCTTCAGTCCGGTTGCCGCCTGCTGACCCGCAGCGCGAGTTGCACGTCGTCGAACTGCGCCGCCTGGGCGCTCACGCGCGCGATGTCGCTGGGCCTTTTCAACAGACTCCGCACGGCGATGACGGCGACCTGCTCGGCAACCCGGATGGCCTCTTCCGCGCGGTCGCCCTCGTCGGTGTGCAGTCGGGTTCGCTTCTGCGCGCCCTCGTCGAAGTTGAGCAGCAGCCCAGCCGTGTCGTCCTTGTCGCATTCGACGAAGCGTCCCTCGCTGATCGCGGCGGCAATGAGGTCGGCGACCCACTGCCTGAGACGTTCGTAGTCCGTCCAGAACTGGCCGAACTCACTACGCTGATCGTGCGCGATCCGCTGGATCTCGTTGAAGTCGATCGGCGAGAGCGCGAGTTGCAGGGTGTCGAATCTGAGCAGCCGGTAGAGCTTCACCGCGGGAGAGCCGGAGCCTGCGCCCACCGCCGCGATGAAGTCCAGCGGCGCACGGTTGACGAGCAACGTCTCCTGCAGCAACCCTTCCTTGTTGCGGAACCAGTAGTACAGGGACGACTGCTGCAGCCCCGACTCGCGAGCGATATCGCTCATCGTGGTCTGCGCGTACCCCTTCGCGGAGAACAACTTGGTGGCGGCGTTGATGATTCGCGCCCTCGGGGAAAGCGGATCGGCAGCTCGCGATTCCCGTGACGACACGCCAGAGATAGTACGGCGCGCGCCGATGCGCACTACCTCAATGGTGGCACCTCGTCGTGCGCGGTGGCGACCATCTCCCGTGCCGCGGCGACCACGTCGTTCCACAGTTCGAGCCCGAACGCCTTCGACGCCCGCGAGGGATGGCCGGTGACCCCATTGGTGGAGACATGCTGCACCGGGTAGCGGAAGACGACGCCCGCGGTGCGGTCGGGGTCGTCGGCGGTGCGCATCCGTTCGACGTCGACGAGTTCTGGGCGCAACACCAGCATCAGCGAGGTCTCGGCAGCGTTGGCGTGCCAGTCCACGGCGTCGGCGGTGGCCCGCCGTGCGATGTCGGGGGTCAGCTCCCACCACTGCATGACGCCGACGCCGCTGTCGGGGAACCGGCGACGGAAGTTGTCGCAAGCGATCCACAGCGGCGCGGCATTGCCGACGTGCCCGTTGACGAACAGCAC
>JAOPUT010000305.1 GCA_025963385.1 Mycobacterium sp.
CCTGGTAATCGCCACCACCATCGTGTTCGGCGCCTTCGCCCACCGCTGGCTGGCCCGACGGACCCGGCGGCGGGTCAACCCCGGTCTGGTCGCCGGCGGCTTGGCCATCATGATCATGGTGATCTGGGTGGGGACGGCCCTGGCGATCTCGACGGCCGGTAGTCGCAGCGCGAAGGACACCGCCGCCGAATCGCTCAAGACCGTCACCAATCTGGCGATCACCGCCCAGCAGGCCCGGGCCGACGAGACGCTGTCGCTGATCCGGCGCGGCGACGAGGACGTCCGTAAACAGTCGTACTACCAGCGCATCGACACCATGCAGCAGCAGTTGTCCGCTTATCTCGACCGGGGCGACGCCATCGACACGACGGACCTCAAGAACGCCGAGGCTCTGCTGACCAAGTGGCGCTCCGCCGACGAACGGATCAACGCCTACATCGCCGTCGGTAACTACCAGGCCGCCACCCAGGTCGCCCTCGGCACCGGCGAGGACGACTCGACGCCCGCCTTCGACAAGCTCGACGCGGCACTGACGAAGGGCATCGCAGAGAGCCGTCAGCAGCTGCGCAACGACATCGTCAACGCGCGCCGGGTGCTGTCCGGCGCCACGGTCGGCGCGGCGGTGCTCAGCATCATCGCAGCGATCGCGGTGGCGCTGGGGCTGTGGCCGAGGTTGAGTGAGTACAGATGATGCTCAAGCGCCTGTTCGCAGTTCTCGCAGCGGTGACGGTGGTGGCCGGCTGCAGCCAGACCGCGCCCGCCGTCACCGTGCCGAGCGTGACGCTCTCGCCACCCACCCCCGCGGGCATGACCGAGCTGCCGCCGGAGCCCGTGCAGCCGCCCGACACCGACACCGACACCGACGACTGCACCGCCAGCCTGCGCCCGTTCCCGACCAAGGCCGAGGCCGACGCCGCCGTCACCAACATCCGCAACCGCGGCAGGCTCATCGTCGGTCTCGACATCGGCAGCAACCTGTTCAGCTTCCGCGATCCGATCACGGGTGAGATCACCGGCTTCGACGTCGACATCGCCGGTGAGGTCGCCCGCGACATCTTCGGCACCCCATCTCAGGTGGAGTACCGCATACTGTCGTCGGCCGACCGGATCACCGCACTGCAGAACAATCAGGTCGACATCGTCGTCAAGACCATGAGCATCACCTGCGCACGCAAGGAGCTGATCAACTTCTCCACCGAGTACCTGGCCGCCACCCAGCGGATCCTGGCGCCACGCGATTCGGCAATCACCCAGGCGTCCGATCTCGCCGGCAAGCGGGTGTGTGCGGTATCGGGCACGACGTCACTGCAGCGCATCCGGCAGATCAGTCCACCGCCCGTCATCGTCGAGGTCGTGACGTGGGCCGACTGCCTTGTCGCGCTGCAACAGCGGCAGGTGGACGCCGTGAGCACCGATGACTCGATACTCGCCGGGCTGGTGAGCCAGGACCCCTACCTGCACATCGTCGGACCGTCCATGGCCAAGGAGCCGTATGGCATCGGGATCAACAAGGAGAACACCGGCCTGGTGCGATTCGTCAACGGGACCCTCGACCGGGTCCGCCGCGATGGGACGTGGAACACGTTGTACCGCAAGTGGTTGACGGTGCTCGGACCCGCACCCGCCCCACCCGTGCCGAGGTACGAGGACTGATGGACATCCAAGATCAGCACGACGAGCAGACCGCCGAGGCTCCCGACGTGGACGACGTGGACGACGATGCCTATCCGGGTACTCAGCCGGCGGATGCCATGACCTACGACTCGCTGGCGACCATGCGGCCGATGGCCACCCAGGCCGTGTTCCGGCCCAACTTCGATGACTCCGACGGCATCTCGGTCAGCAGTATGGACACGGAACCGCACGACCTGACGACCATGCTGACGCGACAGTGGTCGCCCATCCGGCGGCTCGGTGGCGGCTTGGTCGAGGTGCCCCGGGTGCCGGAACGGGATCCGCTGGAAGCGCTGATGACCGACCCGGTAGTGGCCGAGGCCAAGCGGTTCTGCTGGAACTGCGGCAAGGCGGTCGGCCGCTCCAGCTCCGACGGTGAAGCCCTGTCCGAGGGCTGGTGCCCCCACTGCGGCAGCGCGTATTCCTTTCTGCCGCAACTGAGTCCAGGCGACATGGTGGTCGACCAGTACGAGATCAAGGGCTGTATCGCCCATGGCGGACTGGGCTGGATCTACCTGGCGTTCGACAAGAACGTCAACGACCGACCGGTGGTGCTCAAGGGCCTGGTGCATTCGGGCGACGCCGAGGCGCAGTCGATCGCGATGGCCGAGCGGCAGTTCCTCGCCGAGGTCACCCACCCCGGCATCGTCAAGATCTTCAACTTCGTCGAGCACGACGACAAGAACGGCGATCCCGTCGGCTACAACGTCATGGAGTATGTCGGCGGAACGTCCCGCAAACAGGCCAAGGGCCACAAGCTTCCGGTGTCGCAGGCGATCGCCTACATGCTCGAGATCCTGCCCGCGCTCGGATACCTGCACTCCGTCGGGCTGGTCTACAACGATCTCAAGCCCGAGAACATCATGGTCACCGAGGAACAACTGAAGCTGATCGACCTCGGCGCCGTGTCGCGGCTGAACTCCTACGGATTCCTTTACGGCACACCGGGATACCAGGCTCCCGAGATCGTCAGGACCGGCCCGACGATGGCGACCGACATCTACACCGTCGGCCGGACCCTGGCCGCCCTTACGCTGGATCTGCACACCCACAACGGCCGCTACGACGACGGCCTGCCTGAGGACGATCCCGTTCTCATCCAATATGATTCGTTCCGTCGACTACTTCGTCGCGCCATCGACCCCGACCCGCGAAGGCGGTTCGCCAGCGCCGAGGAGATGTCCAGCCAGCTGATCGGCGTGCTGCGCGAGGTCGTCGCCCAGGACTCCGGGATGCCGAGACCGGGTCTGTCGACCGTGTTCAGCCCGTCGCGCTCGACGTTCGGGGTCGACCTTCTCGTCGCGCACACCGACGTCTACCTCGACGGCCAGGTGCACTCCGAGAAGCTGACCGCCCAGGAGATCGTCAGAGCACTGCAGGTGCCACTCGTCGATCCCGCCGACGTCGGGGCCGCGGTGCTGTCAGCGACCGTGATGAGCCAGCCCGTCCAGACACTCGACTCGCTGCGCGCGGCGCGCTACGGATCGCTGGACTCCGACGACGGCGTCGACCTGTCGGCGTCCGTCGAGCTGCCGCTGATGGAGGTGCGCGCGCTACTGGATCTCGGCGACGTCGCCAAGGCCAACCGCAAGCTCGACGATCTCTGCGAACGGGTCGGCTGGCGTTGGCGGCTGGTGTGGTTCCGCGCCGTCGCCGAATTGCTTTCCGCCGATTATGAATCGGCGACCAAGCACTTCACCGAGGTGCTGGACACGATGCCCGGCGAGTTGGCCCCGAAGTTGGCGCTCGCCGCGACCGCCGAACTGAGCGGGGCCGCCGACGAGCACACCTTCTACAAGACGGTGTGGAACACGGACAACGGCATCATCTCGGCCGGCTTCGGCCTCGCGCGCGCACAGTCCGCGGACGCCAAGCGCGACGATGCGGTCACCACGCTCGACCAGGTGCCGCCCACCTCGAGGCACTTCACCACGGCGCGACTCACCAGTGCCGTAACCCTGCTGTCCGGGCGTTCGGGCAGCGAGATCACCGAGCAGCAGATCCGCGACGCGGCCCGTCGTGTGGAGGTACTGCCTGACACCGAGCCTCGAGTTCTGCAGATCCGTGCGCTGGTGCTCGGGACGGCGATGGACTGGCTGGCCGACAACACGGCGAGCACCAACCACATCCTCGGCTTCCCCTTCACCGAGCACGGCCTTCGGCTCGGCGTCGAGGCGTCACTGCGGGGTTTGTCGCGCGTGGCGCCCACCCAGGAACACCGTTATGCGCTGGTCGATCTCGCCAACAGCGTGCGGCCGATGAGCACCTTCTAACGCTTGAAACGTTCGCCGAGCTGAGGGTCGGACTCCCACCAGAGCGCGGGCGCGGGCGCGTCGGCTTCCTCTTCGCGTCGGAGTTCGAGTTCGGCGTCGACTTCCTTGGCCCGCACCTTCTCGTGCCTGGACAATCCGCGCAGGAGGACGGCCAGGAACGGGACGCCGAGCACGTCGCCGACGATCCACAGGATGCCTGCCCCAACCGACTGGTCGGTGCGCATACTGGGACCCCAGTCCCGTTGCAGGGCAGCGTAATAACCGTAGGCGATCACCGGTCCCAACCACAGCACGAGCCCCAGCAGCCCGTCGCCGAGTGACTCCACCACACTGATGCCGATGGACAGCAACGGCGAGTACCGCCGCGGTACGGGATCCTTCTGAAGCCGGGCATAGAAGTAGCCGAACCCGATGAACACCAGGAGGATTCGGGTAAGCGAGCCCACCGCGCCGGCCATCGAGGCGACGTACCAGGGCGTCAGATACAGCAGCCACGGCACCCCCAGCATCGCCACCGAGGTGCACAGCGGAGACAGGACGACACGACCGACCCGTGACGTGAGCAACCCGTCCAGCGAGCGTTGACGCTGCTCACTCAGCGCGGCTCGCACCGTTGCGACAGGCCTGCCGAGGGCCAGCAGGAACGGGACGATGAACAACAGAATCAGCACCTGCAGTGCCCGCATCCAGAACAGCACCGGCGCGTAGACGGCGATGACGCTCGAGGTGGCCAGCGCCCATGTGACGAGCCCCGCGGCGAAGCAGTAGGTCGGTGCCGCCCAGTCAGGTCGGCAGCGGGCGTATCCGATGCCGATGACCACGATGAGCAGCAGCGAGGCGACGTCGCATTGCCATGACTCGGCCGCCACGGCGATGCTCAACGGGGTGTCGGCAGGTGACGGCATGCGCCGAAGCTACTTCGGCAACCTGGGAAATAGCCGTGGGCCGCCAATTAGCATGTGGCTGTGACATTTTCGGTGTCGGTGGGTGGGGTTGTGCACAGTTGAGGATTGCTCCCCAGGCCGAGTGGTGGGGGCTGGTTCCGGTCGGGGTGCGGCCGTAGATTCGAATGCATGTTCGATCAGCTGGTGGCCCACACCGCCACCACCCACGGCGCCCCCGCGGTGGATGCCTGGACCCGGGTGGAGAACGCCGCCTGCGCCCGCCGCCTGGACGCCATGGTCGACATGCTCGACGACGCCTACACCGCGTCCGGGTCCGCCGATCGTGAGCAGTGGTGCATCGACCACTTCGCCGCCGTGGCCATCCACGTCGGCGCCGCCCAACGCCTCACCCCCGGCACCGCCGCCCACCTCCTGTTGATCGGGCTGGCCCTCACCCAGCGCTTCCCGAAGGTGCATGCCGTGTTCGCCGAGGGCCTCATCGGCTACGCCCTGGCCAAGACCATCGTCACCCGCGCCGCCAACGTCACCGACCCCACCGCCCTGCGCGATCTGGACACCGCCCTGGCGTCGGCGTTGCGGGGGTGGGTGCCGATGTCCAAGGATCGCACCGAACAAGCCCT
>JAOPUT010000346.1 GCA_025963385.1 Mycobacterium sp.
ACGTGCGGCACGGGGAGGCTCTGCACCGCAACACCGTTCGCGACCGCGAATCGCTGTTGCCGATGGCCAAGGGCTGACCCACGGTGGCGAAGCGGGCTCGGCCGCGGACCGAGCACCGGCTCGAGTACGTGGACCAAGCGCTATTTCTTGGTCTGCGCGCTACCGGGCAGGCGGCGGCCATGCAGATGGTGTGGGTCTACGAGCAGGCCGTGGACTGGGACGAGCTACGGCGCTTTCACCGTGACTTCGGACACGGGCTGGCCGGCAGGTTGATCGAGCCGTCGGTGCTGCCGTTCGGAAGGCACACGTGGGTCTCCTCGACCGGTCCCGCTGCCCCTCTCGACATCGAATCCGAACCTCGCCCGCGGTCCGATCTCAGTGACTGGCTCGACGAACGCGCACAGCTCCCGAGCGACCCCGAGTACGGCCCCGCATGGCACATGGGCATACTCCCGATGACCGACGGCTCGACGGCCGTCAGCCTGGTCGGATCGCATTGCATCGGTGACGGCGGCGCGGCAATCCTCACGGTGTTCGAGGCGGTGCAGGGACTGCGCCGCGACCTCGGCTATCCGGCGCCCAGGTCTCGGACCCGGCGTGAGGCGCTGATCTCCGACGCCCGTCAGACTCTCAGCGACGCACCCGAACTGGGCCGCACCCTCGTCGCCGCGGCGAAGTTCCTGAACGCCAAGCGTCGAGAAGGGTCGGGTACCCCGAAGACCGAAGCGAAGAAGCGCGTCGTCGCCAATCGCGACGAGATAGTGGTGGTGCCAACGATCTCGGCGTTCGTGGACATTGCGGAATGGGACGCGCGGGCCGCAGCCCTTGGAGGCAACGGTCATTCGCTGCAGGCCGGCCTCGCGGCGCGACTCGCCGTGCAGCAGGGCCGGGCGCTCGACGCGGACGGAACGGTCGGACTGATCGTGCCCATCAACGACCGAACGCTCGAGGACACCAGGGCCAACGCCGTCAAGCTGGCGTACGTGCGGATCGACCCCACGCACGTCGCGAAGGACCTCTCCGATGCCAGGGCCGCGATTCGGGACGGCCTCAAGATCATGAGGGAGCAGCCTGACGAGGCTCTGGCGCTGATGCCGCTGACCCCGTTCATTCCCAAGGTCGCCGTTCGGCACACGGCCGATCTGGCGTTCGGATTCACCGATGAGCCGGTGTCGTGTTCCAACATCGGCGACCTCCCGCTGGATTGCGCATGCCCCGGCGGGTCTCCCGCGCAGCAGGTGATGCTGCGCGGCATCGATCAGCGCATCACGCGCGGCGTGCTCGAGGATCGCCGCGGTCTGCTGACGGTCGTCTCCGGTCGCCTCAACGGCAAGGTAACGATCACCGTCGTGGGTTACCAACCCGGCGCGGAGAACACCAAGGCGGCTCTTCGCGAGCGGCTGGCCGCCGTCCTGGCGGAGTTCGAGCTCACCGGCGTGATCGTATGAGCGACCGGCTGGCCTACATCGACCAGGCGACCTTCCTGTCATGCCGTGCCACCGGACGCGACCAACTCGTCCAATACGGCTGGGTGTACACCCATCCGGTCGACATGGATCGGTTGCGGAGATTCCACGAGGCGTTCGGGCACGGGTTTGCCGGCAGGCTCATCGAGCTGTCCCCCCTGCCCTTCGGACGGCACAGGTGGATCGCATCCACGGGTCCCGCCGAGCCGTTGGACGTGGCCGACGTGCGGCCGCCGAGCGAGCTCGGAGCGTGGCTCGAGGAGCGCTCCCAACGGCCCATCGACCCGGTGCACGGACCTGGCTGGCACCTAGGGGTGTTGCCGATGACCGATGGCGCGACCGCCGTCACCCTGGTGGCATCGCACTGTCTGGTCGACCACGGCGCAGCCGCGCTGACGCTGATCGACGCCGTCAACGGCGAACCCCGCGAGTTCGGCTATGCCGCAGCGGAATCGCTCGCGCGACGCGCGGCGCTTACCTCGGACCTCAAGCAGGTCGCTCGGGACCTTCCCGAGCTCGGCCGCACGTTGGTCACCGGGGCGAAGTTCGCCTACCAGGGTCGACGCGAGATCGCGAGGTCGAAGGCAACGCAGTCGTCTCCGGCTCTGCGCGGCGCCGACCGTCGGATCGTGCTGCCCACGGTGTCGGCCATCGTCGACGCGCAGGACTGGGACGCCAGGGCCGGCGAGCTCGGCGGCACCGGCTACTCGCTGCTGGCGGGATTCGCGGCATTGCTGGGGGACCGGCTTGGCCGAGCCCGGCCGTCGGACGGCGCGATCACCCTGCTCATCGCGATGAGCGATCGGGGCGGCCCAGAAGACCGGCGCGCCAACGCGATGAAGATCGCTTCGGCGACAGTCGATCCCACGCCGGTGACCGTGGACCTCACGGCGGCCCGCGCCGCGGTCAGAGAGGTGCTCACCACACTTCGCTCCGGTCCTGACGACAAGCATGCGCTCCTCCCGATCACGCCGTTCGTGCCGACGCGGGCGGTGCGACGAGCGGCCGACCTGATCTTCGGCGACCTTCCGGTGTCGTGCTCCAACCTCGGCGAGGTTCCACCGGAGTTGGCCCGC
>JAOPUT010000355.1 GCA_025963385.1 Mycobacterium sp.
CAGTCCCGCGCGGCCTGGTGTTCGGGAACCTGTCGCTATGACGACGGGACCACCGGCATCATCCACGTCGTGAAGGCCATCCTGACGAAGGATGCGCCCTGGGACATCGAGGCGTATGCGTCCGGCCACGCCGACTTTCCCAGGACCAGCACGGGCCGTCAGCTGTACAGCGAGTTCGACTTCGAGGCGTACCGAGCACTCGGCGAGCATGCCGTGAAGCGTTTGCTCGAAGACATCGAGGCTGCCCGCGCGCAAACCACCGCGGCAACCCACACTTAGGGTTGCCTGTCTAGCTCGTTACCCGCCGGTAAGTTCATAATGGGCCGATGGATCCTGACTACGACGTCCTGATCATCGGCTCGGGTTTCGGCGGCAGCGTCAGCGCATTGCGGCTGACCGAGAAGGGCTACCGCGTCGGGGTGCTCGAAGCAGGCCGACGGTTCGAGGACGAGGACATGGCGAAGACGTCATGGAACCTCCGCAAATTCCTCTGGATGCCGAAGCTCGGCATGTACGGAATCCAGCGCATCCACCTGTTGCGCAACTGCATGATCCTGGCGGGTGCTGGTGTCGGCGGGGGCTCGCTGAACTACGCGAACACGCTGTACGTCCCGCCGGAGCCGTTCTTCGCGGACAAGCAGTGGGCCCACATCACCGACTGGCGCGCCGAACTGATGCCGCACTACGACCAAGCCACCCGGATGCTCGGCGTGGTCACGAACCCGACCTTCACCGATGCCGACCGCATCCTCAAGGAGGTCGCAGACGACATGGGCGTCGGCGACACCTTCGTGCCGACCCCCGTCGGGGTGTTCTTCGGCGAGGACGGCAAGAAGATGCCTGGCAAGACGGTGCCAGATCCGTACTTCGGCGGCGCTGGCCCGGCGCGCACCGGCTGCATCGAATGCGGGTCCTGCATGACCGGCTGCCGCTACGGCGCGAAGAACACATTGTTGAAGAACTACCTTGGCCTCGCGGAATCGGCTGGCGCCGAAGTGATTCCGATGACCACGGTGACGAGTTTCCAGCCCCGTTCCGGTGGTGGCTGGGACGTGCACACGGCGCGGACCGGGCGTTGGCTGCGCAAGAAGAAGCGGACGTACACCGCGTCGGCAGTGATCCTCGCCGCAGGCACATGGGGCACCCAGCAACTGTTGTTCAAGATGCGTGACACGGGCAGGCTGCCCGAGTTGTCCGACAAGCTCGGCGTGCTCACCCGTACCAACTCCGAGTCGATCGTCGGGGCGGGTCGCCTGGAGGTGTCGTCCGATCTGGACCTGACCCACGGGGTGGCGATCACGTCGTCGATCCACCCGACCGCCGACACCCACATCGAGCCGTGCCGCTATGGCAAGGGCTCCAATGCGATGGGGCTGCTGCAGACGTTGATGACCGACGGCTCCGGCCCTGGCGGCAGTGACGTACCGCGGTGGAAGCAGCTGTTCACCAACGCCGCCGACGACCCGAAGGGCACCCTGCGGCTGCTCAATCCACGGCGATGGAGTGAACGCACAATGATTGCGCTGGTGATGCAGCATCTGGACAACTCGATCACCACGTTCACCAGGAAGACGAAGTTCGGCTTCCGCATGATGGACAGCAAGCAGGGCCACGGCGAACCGAACCCGACGTGGATTCCCGCGGGCAACGAGGTCACGCGGCGAATCGCGAAGAAGATCGACGGCGTCGCAGGCGGCACCTGGGGCGAACTGTTCAACATCCCGCTCACCGCCCACTTCCTCGGCGGCGCGACGATCGGCGACACCCGGGAGCACGGCGTCATCGATCCGTATCACCGGGTGCACGGATATCCCACGCTGTCGGTGGTGGACGGGGCGGCGATATCAGCGAACATGGGCGTGAACCCGTCGCTCAGCATTACCGCCCAGGCCGAGCGGGCGGCGTCGCTGTGGCCCAACAAGGGAGAGGTCGACCAGCGCCCGGCCCAGGGGCAGCCGTACCGGCGGCTGGCACCCATCGCGCCCGAGCACCCGGTGGTGCCTGCCGACGCGCCCGCGGCTTTGCGTCGGCTACCGATCGAACCGGTCAGCTCGGCGGGCTGAACGAAACCGATTGGTGATGTAGACGGCTGCAGTCGGGGCGTATTTGCTGAAGAATGACCACGTGAACTTCCTGCAGCGCCGCCGCGCGCGGCTGCTGATCAAGCGGGCGCAGCCGTTCGCCGACGAGCCATTGACGGCGGTCGCCAACTTCACGTGGGTGGGCAACAGCATGGGCACCCAGCCCGGTGCGTTCGGGCGGGAAGACCTCGCAGGCGGCCTGCCGATGTGGACGCTGATCGGTGCGGGTGCGACGCGGATGTTCATCGTCGAGGCCGACCCCGGCAATCCCGACCGCGGGAAGCGGCTCGTCGGCACCTGGCCCCTGAACCAGATGCGACTGGACGAGGAGAGCCTCGGCCGCAAGGTCGGCCCCGTCCAGCTCGGTGTCTACCGAGCCGTCCGCTTCACCTTCCCCGGCCGCGGACCCGGCGTGCTCCAGCCCTTCGGACGTGAGGTGGACGACCTGCTCGCGGCCCACCGGGCGGCACAGCCCAACACCCGACACCCCGACGGGCTGACCCAGGTGTCACTGATGACCACGTCGCGCGACCCGGTGGACGACGACGTCTTCTTCGTCCTGACGTACCTCGACGGCCGCACCACGTCGGTCCCGCTCGGGGAGGCGCAGGCACTGCTCGCCGAACTCCAAGAGCTGCCCGGCTTCGACAACGAGGCGTTCATCCACGCCATGGCCGTCACCGAGGAAGGCGTGTCCGTGCTGTGGCGGGCAAACGCGGTGTGATCGCCGCCCACCCCACACCAGCACCCGCATCAATACACGAGCGCCGATCCGGCGGCGTCCGCCCCCGCTGTGCAGGGGTAGCCCGTCGCACGCCACTAGACTGGGCGAGTGGAAACGGCATCATCCCGGCCCGTGTTGGTGGTCGACTTCGGCGCGCAGTACGCGCAACTGATCGCGCGACGCGTACGCGAGGCGCGGGTGTACTCGGAGGTCATCCCTCATACCGCGACGGTCGACGAGATCAAGGCCAAGGATCCCGCGGCGATCGTGCTGTCCGGAGGGCCGGCCAGCGTGTACGCCGACGGCGCGCCTCGGCTCGATCCGGCGCTCTTCGACCTCGACGTCCCCGTCTTCGGCATCTGCTATGGATTCCAGGCGATGGCCCAGGCGCTCGGCGGTACCGTCGCACACACCGGCACCAGTGAGTACGGTCGCACCGACCTGAAAGTCTCTGGGGGAGAACTGCATTCGGATCTTCCCGAAAATCAGCCGGTCTGGATGAGCCACGGTGACGCGGTGACGGTGGCACCCGACGGTTTCGACGTGATCGCCACCAGTGCGGGTGCGCCGGTCGCAGGTTTCGAGAACCGGGCGCGCAGGCTCGCCGGGGTTCAGTACCACCCCGAAGTGATGCACTCGCCGCACGGCCAGCAGGTGCTGAGCCGGTTCCTGCACGACTTCGCAGGCATCGACTCGTCGTGGACGGCCGCGAACATCGCCGACGCACTGGTGGAGCAGGTCCGCAACCAGATCGGTGACGGGCGGGCGCTCTGCGGGCTGTCGGGTGGTGTTGACTCCGCGGTCGCCGCGGCGCTGGTGCAGCGGGCCATCGGCGACCGGCTGACGTGTGTCTTCGTCGACCACGGGTTGTTGCGGGCGGGGGAGCGGGGCCAGGTGCAGCGCGACTTCGTCGCGGCCACGGGCGCCAAGCTGGTCACCGTCGATGCCGAGGCACGCTTCCTCGAGGCGCTCTCGGGTGTGACGAACCCCGAGGGCAAGCGCAAGATCATCGGACGCGAGTTCATCCGCGCGTTCGAGGGTGCCGTGCGCTCGATTGTGGACGATGAGGTCGGTGACGGAGGCGGCACCGGCGAGAGCTCGCGCGAGGAGTCGACTGGTGCCGTGGACTTCCTGGTGCAGGGCACGCTGTACCCCGACGTCGTCGAGTCCGGCGGCGGTACGGGTGCGGCGAACATCAAGAGCCACCACAACGTCGGCGGACTGCCCGACGACCTGAAGTTCAAGCTCGTCGAACCGTTGCGTCTGCTGTTCAAGGACGAGGTCCGCGCCGTCGGCCGCGAGCTCGGCCTGCCCGAGGAAATCGTCGGCCGCCAACCCTTTCCGGGACCGGGCTTGGGCATCCGCATCGTGGGCGAGGTCACCGCGGGGCGCCTGGACACGCTGCGTCGGGCCGATGCCATCGCCCGTGAAGAGCTCTCGAGCGCCGGGTTGGACAACCAGATCTGGCAGTGCCCGGTCGTGCTGCTCGCCGACGTCCGGTCGGTGGGCGTACAGGGTGACGGGCGCACCTACGGTCACCCCATCGTGCTGCGGCCGGTGTCCAGCGAGGATGCGATGACGGCGGACTGGACCCGCGTGCCCTACGACGTCCTTGAGCGGATCTCGACCAGGATCACCAACGAGGTGCCCGAGGTGAACCGGGTGGTGCTGGACGTCACCAGCAAGCCGCCGGGCACCATCGAGTGGGAGTAGCTGCTCGCGCGGTGAGAGGAGCTCAGGCCTCGTCGTCGGGCGCGTTGGCGATCAAGTCGCCGAGGATCTGACTGACCGAGGACTCGATGGTCGACTCGATCGAGAACGCCAGCGTGGCCGACACCGCCGCCAAGGCCTGCGTGCGGAACCGCACCAGCATCGTGATCAGTTCGGCCACTTCGGTATCCGGCGGTAGCGCGGCGCCGGGGTTGATCCGGGTGAGGACGTGCTCGACGCCTGCGCGCACCAGGATGCCGCTGATCTCGTCGATCAACGGCGCGGTCTGCTCGTGGATGTCGATGAGCGTGTCGGTGCTGACGCCGTACTGCCGGATCTCGTTGAAAGCCTCGATCAGCTTGGGCCGCACCACCGTCGCCTCGTCGCCCTCGACGGTGATGACGCCGAGCCCGACCATCCTGTCGAAGCCGGCGTCGTCGTCGACCAGCCGCTTGGCCTCGGCGACCGACATCCGGTCCGGCTTCTCCGAGGCCCAGCTGCCTGCGATCGCCGACTCCAGGCCCAGCATGTCGCCGAGGTTCTTGCCCTCCTCCCAGGCGCTCAGCATCTCGTGCACGTGGGCGATGTTGTAACCGCGATCGAGCATCGAGGTGATCAGCCGCAGCCGGGTCAGGTGGGTGTCGTTGAACAGGGCGATGCGGCCGACCCGCAGCGGCGGGTGCAGCAGGCCACGATCGCGGTAGACGCGGATGTTACGCGTCGTGGTGCCTGCCAGCCGCGCGAGCTCGTCGATGCGGTACTCGCCCGATGCCGCGACACCGTGGGGTTGGACGGCCGCGTCGAACAGCTGCGACACCGCGTTCTCGATGACGTCGCGGGAACCCCGCCGGATCTGTCTCGGCGCGCGACGAAGCCCGTTCAGGATCGTCGAGATCGCGCCCGCTTGTTGCCGCGGCTGCCTGGCCGGCGGCATGTCAGGCCGACGAACTCATACCGACGGCCGCGGGGGTACGGCGCTGCGAAGATCCCCCGGTTGCTTCGCTCTTGCCCCCCGGTACGGCGTCGTAGTCGCCGAAGCGGAACTCACGCATCTGTCGAAGATACTGGGTGGCGAACCCCGGGTACATGGAGGCGTTGAATCCGTCAGCAGTCAGATACCAACTGCTGCAGCCGCTCATCCAGGTGGTCTTCGTCAGCCGCCTCTGAAGCTGCTCGTTGTGGCGCCGCTGCACTTCGGCACGCACGTCGAGATAGCGCAGGTCGTCCCGCAGGATGTGGGTGATACCCGCGACGGCGTACTCGATCTGGCCCTCCACGAACACCAGCAGCGAGTTGTGCCCCGGACCGGAGTTGGGCCCCGTCATGAAGAACAGATTCGGGTAGCCGCTGGCGTTGATGCTCTTGTAGGCCTGGGCGCCGCGGATCCACTCGTCGGCGAGCGACCGGCCCCCAAGCCCGGTGACCGGGTAGGGCGGCCCCGTCAGGTGCACGTCGTACCCGGTGGCGAACACGACGGCATCCAGGTGGTGCTCGACACCGTCGCTGGTGCGGATGCCCACCGGGCTCATGGTCGCGATGGGCCAGTCGATGAGCTTGCAGTTGTCGCGCTGCAGCGCCGGGTAGTAGTCGCTCGAGACGAGCATCCGCTTGCAACCAGGGGTGAAGTCCGGCGTCAGCTGCCTGCGCAGCCACGGATCCTTCACCTGTCGTTTCAGGTGCGCCTTGCCCAGGCGGGCGACGACCGAGCTCAGCGGGGAGTCCCACACCAGT
This sequence comes from Mycobacterium sp., assembly GCA_025963385.1. GTDB lineage: Bacteria > Actinomycetota > Actinomycetes > Mycobacteriales > Mycobacteriaceae > Mycobacterium. The sequence goes on from JAOPUT010000355.1 coordinate 6,247, forward strand.
GCGGTCGCACTGGCCTCGTGTCCCCAGAACAGTGCCTGACGCGCGAGTTGTTGCACCGCAGGGACTTTCGCGAACAGCTCCTGAGCCCGGCCGGGGATGGCCACGTCCGGGCGTGGGATCACCCAGCCCGGTGTGCGCTGAAAGACCTTGACGAAGCCGGCCGTCTTGACCAGTTCCGGCACGATCTGCACGGCACTGGCGCCGGTGCCGATGACGGCCACGCGCTTTCCGGCGAAGTCGTAGTAGTGATCCCAGCGGGCGCTGTGAATCTTGTGACCCTCGTAGCTGTCGAGACCTCGGATGTCGGGCCACCCGTGGTCGGGGAGCGGACCGGACGCCAGTACCACCGTGCGGGCACGGTACTTCTCGCGCCCGGTGGTCGAGACGTCCCAGACCCCCTCGTCCTCGTCGAACACCAGACCGTTGACCTCGACGCCGAACCGAATCCGTCGTCTCAGGTCGAAGCGGTCCACCATGTCCTCGATGTGCTGACGGATCTCGGCCGCCGGCGAGTAGGCGCGCGACCAGGTGGGGTTCGCGACGAATGAGAACGAGTACAGCAGCGACGGGATGTCGCACGCCGCACCGGGGTACGTGTTGTCGCGCCACGTGCCGCCGACGCGGTGGTCGCGCTCGACGATGACGAGGTCGTCGACCCCGGCCTCGGTCAGCTTGATGGCGGCGCCGATGCCGGTGAAACCGGTGCCGACGATGAGGGTGTCGTAGACGTGGTTGCGGGCCGCCATGTCACGCCGCCGGTTCGTGGGTGAGTTCCTTGAACCAGGACGGGATCGGCTTCAGCAGCCTCCTCGGGTAGCGATCGGACGCCCACACCATCGGATTGGCGATCCAGTGGTACGGGTTGTCGGGCTTCACCACCATGCGCGCGTGCAGCTTGAGCATCTGATACGTCGGTACCCGCCAGGTGTATTCGGCGCGGCCGCCGAGTTCCTTGAACCGCATCATCGCCTTGTAGAGGCGTTCGGGTTCCAACCCCATGTCCACGATGTTGTTGCGCATCCGGTTCAGCAGGGGGACGTACATGATCATCCCGATGATCAGTCCGGGACTGGCGATGCCACCGACGAAGTCGACGGCCAGCTTGCGAGCCGTCGCATGGCCGATCATGTTCAGCACCTCGAAATCGACTGCGATGTGTCGGGATTCGTCGTTGTTGATCTTCTCGAAGACCTGATGACAGACGGGGTCGTCGACCTCGTCCAGGAGGAACTTGAGGAGCGCGCCGTCGAGTGCCACCTCCAGCATCGGGATGACGGTGCCGAGGACCGACAGCGACATGTCGTCGGAGTACTTGTCGAGCCACTCGATGGCCAGTCGGATGTTCACGTTGGGCTCGGGCATCTCACCGCCGTCGAGCATGCCCCAGCGTTTCATCAGCGCCAGTTCGGCGTTGGCGTGGCGCTGTTCCTCGGCGTGGAAGTACCGGTAGATCTCCGCGAGGGTCGGAGTCGGCGCCTTCTTGGCCAGCGCGGCGAATCCGCGGGCGCCCACGTTCTCGATCCAGCACAGGTCCGCCATGAACGCCTTCAGCTTGGGCCGGAACTCGTCGCTGATGGTCTCGGCTCCCGGTGCATCCCAGTCGATGTCGGCCAGCGCCCACTGCCGATCCTTGATCTTGGCGAGCATTGCCTCCATGTCGATGGCCATGGCTACCTCCTATTGGGTGATGCGATTGGTCAGACCCGCGGCACGGGTGTAGACCGTCGGACTGAAACGCTTGATGCCCCAGCCGATTCGGGCATCGGGTTGCGGCATGCAGTACAGGCCGCCACGATCGTTGGTGTCCAGGCACGTACGCGCGACGCGCAACGGCGAGAAGCCGGTCCATCGCATGAGCCGGTCGGCCAGCTGGCTCGAGCGGGCCGAGATGGTGCCGGACTTGCCGCCTGAGATGAGGATGTTCGTCTTGACGAACGTCGGGCACAGCACGGTCACGTTGATGCCGGTGCCGAACAACTCGGCGGCGAGCGTCTCGGACAGCGACAGCACGCCGGCCTTGCTGACGTTGTAGGCGGCCATACCCGGCGCGGCGCCGAACGCGGCGGCCGAGGCCACATTGATGATCCCGCCCGGTCGGCCCGCCTCGCGCAGGATGGGCGTGAACACCTGGCAGCCGTGGATGGGGCCCCACAGGTTGATGCCGAGAACCCAGTTCCAGTCCTCGATGTCGATGTCGCCGATGGGTGCGCCACCCGCGCCCACCCCGGCGTTGTTGATCACCAGCGTCGGCGGCCCGTCGAGCCAGGTCTGTGCTTCCGCGGCGAGCTGCTGGACGTCGCCGAGCCGGGAGACGTCGCAGCGGACGGACGTGGCGTGACCGCCCGCGGCCACGATGGCATCGGCGGTGGCTCGTGACGACCCCTCGTCGACGTCGCTGCACACGACACGGCCGCCGCGTCGGGCGAGTTCGGTGGCGAACGCCGCGCCAATGCCGCTGCCCGCGCCGGTGATGACGGCGTCGGCCCGGTGGCTGCGCTTGGGGGATGATCCAAAGGGGTTCACCGTGCTCATCACCCGGCGGCGCGCTTGGTTTCGTCGCGGCGCAACGACTGCTCGATGAATGCGGCCACCCGTCGCATCGCGGGGGCGGCCTCGGGCGCGAGCCTGGGCAACGCCTGGAACACGTGCACTTGATCGGGCCACACTTGCAGCTCGCAGTCACCACCCGCCGCCGTGATGTCGGCGGCCAGCTTGCGGGCGTCGGCGACCAGCATCTCGCCACCACCGGCCTGGACCAGCGTCGGCGGCATCCGGCGTCCGCGCGCGACATCGAGGGTCAGCCGCGCGTGCGTGAGATCGGTTCCGCCGCAGTACAAGCCGACGAGCTTGGCGGCGTCGGCCGCGCGGATGGCGGGGTCGCGGCGCAGTTCCTCACGGGCACGCGCCAACCCGAAGGTCAGGTCGACCAACGGGGAGAACAGCGCCATCCCTGCCGGATGCTCCACGTCGGGCTGCAACAGCAGGTCGACCGCGAGATGCCCACCTGCCGAGTCGCCGGCGATGAAGATCCGGTCGGGGGCGAAGCCCTTATCCCGGCACAGCCAGTCCCAACCCGAGCGGACGTCGACCGCCGCTGCGGGGAAACGGTGTCGGGGCGCCAGTCGATAGTCGACGCAGAACACCGGAAGCCCGGTCAGTCGGGACAGCCACGCCGTCAGCCTGCGATGGGTGCGCGGTGAGCACAGCGCGAAACCGCTGCCGTGCAGGAAGTACACGCACTGGTCGCTGCGGGTGACTCCCTCGCCGCGTACCCACTCACCGACGACGCGTCCACCTCCGCGCAGACGGACGTCGACCTTCTCGACCTCGGTACCTGCGAGCGACGGGCCGAAGGTGTCCATGATCCGCGCGACGATCTGGCGCGACGTCCACAACCCCCACGCACGTTCGGGCGGCAGGACCGCGCTGAGCTGACGGAGGGTCAGTCCGCTCACCGCGGCTGCGCCCCGCGATCGCATCGATCCCCGCGCTGGCATCGTGTCGGTGGTCACATTGGCAGTACAGCAGCAAATGATGACATTTGTCAATGTCAACATTCGGTTATGCGAGATTCAGCTCACACGTCGGCGAGGAGGATTAGCGCAAGGGGTCGCCGCGCCAGGCAAAGCTGTTGACGTATTTGCCCATGTCAAGGGCCAGCTGCAGGTTGGCTGCGGACGGTTTGCCCGACCCGAAGTCCGGCCCGAACGGGTGGTAGGGGCCGACCGCTCCGGCCACCAAGGCAAGATCGTTCTTGATGGCCACCACCACGACGACCCGCATCCGGGCGTAGCTCGAGTTGGAACCCTGCGGCCAACAGTCCGCGACCATTCCGTATCCCGGCTGGTAACCGACCATCGCGTTGGGGATCTCGTACGCCATCTTGGTGTCGGGGAAGGTCTGCTTGACCAGCTGGTTGGCGATCTCCTTGGGGTTGCGACCGTTGGCGGGTTGGCCGAAGAGCCGCATGGTGCCGCCGTCACCGGCCAGGAGGTCGGCCGTGACGCCGCGGTCGCCGGGGGTGACCTTGTAGGCGGTTCCCGGGGCGGGGTAGGAGACCGAGAAAGTTCCGTCCGGCGCGGTGTAGCGCGGGTTGACCGTGACGGGCTGGCGCATCGGCGGTTGTCCGCAATCGGGTGGGCAGATGTAACGCGCCGACGGCTTCTCCAGGGCACCGGACATGGCGACGAGGCCTGCGGCGACCAGGCCGATGGCCGCCACCCAGACGACGAGCAGCCGCCGGTGTGACGTTATGGGCAGGGTGGGCACCGTATAGGTGCCTGCCTGCGTCGAATAGCCCTGAACGAGCGTGGTCACTGTTCGTCGGCCCCCGGTTCCGGACCGGTGTCGGCGCGTACGGGCCTGATCTCACGGCGGGACTGCCGTGACGATCGCGAGGATGCGCGGGTGGCCGCGCCGCACGCCACGCAGAAGGCCATGTCGGGCACCACCGTGCCGCAGTACGGACACAGCAGGGGTTCGTCCGAGAGGATCTCGTCGTGGGCTTCATGCAGCAGGGCGAGGTGCAGGCCGACCCGCAGGGCGAGTAGTGCCACGGCCGTCACCGCGAGATGCAGTGCGAGTTGCAGAATTTGGGGGAACCGCGCGATGTCGACCAGACCGAGCGAGGCGTACATCGTCAGCACCACGCCCGCGAACACGGCAAGGGCGATGCGCACGAAGTTGCGGTGCTGGTCCTTCTTGTTGGCCGGACTGGTGAACCACAGTGCGGTGCCGATGAGACCGCCGACCGCCGCCGCCGTGAGGGGGACCGCGATACCGCGGATACCCGCCTCGACCATCAAGCCCGTCATCGGCCTGGCCTTGGCGATCATGCCGCCGCTGAACTGTGGCGCCAGCCGGGTCATCTGTGCTGCCGCGGTGAACATCAGTGCACCCAGTGCGCCAATCGCGAAGCCGTCCAAGGATTCTCGTTGTCCAGGACGCACCAGCCGCACCAGTATCGCTGGGACGAGCATCAACACCAAGCCTGCGATGGGGACGCCGAGGCCGTCCCGAAGGACCCGGGACCCGGCGATGCCTACACCCAACCCCACGTCGTACGCCCGCGCGATCATCGCCCCGGTCAGCAGCACCCACCCGACGCCGAGACCGATGCCCAGGCCCGCCGTCACCACCAGGGTGCTGGTCGGGACGTCGCTGTAGACGTCGGACTCCTGCAGGTAGATGAGGAACAGCAGCGGTAGGCCGAGCGCGGCGACCGTGATGAGGGCGGCGGGCAGTCGGAACAGGGTGGCGGCGATGAGGCAGGCGAGTATCGCGCCGAGGCCCAGCATGAACGGCATGCGCGAACTGGGCGACAGATGAGGGAAGAGCGAGCTGACGATGTTCGGCCGCAGCAGGTGTTCACCGGGTGAAGCGCTGTAGGCCTTGAGGCGCAGCCAGCCCGGGCCCTTGCGACCGTGTTCCTTGAGGGGTATCCCGCAGAGGCCGCAGTATTCGCCCTCGGGAACCTCGACGCGGCATACCGGGCACTCGACCAGGCCGGGGGTGCCGCCACCCGTCTCTTCTGACTCGGTGCTCACTGCTCGACTCCCGCTCGCTCCGGTCCTCGCTCGTTCCTCGCTGCGATCCTCACTCGCGATCGTCTTCGGGTGCTCATTGGCTGATCCTCTGCAGGACGAGCAGGTTGCGGGCGAGATTGTCGATGTCCGGGGTGCCGAGTCCGCTGACCAGGTCGTAACCCGGCCCCGCGATGTCGACGGCGTTGCCGCCGAGGACGACGTCCCGGAACGCGGGCAACGGAGCGCCCTGGGCGATTTGGTACAGCAGCGGGTTGATGTCACCGATCGGGCCGCCGCCATTGGCCTTGAGGTACTGGGTCATCACTGCGGCCAGGCCTGCCCAGATGGGTGCCGACTGTGAGGTGCCACCCCCAACCACGTTGGCTCCGTTGAGGACGATGTTCACCCCGGTGAACGGGTCGGCGACGGCAGAGATGTCGGGGGTCAGGCGCTTGCCCGTGTTGCGGTTGCGGGGAACCTGTCCCGCCTCGACCTCCTGCCATGGCGGGAGGTCGAACAGTGCCGACACCCCGCCACCGGTGCCCTGGGAGAGGGGGACGTCGAACCAGGCCTGCTCGGCGATCCATCGGCCCTCTTTGTCCGTGGACAGCGTGGTGCCACCGACGCTCGTCATCTCCGGTAGGGAGGCAATGGAATCCAGCCCGACGTCGGCCGGTCCCGGCGGGGAGTCCCAGTCGTCGCCCCCCTTGCACTCGAGGCCGGCCAGGTCGCCGCTGGCGTTGAAGGCCGTGGTCCCGCTGCGGTGTGCGCCGGCGAGCGCTGAGCGCACCGGCGCCAAATCCGCTGCGGTGAGCAGTTTGTCGCACCCCCAGCCGATCGAGAGGCTCCAGATGGCACCGGGGAACTGGTTGGCGGTGTCCTCCATCATCTTGCCGATCTTCTGGAATGCCCCCTCGCCCTCGACGGTCGGGCGGGCGTTGACGACGACCAACTCGGCATCTGGCGCAATCGCATGTGCGACTTCGAGATCCATCGTGGTCTCACCGTACGGCTCGGGCAGAGTGTTACCGACGACCCTGGGGGTGAACTTGGGAAGCGCGTTCTGAGCGGCGAACGTGTCGAGGTCGGACTGGCCGAAACCGTTGAATGCGAAGATCACGATCGTCGTGCCCTTGCCCGTGAAGCCGTTTCGCGCCATGCCTGCCGCGTTGTAGGTGTTGAGGAGGGCGGCAGGTGTCAGCCCGCGGTCCGGCACGTCCATCGGTATGAAGTCTGGACGCGATTCGTGATGCGGTGTGTAACTGAGGATTCGGCCGAACTGACTGACTTCGTTGCGCAACTCGTGAGGAATCTCCGGCTGCTGCGGAGACGCGTAGAACTCCTGTCCCTGCTGCCCGCGATAGTCATGCACCTCGACACCGAACGCGTTCGCCACGTGGTCGGGTGTGCCCTCGACGACGGCCCAACCATCGTTGGGGCGCCACTCTATGGACAGGCCGTGCTCACCCGCCCAACCGATGAGCGCATCGGGACGGCGGTTCTCGGTCAGCATCGCCGTGAGTTGCACGTGGTTACCGCGCGCCGGACCGAGATCGGTCGAGGCAGCCAACAACGATGCGAACGGGCCGCTGATGACGGTGGGCGACTCGGTGCTCGGCGTGGTCCTCAGATCCGAGGTGCACGCCATGACTCCGACCATGACGGCGACCAGTAGCCACGGCCAGTAACTCTTGTTACTGGCCAGTGGCGCTGTCATCGTCGGTGACGGCATGGTGTCGTGGTCGGACGGCCCCGCGATGAAGTCTCGAGACCGCGTGATGTCAGTTGTCGCCAGGGATGGCCGTCGGCGCGGGCGGCGCCTTGACCGGTGGCGTGAAGAGGTTGCCGCCCGTGGGGTTGATCGACTTCTCGGTGGGCGTCACCGAAGGCGCCGACGACGGCGCGGTGGTGGTCGTGGTTGTCGTGGTGGTCGACGTTTCGGGAGCCTTCTCCGAACCGCCGCACGCCGCGGTCAGGCCGACCATCGCGACGATGGCGGCACCCCCCGCGTAGGCCGCGACACGGCGAGCCAGACGATGTGACCTCATGATGGTTGTTCCTTACTAATCCCCGAATTGCCAACATATGGTCTTCGGCGAATCGCCAGGCGATCCCGCACGGCCTCGAGAACTGGACGCGTGCACCAGTCCCTTCCCGAAGCGGGTGCCGGTCACCGCACTCTAGCCGACGGTTTGAACGGTCGCACAGGCATTTCACTGGAGGCTTAGAGTCACTCGCTCGAGCCCTCCGATCCGCTTGACGGTGTCGGGGGGTAAGTGTTTACTCGTCGTATCGAACATACTTTCGAATGAGAAGGCGAGCCGGATGGTGCGAGAGGTGCTGTTGTGACGGCGGTGGCGCCTGTTGACTTGCGTGCGTCAAACCGCGCTGAACAGGTAGAACACCTCCGGCGCAAGATGGCGGAAGTGTCCGGGAGAACGTCGGGTTCAGCGGGTTCGACGCACCGCGGACCGATGCCTTCGCGCGCCTCGCTGCCCCCCTCGGAAACTTTGCTACCGCTCCCGGAATCGCTGGCCGACGCCCTACCTGACTCGTTGCCCCGCGGTGCGGTGGCGGTGCTGTCGGGAGCCCGATCGCTGTCGCTGAGGATGGTGGCGGCGGTGACTGCGGCGGGTGGGCATGCGGCGATCGTCGGTCAGCCCGACGTGGGCCTTCTCGCCGCCGTCGAGATGGGCGCCGATCTGAGCAGGCTCGCGGTGATCCCCGACCCAGGGGCGGATCCGGTCGAGGTGGCCGCGGTGCTGATGGACGGGCTGGACCTGGTCGTGCTCGGTCTCGGGGGGCGGGTGGTGGCGCCGACCAGGGCGCGAGCCGTGACGGCTCGGGCCCGTCAGAAGGGCTGCACCCTGTTGGTCACCGACGGTGACTGGCACGGGGCGTCGGCCCGGCTCGAGTCGAGGGTCTCCGGCTACGAGGTGACGGGTGCCGGTGCCGGTGCGCCGACACCGGGATGCGGGCGGATAAGTCGGGTGCGGTTGGCGACCAGGGCCTCTGGCCGGTCGGTCGGCCACGCCCGGGTAGTGGGCGGATGACATGCCGGGCCGGGTGCTGGCCATCTGGTGCATGGACTGGCCCGCGGTGGCGGCGGCTGCCGCGGCGGGTCTGCCTGCGACCGATCCCGTAGTGGTCACCCTGGCCAACCGCGTCGTCGCGTGTTCGGCCTCGGCCCGCTCGGCCGGCGTGCGAAGGGGGTTGCGGCGAAGGGAGGCTCAAGCGCGCTGCCCACAGGTCCACGTCGCCGCCGCCGACCCCGGCCGCGATGCCAGGCACTTCGAGGGCGTGACGGCGGCGGTGGATGAGGTCGTCCCGCGCGCGGAGGTGCTGCGGCCGGGCCTGCTGGTGTTGCCGGTGCGCGGGGCGGCCCGCTACTTCGGTTCGGAACAGTCCGCCTCGGAGCGGCTCGTCGACGCGGTCGCCGCAGCGGGGGCGGAGTGTCAGGTCGGCATCGCCGACCAGATGCCCACCGCGGTGTTCGCCGCCCGCGCCGGCTACATCGTCGAACCCGGTGGGGACGCGTCCTTCCTGTCCGCCCTGTCGATCCGGCAGCTCGCCGCCGAGCCGAGTCTGGCGGCGCCCGGCCGTGATGACTTGGCCGACCTGTTGTGGCGCATGGGTATTCGAAGCATCGGGCAGTTCGCTGCGCTCTCACGCACCGACGTCGCCTCCCGATTCGGTGCCGATGCGATCACGGCCCACCGGTTCGCCCGCGGGGAGTCCGCCAGAGGACCGTCGGGGCGGGAGTCGCCACCGGACCTCGACGCCGTCATGGACTGCGACCCTCCGGTGGACCGGGTGGACGCGGCTGCCTTCGCCGGACGGTCGCTTGCCGGTGAACTGCATCGCAGCCTCGAGGCGTCGGGGGTGGGCTGCACCCGGTTGGCGATCCATGCGATCACTGCCAATGGTGAAGAGATGCAACGTGTTTGGCGGTGCGCCGAGCCGCTGACCGAGGATGCCACCGCCGACAGGGTGCGGTGGCAGCTCGACGGTTGGCTGAACCGGCGCAATCCCGACGACCGACCCACGGCCCCGATCACCACACTGCGCCTGCATCCGGTGGAGGTGGTGTCGGCCGCGGCGTTGCAGCTGCCGCTGTGGGGTTCCTCCGGTGACGATGACCGGTTGCGTGCCCGGCGGGCACTGGTGCGGGTGCAGGGACTGCTCGGACCGGAGTCGGTGCAGGTGCCGGTGCTCAGCGGTGGCCGGGGGCCTGCCGAACGCATCACCCTCACGCCATTGGGTGACGAGCCGGTGCCGCGGGCCGACCCCGGCCAGCCATGGCCGGGTCAGCTTCCCGAACCGTCACCGGCCGTCCTGCTCGACGATCCGGTGGAGTTGCTCGACGCCAAGGGTGATCCCGTGCGGGTGACCGGTCGGGGGTTGTTCTCTGCAGACCCGGTGCGTCTGACCGGAGAGGGCAGGGTGTCGGGGAGGTTGACATGGTGGGCGGGACCGTGGCCCGTCGACGAAAGGTGGTGGGACCCAGAGGTATCGGGCACGGGACCGGTGAAGGCCGGCCGGACGGCGCGAGTGCAGGTGCTGTTGGAACAGCCGGGTGGCCGAGGCGATGTCGCCGATCGGGCGATGCTGCTCTGCTATCGACAGCGGCAGTGGTTCCTCGAGGGGGTCTATGAGTAGTTCAGAATAATCAATTGTGCACAATTGAATTGTGGGCTACAGTCCTGGCATGGCCACCATGAGGCTCGATCAGCACCTCTGCTTCGCCCTGTACTCGGCGTCGCGGGCGATGACCGCGGCCTACCGACCGGTCCTGACCGAGATGAATCTGACCTACCCCCAGTACCTGGTGCTACTGGTGCTCTGGGAATCCGAACGCGTCACGGTCGGCCAACTCGGCGAGCGCCTCCAGCTGGACTCCGGGACGCTGTCACCGCTGCTGAAACGGTTGGAGGCCAACGGGTTCGTGCGCCGCGAGCGCTCGTCGGCCGACGAGCGCCTCGTCGACGTCACCCTCACCGACGCCGGGCGCGAACTCGAGAGTCGTGCCCAGTGCATCCCGGAACGGCTCTTCTCGTCGACCGGCATGACCGAACGGAACGCCACCGAACTGCGCGACGCAGTTCGGCAACTCACCGATGCACTCAACGCATCGCTAGGAAGGGAAACCGCATGAAGACCCTCTACACCGCCGAAGCCCTGACTACCGGTGACGGCCGCGACGGGCATGCCCGCAGTGCCGATGGCCGGCTGGACCTCGAGTTGGCCATCCCGAAGGAGATGGGCGGCAGCGGTGACGGCACCAATCCCGAGCAGTTGTTCGCCATCGGCTACGCCGCCTGCTTCCACTCCGCACTGCGGCTGGTGGGACGCCAGGAGAAGGCCGACGTCTCGGATTCGGCCGTCGGGTCACGGGTTTCGATCGGCGCGCTGGACAATGGCGCGTTCGGCCTGGCGGTGGAACTGGAGATCACCCTGCCCAACGTCGACCACGCCACGGCGCAGGCGCTGACCGAGAAGGCGCACCACGTCTGCCCGTACTCCAACGCCACGCGCGGAAACATCGACGTCACCCTCGTCGTGACCGACGACTGAGAGCCTCAGCCCAGCGTGGCGGCGAACGGCCCCACCCGCGCGATGAACCGTTCGAAGAACACCTCCGGGTCGACGTCGATGCCGATGTGCGCGTTGGGGTGTCGGCCCCAGTGCCCACGCCAGTCGGCCACGGTCATGCCGCGGGTCAGGGTGCCCGTCAACTCGACGTCGACGGTCGCCCTCTTGTAACGCACCAGATCGGGGTCGAGCGCCACGGCGGCGGCGAGCGGGTCGTGCATGTGGGCGAGGTAGCCCTCGCCCTGATCGAAGTGGAACTCGAAGTAGAAGCGCATCGCGTCCTCGAGGACGCGAATCAGCGGATTGGACGCTGCCGACTTCGAGCCGCGATCGTCGAGGACGCTCATCGGAGTGGTGGCCGAGCCAGCGGCGGCCGCCAGCCTGCTGAGGATCGCAGGTGTCATGGCGATCTTCTCGGTCAGGTTGAGCCCCAACACGATTGGTAGGTGTGTCGGTTTGTCCAGTCCCCATGCCGCGCTCCACACGGTGAACACCTCGGAGCCGGACTCGGGATCGACGTTGATGTTCCACTCGGCCACGGGAGTGGTGTTGCCCGGATAGTCGAACGCGCCGCCCATGATGACCAGCCGCCGCAACAGCCTCGGCAGGCTCGGCTCGATGCGCATGGCCAGCGCCAGGTTGGTCAGGGGTCCCGTGACCAGGCCGATCAGCTCGCCGGGCTGGGCACGTGCCGCCCGCACCCAGGCGGTCGCCGCGTCGTACTCGGTGAGACTGCCGTCGCCCGCGGGCAGCCGCGCGTACCCGAGTCCCTCCGGCCCGTGGGTGTCCTCGGCTGTCCGCAGGGGTATGGCCAGCGGACGTTGGGCACCCTTCGACACCGGAATGTCGCCAACGCCGCAGAGTGCGAGCAGGCCCAGGTTGTTGGTGCAGACCTGGTCGACGGGCACGTTGCCCGCCGTCGAGGCGATGCCGACGATCTCGGCATCCTCGCTGGCGAGTAGGTAGGCGAGGGCCATCGCGTCGTCGACCCCGGTATCGACGTCGACGAACACGGGTGATGACGCCTTCGGGCCCTCTCGCTTGTCGATCGACCCGGTCACGCCGCCCACAGTAAGGCCGGTGATCTACCAGTGCACTCCCGGGACCAGTCGGACGGCGCGTTTGACCGCCCGCGGCACTCGGATGTTCGTCGCGGCGGCGCGCGCCGGGCGCTTGGGTCGTCGGGCAGGCGCGTGCTCCTCCCGTGACGCGGGTTCGTGCACCGCCACCCCTCTGGCCGCAGGCGAGTCGGGATAGCCGAGGTACACCTGATGAAGCACCCGTCGGGACAGACGCGGCGTGAAGTACATGCCGACGTCGGCCAGCGTCCCCATCGGGGTGTCGATCCTGGCTGGCTTGTCCACCAGGCCGCGCACCACCATGGCGGCCGCGTGGTCGGCGGTGATCGGGGGCATCGGGTTCAGCCTGCGCGACGGCGCGATCATCGGCGTCTCCACCAACGGCATGTGGATGCTGGTGAACGTGATGTGATCCGAAAGCGTCTCGGTGCCGACCACTTCGGCGAAGGCGTCGAGTGCCGCCTTGCTCGGGATGTAGGCGCTGTACTTCGGGCTGCTGGCCTGCACGCCCGCGCTCGACACGTTGACGACGTGCCCGAACCGGCGCTCGCGCCAGTGCGGTAGCAACGCGAGCACCATCCGGACGGAGCCGAAGTAGTTGACGGCCATGACGCGTTCGTAGTCGTGCAGCCGGTCGGTGGACGCCGACACCGATCGGCGGATCGAACGCCCGGCGTTGTTCACCAGGTAGTCGACGTGGCCGAACTGGCCGAGGATGTCCTTCACGGTGTGCTCCACAGACGCCGAATCGGTGACGTCGCACGTGAAAGCGTGCGCGTCACCGCCTGATCGGCGGATCTCGGCGATGAGGTCGTCGAGCGCTTCGGCATTGCGGGCCAGGGCGAACACCGTCGCCCCGCGGTCGGCCACGGCGATCGCCGAGGCGCGCCCGATGCCGCTGGACGCACCCGTGATGATGACGTGGCGGCCCACCAGGGCACCCGTCGGGTCGTCGCGGCGCGCGCGGTCCGGGTCGAGGTGCTCGGCCCAGTACCGCCACAGCGCGGGGGCGTAGGACGAGAACTCGGGCACACGTATTCCACTGTCGCGCAGGGCTTCTGCCGTGATCTCCGAGGTGAACGTCGGTGCGAGGTCCACGACGTCGATGACCTCGGCCGGAATGCCGAGCTGGGTGACCGCCATGTTGCGCAGAACCTTCGCGCGCCCGGTCGCCTTCAGGAACGGCGTCGCGACCGAACCGGGCAGCGAGCCGCGGAGCGCGGGCAGGCCGGCCTCCTTGGCGACACCGCGGTAGATCTGCTTCAGCCCAATCGATTTCGGTGCCGTCAGGTGAAAGGTCTGACCGTCGCGGCCCGGCACGTGCATCAGTTCGGTCAGAGCATCGACGACGAAGTCCACCGGGACGATGTTGGTGCGGCCGGTGTCGGGCAGCAGCATCGGCGTGAAACTCGGTAGGACCGCGAGCTTCGCCAGCAGACCGAAGAAGTAGTACGGGCCGTCGATCTTGTCCATCTCACCGGTGCGGGAGTCTCCGACGACGACGGCAGGCCGGTAGACGCGGTAACGCAGTCCCTGGGCGGCGCGCACCAGCATCTCGGCCTCGAACTTGGTCTGGTGATACGGCGTCGGCAGGTCCTGCGCGACGTCGAAATCCTCCTCGGTGTACTCGCCGGGGAACGTGCCGGCCACCGCGATCGATGACACGTGGTGAAGGGTGGCGTCCACGCGCACGGCGAGGTCGATCACCGCCCTGGTGCCGTCGACGTTGGCGGCGCGCTGGGCGTCATCGTCGGCGGTGACGTCGTAGATCGCGCCGCAGTGCACCACGTGGTCGACGCCGCCGAGTTCGGCGACGGTGTCCTCGGAGAGCCCCAGGGCGGGCGCAGTGAGATCACCGACGAGGGGTTTCGCGCGATCACCCCAGTCCTCGGCCAGTCGCTCGAAGCGCGACAGCGATCCTCGTCGCACCAGGATCCAGACTTCGGGATCGTCGTCGCGGGTGAGGATCGCGGACACGACGCGGCGGCCAATGAACCCGGTACCGCCGGTAACGACATAGCGCATGCGAGCCATGGTGCGCCCCCTCCAAGCAACCGTCAACCAGGTGTGACCCGATCGGGATCGACACCTCGACGACGGCTATCGTCCGATTCAGCCGTCCACGCCTTCGAGGGAGAAGCATGCCGATCAACCCAGACGCCATCGGTGCCAAGACCGCGCCGCAACCGTTCGAATGGACCGAGCGCGACACCATGCTGTACGCGCTGGGAGTCGGTGCAGGAACCAAGGACCTGGCGTTCACGACCGAGAACAGCCACGACATCAAGCAGCAGGTGCTGCCGACCTACGCCGTCATCGCCTGCCCGGCGTGGGCTGCGGCGGCCGAGGTGGGGTCGTTCAACTGGGCCATGCTCCTGCACGGCTCGCAGCAGATCCGCCTGCACGCGCCGCTGCCGCCGTCGGGCAAGCTCAACGTCACCTCCGAGGTCGCCAACATCCAGGACAAGGGCGAGGGCAAGAACGCCATCCTGGTGCTCAAGGGCACCGGCACCGATCCGGATACCGGTGAGGTGATTGCCGAGTCGGTGTCGACCGCCGTCATCCGCGGCGAAGGTGGTTTCGGTGGCGAGCCGGGGGAGCGGCCCGTCGCGCCGCAGATCCCCGACCGCGAACCGGACGCGAAGGTCGCGCTGCCGACCACCGAGGACCAACCGCTGATCTACCGGCTGTCCGGCGACCGCAACCCGTTGCACAGCGACCCGTGGTTCGCCAAGAACCTGGCGGGCTTCCCGAAGCCGATCCTGCACGGGCTGTGCACCTACGGGGTGGCCGGACGCGTGCTGGTAGCCGAGCTCGGCGGCGGTGACGCCACCAAGATCACGGCAGTCGGCGCCCGGTTCACGTCGCCGGTCTTCCCCGGTGAGACGCTGACGACGTCGGTGTGGCGCACGGAGCCGGGCCACGCGGTGTTCCGCACGGAGGCGGCGGGCACCGACGGGTCGAACGCCCGGCTGGTGCTCGAGGACGGGACAGCCGAGTACCTCGACTGACCGTCAGAACTTCTTGCCGTTCCAGTCGACGAGTGTCCAACCCGCCGTTGGACTTCCGTGCACGACGACGTAACCGGTGTTGTTCAACGGCTCGGACTCCAGCAGTGCCGGGTCGACGTTGACGGCGTTCATCAGCGTCCAGAGCGCGATGGCGCCGCCGTGTGAGAAGACGACCGGATTGCGGTCTCCGGTCGCGTAGACGGTCGCGACGGCATCGTTGAACCTGGCCTCGAACTCGTTGCCGTCGATCGAGCCGGGGATGCGTGCGTCGCGGTCACCCTGTGCCCACTGCCTCAGGACGTCGAAGTACGCCGCTCCGTCGGAGTTGGGTCGGCCCTCGTAGTCGCCTGCTTCGATCTCCTGCAGCCCGGGGAGTACCTGCACCGGCTGACGGATGCGGTCGGCGAGGGGCTGGGCCGTCTGTTGCGTCCTGATCATGGTCGACGCGAACACTCCGTCGAAGCCGGCGTTCCCGAAGCGGACGGCCACCTTGCGCGCCTGTTCGCGGCCGACGTCGGTGAGCCCCGGACCCGGTGTCGTCGTATCGATGAATCCCGACGTGTTCCCCGTCGACTCGCCATGGCGGATGAACGTCATCGTGACGTCGTGCGGCGGTGCGGCCGAGGCGATCGGCGTGACGGTCGCCGCCACGGCGAGGACGATCATCGCGATCCATCGGGTCATGGCTGGATCCTGCCACCCTCACCAGGTCTGTTCGGCCGCCCGCACCAGGATCTCGTTGACCGCGACCCGTCGCCCGCGGGTGACCATGAAGGTGACGGCGTCGGCGATGTCACCGGGCTCGAGTTTCTCCATGCCTTCGGTTCGCTTGGCGATCGCCTCGCGGTCGGCGGCGGGCAGGTGGTTCGTGATCTCGGTCTGCACGGTGCCCGGCTCGACGAGACCGACCCGCACCCGCTGCCCGAGCACTTCCTGGCGCAGGGCCTCGGAGAATGCGCCGACGCCGAACTTGGTCAGCGCGTACACGGCATTGCCCGGCCGCGCGACGCGTCCCGCCGTGGAGCTGATGTTCACCACGTCGGCGACACCGCGCGGGGAGTCCTGCGCCGCGGCGATCAGGTGCGGCAGGGCGGCCCGCGTGACGTAGAGCAGGCCCTGCACGTTGACCGCCAACATCGTGTCCCAGTCCGCCGTGTCGGCCTCGGCGGCCTGGCCGACGAGCATCAGACCCGCATTGTTGACGACGGTGTCCAGCCGTCCGAGTTCGGCCACCACGGTCTCCACCGCCGCCTGGGCCCGCTGCCGATCGGCGACGTCGGCCTCGACCGCGATGGCGTTGCCGCCGGACGACTCGATGCGTCGCTTGAGGTCGTCGAGCCGGTCGCGTCTGCGCGCGACGAGGGCGACCGTCGCTCCTTCGCGGGCAAGTGCCAGTGCCGTCGCCTCGCCGATCCCGCTGCTCGCTCCGGTCACCAAAGCCACCGTGCCGTCCAGTCTTTCCGTCATGATGGCCATCATGACCGATGCCAAACCGCCGTTTCCACCCTTCGACCTCGCGAGCGCGGTCGTCAAGGTGCAGGCGGCCGAGGACGCGTGGAACACCAGGGACCCACATCGCGTGAGCCTGGCCTACACCGAGGATTCGCAGTGGCGCAACCGCGACCAGTTCGTCACCGGGCGCGCAGCGATCGTCGAATTCCTCACCGCGAAGTGGGAGCGGGAGCTCGACTACGCGCTGCGCAAGAGCCTGTGGAGTTTCGACGGGAACCGCATCGCCGTGCGCTTCCAGTACGAGTGTCACGATGCGGCAGGCCAGTGGTACCGCAGCTACGGCAACGAGCTGTGGGAGTTCGACGAGAGCGGTCTCATGCGCCGTCGCGAGGCCAGCATCAACGACGTCGCCATCGATGTCGCCGACCGCCGGTACTTCGGACCCCGGCCGGAAGCCGAACGAGGGCAAGACATTCCGCTGCGCTAGCCGCCGTACAGCCGCGCGATGTCCGGCGAGTCGAGCCACTTGGAGTAGGTCGGCACCTGCGGCCACCCCTCGGGCGAGTCCTGCCATTCCTCCTGGCGGCCCCACGGCAGCAGATCGATGAGGGCGAAGCTGTGGCTGAGTTGCTCGGTGCCGCGGCCGTCGGTGTGCCAGGTGCGGTAGACGGTGTCACCGTCGCGTAGGAATACGTTGACCGCGAAGCCCGTTCCCGGCGCCGCGCCCACGTCCGCGGCGAACGGGCTCTCCGACGACGAGTACCAGTCCATCTTGTTGCCGACCTTGGCTTTGTACGCCAGGGCCTCCTCGATCGGGCCTGCCGTGACGATGACGAAGCGGGCGTCGTAGCTGCCGAGGAACTCGAGCCTGGTGAACTGCGACGTGAACCCCGTGCACCCACCGCACTGCCATTCCGCGCCATCGGACCACATGTGGTTGTAGACGATGAGCTGACGGCGCCCGTCGAAGACGTCGACCAGCCTGACGGGTCCTTCGGCGCCGATCAGCGTGTAGTCACCCATCTCGACCATCGGCAGTCGCCTGCGCTGCGCGGCGATGGCGTCGAGTTCGCGGGTGGCGGCCTTCTCCCGTGCCCGGAGCTCGTCGAGTGCGGTGCGCCAGGTGTCCTGGTCGACGACCGTGGGTAGGGCGGACGTGGTCATGCGGGTCTCCTCGTCGTGTGGGCCTTCGTTCATCCTGTATCGACCGAATCGTCCGGCAATACTCATCGCGCAGCTCGGGATACGATCTGGCTGGTCCGGGTGTGCAGCGGCCCCTCCGTGGATCGGCACGACACGGCGGGGGCGCCGAACCAGTGCGTCAGTGCCTCGCGCAGTGCGGGTGCGGCGACGTCGGGAGGCTCGTCAACCGTTGCGCCCCAGGCGATGTAGGCGTCCGGTCGGACCAGAAGCGCATCGGCCGGTCGATCATCGGGTCTCGCGGCGCGGACGTCGACGCGGTGGCGCCAGTGTTCGACGATCTCGCGGAGGTCCGCACGGTCGGCGAGGTCGAGGAAGACGGGCCGGGCGTCGTGCAGGTCGAGGTCGGAGTGCAGGTCGAGGTCGGAGTGCAGGTCGAGGTCGGATGCGAACGTGCCTGCCAAGGCATGTGGAGCTGGGTCGGGCATCGGGTATCTCAGATCGGCCCCTGCGATGAGCGCGCCGATGCGCTGCTGGGCGGGTTCGTCGAGGAACAGCTCGGACACGATCTCGCGCAGCGCATCGGCGGCCGGGTCGAGTCCACGCCGCAGCGCGACCTGCGCCTGGGTGTGCAACAGCGTCCGCGCACCGGCGAAGTGGCGTTCGTCGTGATAGCTGTCCAGCAGCCCGTCGGGTGCCCAGCCGCCGATCTCGGCGCCCAGTTTCCAGGCGAGGTTGACCGAGTCGAGCATGCCCGCGTTGACGGCCACCCCTCCTGACGGGAATTGGTGCGCCGCATCGCCTGCCACGACGATGCGTCCGGCGCGATACCGGTCGGCCTGGCGGGCGCTGTAGATGAAGCGCGTCAATCGGGTTGGCTCACTCAACGGGATGCTCATCCCGAGGACGCGGCGGACGCTGGCCTCGAATTCGGCCAGTGTCATCGGCGTTTCGTCGTCGTACGACGCGTCGCGCTCCTCGCTGGTGTAGAGGCCCAGGTCGTCTCCGGTGTAGGAGCTGATGGCGAAGATGCCGTGGGGTGTCTGGGTGTAGCCCGCGCGGACGCGGCCGAGGCCGGCGATCTCGTAGTCTCCGTCGTCGAGGAGCGTCACCGAATCGGGCATCGCGAACGCACCAAGCCGGTGCACGTCCGGATAGGTGATGCCGGGGAACCCGATGCCCGCCATGTCACGGACCCGGCTGTGCACGCCGTCGCAGCCCACCAGGTATCGCGCGGTGAGCCGGTATGGCCCGGCAGGGGCGCGCACGTCCACGGTCACCTTCTCGGCGTCCTGGCTCAGTCCCGTCACGTCGTGGCCACGGCGGATGTCGGCGCCGCGCTCGTCGGCGATGTCCTCGAGGAGGCTCTCCATCCGGGGCTGGGGGAGGAGCAACGCCTGCATCGGGGAGTCGGCGAGCTGGGTGAGGTCGACGTGCAGGCCGCCGAAGGGGAAGCGCGGCGCCGGGCGGGGCTGGCCGCTGGCCGACTCGAAGCGCTCCAGTAGGCCGCGATGGCGCAGCAGATCGAGGATCTGGCCGCCGAGCCCGCCTGCCTTCGTGACGGCATCCGGTTCGGTCAGCCGTTCCAACACCCGCGTGCGCACGCCCGCCAGACGCAGCTCGGCGGCCAGCATCAGGCCGGTCGGCGCCGCGCCGACGATGATCACGTCGGTGTCGATCTCAGGCATCCACTACTCCCATTCGTGCTGGTGAAGGCTTCGGCCAGCGAGTATGGGCGATGGCGGGGGTCTTGCCGCAAGCCCCCGGGTGCGCTATATGTTGAGAGTGGAAGGAGCGGATCGCCGCCCTTCCATTTTTCGTGCGCGAGTCCTACGGGTGGGCTGTGATTCGCGCGTCACCACGACCCTCGCGCAGAAGCGGCGGCGATGGCATTCGAACACGCGTTCGATTACCCTGGACGGGTGGGATGGAGCAACGGACCGCCGAGCTGGGGCGAGATGGAGCGCGTCCTCACGGGCAAGCCGCGCCGGGCCGGGTCGCGTCTTCCCGAACCCGAGGGCGACGGTGGCGACAGTCCGGCGTGGTCACGGAAGCGGGGCAGCTACGAGCCGCCGGATCGTCTCGCCGGTGGTGACTCCTCCTCGGTGCCGTATGCCGAACTGCACGCCCACTCGGCGTACAGCTTCCTCGACGGCGCCAGCACGCCGGAGGAACTCGTCGAGGAGGCCGCCCGGCTGAACCTGCGGGCCATCGCGCTGACCGATCACGACGGGTTGTACGGCGTGGTCCGCTTCGCCGAAGCTGCCAGGGAACTCGACGTGCAGACCGTGTTCGGCGCCGAGCTCTCGCTGGGAAACGTCGCCCGCACCGAGGTGCCCGACCCGCCGGGCCCACACCTGCTGGTACTGGCGCGCGGGCCCGAGGGCTACCGGCGACTGTCACGGGAACTCGCCAAGGCCCACCTGGCGGGTGGGGAGAAGGGCAAGCCACGCTATGACTTCGACGCGCTGACCGACGCCGCGGGCGGCCACTGGCACGTCCTGACCGGATGCCGTAAAGGCCATGTGCGCCAAGCATTGTCGACAGGCGGTCCGCTGGCGGCCGAGGCGGCGCTCGCCGACCTCGTCGACAGGTTCGGCGCCGATCGGGTGAGCATCGAGCTGACCCATCACGGTCATCCGCTCGACGACGAGCGCAATGCCCAGCTCGCGGCATTGGCGCCACGGTTCGGGCTCGACGTCGTCGCCACCACCGCCGCGCACTTCGCCGAACCGGCCCGCGGCAGACTGGCCATGGCGATGGGCGCCATCCGGGCCCGCAACTCGATGGACGATGCCGCCGGATGGCTTGCGCCGCTGGGTGGTTCACACCTCCGGTCGGGAGAGGAGATGGCGCGGCTGTTCGCCCACCACCCAGGGGCGGTGGCTGCCGCGGCCGCGCTCGGTGAGCAATGTGCGTTCGGTCTGGCGCTCATCGCTCCGAAGCTGCCGCCGTTCAAGGTTCCTCCCGGGCACACCGAGGACAGTTGGCTCCGGCATCTCGTCATGACCGGCGCCCGCGACCGGTACGGACCGCCGGAACGTGCCTCACAGGCCTATGCGCAGATCGAGCACGAGCTGAGGGTCATCAGCCAACTGAACTTCCCCGGTTACTTCCTGGTGGTGCACGACATCACCCGGTTCTGCCGTGAGAACGACATCCTGGCCCAGGGTCGGGGGTCGGCGGCCAACTCCGCGGTCTGCTACGCGCTCGGTGTCACCAACGTCGACCCGGTAGCCAACGAGTTGTTGTTCGAGCGGTTCCTATCGCCGGCCCGCGACGGTCCGCCGGACATCGACATCGACATCGAATCGGACTTGCGCGAGAAGGCGATTCAGTACGTCTACGAGCGCTATGGCCGCGACTACGCCGCACAGGTGGCCAACGTCATCACCTATCGCGGTCGCAGCGCGGTGCGTGACATGGCAAGGGCGCTGGGTTTCTCGCAGGGGCAGCAGGACGCGTGGAGCAAGCAGATCAGCAGGTGGAACGGACTCGCCGATTCTCCCGACGTCGAGGAGATACCCTCGCAGGTAGTCGATTTGGCGCTGCAGATCAAGGATCTGCCACGGCACATGGGCATCCACTCCGGTGGCATGGTGATCTGCGACCGGCCGATCGCCGACGTATGCCCGGTGGAGTGGGCGCGCATGGAGAACCGCAGCGTCCTGCAGTGGGACAAGGATGATTGCGCGGCAATCGGATTGGTGAAGTTCGACCTGCTCGGGCTCGGCATGCTCTCGGCGCTGCACTACGCCATCGACCTGATCGCCGAGCACAAGGGCATCGAGGTCGACCTGTCCAAGTTGGACCTCTCCGAACCCGCGGTGTACGAGATGCTGCAGCGGGCCGACTCCGTCGGCGTGTTCCAGGTGGAGTCCCGCGCGCAGATGGCCACGCTGCCCCGGCTCAAGCCGCGAGTGTTCTACGACCTGGTGGTCGAGGTCGCGCTGATCCGGCCGGGACCCATTCAGGGTGGGTCGGTGCACCCGTACATCAAGCGCCGCAACGACGAGGAAGAGGTCACCTACGACCACCCGTCGATGGAGCAGGCGCTGCGGAAGACGTTGGGAATTCCACTTTTCCAGGAGCAACTGATGCAGTTGGCCGTCGACTGCGCGGGGTTCTCCGCCGCCGAGGCCGACCAGCTGCGCCGGGCCATGGGATCCAAGAGGTCCACGGAGAAGATGAAGCGACTTCGCGGCCGGTTCTATGACGGCATGCGGGAGCGGCACGGCATCACGGGGGACACCGCCGACAAGATCTACGACAAGCTGGAGGCGTTCGCGAACTTCGGTTTCCCCGAAAGCCATTCGCTGTCATTCGCCTCGTTGGTGTTCTACTCGTCGTGGTTCAAGCTGCACCATCCCGCGGTGTTCTGCGCCGCGCTGCTGAGGGCGCAGCCGATGGGCTTCTACTCGCCGCAGTCGCTGGTGGCCGACGCCCGCAGGCACGGGGTGCTGGTGCACGGCCCCGACGTGAACGCCAGCCTGACGCACGCCACTCTAGAGGAACGCGGTACCCAGGTTCGATTGGGACTGGCTTCCGTTCGGCACATCGGTGACGAGTTGGCCGATCGGATCGTCGACGATCGAAAGGCCAACGGTCCGTTCATCTCTCTGGTCGATCTGGCGGGCCGGGTGCAGCTCTCCGTGCCGCAGACCGAGGCGCTGGCTACTGCGGGGGCGCTCGGTTGCTTCGGGATCGAACGCCGCGAAGCGCTGTGGGCGGCAGGGGCAGCGGCCTCGGAGCGTCCCGGTCGGTTGCCGGGCGTCGGATCCTCCTCGCACGTCCCTTCGCTGCCCGGCATGACCGAACTCGAGTTGGCGGCCGCCGACGTCTGGGCCACCGGTGTCTCACCGGACAGCCATCCCGTCCAGTTCATGCGGGAGAACCTCGACGTCATGGGCGTCGTCCCCGCCAACCAGTTGCTGTCGGTCCCCGACGGCACGCGGGTGCTGGTCGCGGGCGCGGTGACTCACCGGCAGCGGCCCGCGACGGCCCAGGGGGTGACGTTCATGAACCTCGAGGACGAGACGGGCATGGTCAACGTGATGTGCTCGCGTGGGGTGTGGGCGCGCCATCGCAAGCTGGCGCAGACGGCGTCGGCCCTGGTGATCCGCGGCATCGTGCAGAACGCGACGGGCGCGGTCACCGTGGCCGCCGACCGGATGAGTCCCATCGACCTGCGGGTGAAGTCGAAGTCGCGCGACTTCCAGTAGCCCCCGTGTTCCCCGCGAGCGTGCGTGTTAGAGGGCGACACGCCGCGCTCCGATCGGACTTCGCGCACGCTCACCGTTCCCCCGTTCGGTGGACACGGGTTTCCCCCGCAGCATCCGCCGGTCACCCGACATACACCGGCGCCGCGCTGCGACATAGTTATCCCATCGCCGGAACACACCGGACAGCCAAGGCCAAAAGCCAACTCAGACAAAAGGACTCGCTCATGAACACCACCATCCGCACCCTCGCCACCGCCGCCATCCTCACCACCGCCGCCCTCGGCCTCGCCGGCACCGCCGCAGCCACCACCACCAACACCACCAACACCACACCCGAAGGCCCCGGCTACTCCTACAGCCCCGGCACCTACGCCACCCCCGCCCCCACCGTCGGCCCCGGCTGGCACAACAACCACGGCCCCGCCTACATCGCCCACCTCAAC
>JAOPUT010000365.1 GCA_025963385.1 Mycobacterium sp.
ACTTGACCCCCAGTCAAGTGCGCTACCAAGCTGCGCCACAGCCCGTGGCTCTGCCGATCTCGCCGGCAGCCGTCGAAATGCTACAGCAGCCACCACCTGCAATCCCAACCGCGTCAGCACGCGCGTCACCGTCACCGCACATGGGTAACAGGGAAGGGTGACAGCCAAGGCGCGCGACGACACTCCCCTGTGGCTCTTCGCCGATCAGCTCGGCCCCGCCGTCTACGGGGGCGAGCACGCCCACCGCGAGGTCCTGCTGGTCGAGGCCACCTCTGCGCTGTCGAAACGCCGTTATCACCGGCAGAAGCTTCACCTGGTCCTCTCGGCACTCCGTCATGCCAAGGACGATCTCGGCGACCGCGCCACGCTGCTACACACCGACACCTACGTCGACGCCCTCGAACGGTACGGTCGTCCCGTTCTGGTCCACGAACCCACGTCCCATGCCGCAGAGAAGTTCGTCGAGAGGCTCAAGAAGCAGGGGTTGGTCGCCGACATCCTTCCGACCACGACGTTCGCGTTGCCCCGCAAGGACTTCCAAGAGTGGGCCGGCGGTCGCACCAGGTTCCGCATGGAGGACTTCTACCGAGACCAACGCCGCCGCTTCGACGTCCTCATGGACGGCAGCGACCCCGTCGGCAACCGGTGGAACTACGACGAGGACAACCGCGAGTCACCGCCAAAGAAGCAGAAGACGCTCGGCCTGCCGAAGCCGTATCAGCCGCGCGAGGATGACATCGACGACCGGGTCCGCAAGGACCTCGACCGCATGAACCTCGACACGGTCGGCGTCGACGGGCCACGCCTGTTCGCCGTCACCCCGACCGAGGCCAAGCGCGCCCTCGACAGGTTCATCGAGCACCGTCTCCCCGAATTCGGCCGGTACGAGGACGCCATCATGGGCCAGGACTGGGCCATGTCGCACTCCCTGCTGTCGGTCCCGCTCAACCTGGGGGTCCTGCACCCGCTCGACGCCGTCGAGGCCGCCGAGCAGGCCTACCACCGCAAGGAGGCCCCGCTTGCCGCCGTCGAGGGCTTCATCCGCCAGATCCTGGGCTGGCGCGAGTACATGTGGCACCTGTACTGGCACTTCGGCCCGAAGTACACGCGCAACAACGCCCTGGGTGCGACGACCGAACTCCCCGACTGGTGGACCGAACTCGACGCCGACGCCGTCACCGCCGAGTGCCTGCGCCACGCCATCAAAGGCGTCCGCGACCGCGGCTGGAGCCACCACATCCAACGTCTCATGGTACTCGGCAACCACGCCCTGCAGCGCGGCTACAAACCCGACGACCTCACCGAGTGGTTCGCCACCGCCTACGTCGACGGCTTCCGCTGGGTGATGCCGACAAATGTGATCGGGATGTCACAGCACGCAGATGGTGGCCTGCTCGCCACGAAGCCGTACGCCTCGGGTGGTGCCTACATCAACAAGATGAGCGACCACTGCGGTGACTGCGCCTACGACCCCAAGAAGCGCATCGGCGACGACGCCTGTCCGTTCACCGCCGGCTACTGGAACTTCGTCCACCACAACCGCGACATGCTCGCCAAGAACAACCGCACCCAGCGGGTCGTCGCCAACATGGACCGGCTCAAGGACCTCGACGCCGTCCTCGAGCAGGAGGCGCACCGCCAGGAGTTCTGACGCGTCAACCTACGATCAGAACCATGGCCGACGACTTCGCGATCTCCGACGTTCCCTTCACGCACGATCCCTGGGTGGCGGCCAGGGACCGCTACGACGCCATGCCGTACCGCCGGGTCGGGGCGTCCGGGCTCCTGCTCCCGGCGATCTCGCTGGGGCTCTGGTACAACTTCGGCGACAACCGGCCCTTCGATGGGCAACGCGAGATCCTGCGCCACGCCTTCGACCGCGGCATCACCCACTTCGACCTGGCCAACAACTACGGACCGCCGTACGGCTCCGCGGAGGAGAACTTCGGCAGGATGCTGCGGCACGACTTCAAGCCGTACCGCAACGAACTGATCATTTCCACCAAAGCCGGCTGGGACATGTGGCCAGGGCCCTACGGCCAACTCGGCGGCCGCGCCTACCTGCTGGCGAGCCTCGACGAGTCCCTCGACCGGATGGGCCTCGACTACGTCGACATCTTCTACTCACACCGCATCGACCCGGTGACGCCGCTCGAGGAGACGATCGGCGCCCTCGACACGGCCGTGCGGGCGGGAAAGGCGCGCTACGTCGGCGTCTCGTCCTACTCGGCGCCCAAGACCGCCGAAGCCGCGGCCATCGCACGGCGACTGGGCACCCCGCTGGTGATCCACCAGCCGTCGTACTCGCTGCTGAACCGATGGATCGAAGGCGGCCTCACCACCGAGCTCGCCAAGGCAGGCATGGGCGCGATCGCCTTCACCGCGCTGGCGCAGGGACTCCTGTCCGACCGTTACCTGGAGAAGCCCGCCGCCGACATCGACCGCGCGACTGCGCGCCCGACCTTCGACGACGAACTGGTGACCGACGAGGTTCGTGAGCGGCTTCAGGGACTCGCCCGCATCGCCAAGAACCGCGGCCAGACGCTGGCCCAGCTGGCCCTGGCCTGGGTGCTGCGCGATCCTGCCGTGGCCTCGACGCTCATCGGGGCCTCCAGCGTGGCTCAGCTCGACGAGAATCTCGGCGCCCTCGAGAACCTCGACTTCACTCCGGACGAACTCGCCGAAATCGATCAGTACGCCTCGGATTCCGGCATCGACCTATGGCGTGAGAGCTCGGACGTCTAGACCGTCAGCAGCCGGTACAGCCCGATCAGCCCGACCACCACGATCACCGCACGCAGGGCGTTGGGCGACAGCCGCCTGCCGTAGTGCGCGCCGAGGAAGCCGCCGAGCAACGAGCCGACCGCGATCAGCCCGGCCGCCAGCCAGCTGATCCGGTCGAACGCGACCAGCGTGTACGCCGCCGCGGCCACCACGTTCACCAGCAACGACAGTAGGTTCTTGGCCGCGTTCATCCGCTGCATCGACTCCGGCAGCAGCGCGCCCATCACACCGATCAGCAGAATGCCCTGCGCCGCAGTGAAGTACCCGCCGTAAACGCCGACTGCGAAGGTCCCGATGACGAGCAGCGCCAGCCGCTTGGTCGATACCGGTTCCGCCTCGTCGCCCGACCGCTTCTTGGCCCACGCCTGGATCCGCGGCCCGAACACCACCAGCAGCAGCGCCCCGATCAGCAGCACCGGCACCACGGCGATGAACACCTTCTCGGGCAGGTGCAGCAGCAACCAGGACCCGAGGATGGCCCCGAGCAGTGACCCCGGGATCTGCCACTTCAGTCGGTCCCACTGGCCCCGCAGTTCGCGGCGGTAGCCCCAGGTGCCCGAGATGCCGCCTGCCACCAGACCCACGGCGTTCGACATGGTCGCCGTCACCGGCGGAAATCCCAGCGCCACCAGGGTCGGGAACGTGATCAGGGTGCCTGAGCCGACGATCGCGTTGATGGCACCTGCACCGACACCCGCGAGGGCAATGAGGATCATGTGGGCAACGGACACCCGAAGACCCTATCTACCGCTTCTTCGGGCCTGCTCCGCGCTTCTCCCGCACTCGCACGTTGATCTTGATGGGGCTGCCCTCGAACCCGAACTTCTCCCGCAGCTTGCGCTCGATGAACCGCCGGTAGCCCGCCTCCAGGAAGCCCGACGTGAACAAGACGAAGGTCGGCGGCCGCGCCGTCGCCTGCGTAGCGAACAGGATCTTGGGCTGCTTGCCACCGCGCACCGGCGGTGGGGTCGCTGCCACGATCTCCTTCAGGAAGGTGTTCAGCTGGCCCGTCGAGATGCGCTTGTCCCACGACGCGAGTGCGCTCTCCAACGCGGGCACCAACTTCTGCACCGCCCGGCCCGTCTTGGCCGAGATGTTCACCCGCTGCGCCCACTGCACCTGCTCGAGCGACAGGTCGATCTCGCGGTCCAGCAGGAAGCGCCGGTCCTCGTCCATCAGGTCCCACTTGTTGAACGCCAGCACCAGCGCCCGGCCTGCCTCTATCACCATCGTCAGCACCCGCTGGTCCTGCTCGGTCAGCGGTTGCGAGGAGTCGATGAGCACGATGACCACCTCGGCCGAGTCGATCGCGCCGTGCGTCCGCACC
>JAOPUT010000374.1 GCA_025963385.1 Mycobacterium sp.
GCGCAGTGGGCGGCAGACCATCTGCATGATGGTGTTCTGATCGACGGGGCGAAAGCTGAGCCAGTCCTGCAGTGCAGTCATTGCTCGTCCTTCTTCATTGGGCCGGGTTGGCCACGACTCTGAACCCAATTTTACGGGGACGGCCCACTCCTACCCGGTCCACGCGGGGCGGGTGAGGTCTCGAACGGGTAACGAGTGACCCAACGGACGCCATCAGTGCGTGACGCGAGTCACATTGGCAGCCAAAGGAATTCCAGGTCTCACCATTTTCGGGAACTGCAGGGCTCAGCCCGGAACCAGGCTGACGCGAAGGTCGGGTCCGAGGCGGAGCACTCCGTCGTACCGCCACCGCTGGGCCTGCACGATGCTGGCAACGCCGACGTCGCCGACCGCGGTCACCGGACCGCCGAGCAGGATCGGCGCTACGTAACCCAGGATCCGGTCGACGACTCCAGCCCGCAGGAAGGCACCTGCCAGGGTCGGGCCGCCCTCCAGCAGCACGTCGGTCCGATCGGACAGTGCCTGGATCACCTCGTGGGGATCGCGGGTGCGGATCACCATGGTCCTGGAGTCGTCGTTCAGCACCCGCGCGTCGGGTGAGATCTCCCGCTGCCCGACGACCACCCGGAGGGGCTGGCGGTCGGCAAGCGAACCGTCCGGCAGCCGGGCCGTCAGCGTCGGGTCGTCGGCGAAGACCGTGCCCGTGCCCACCACGATCGCATCGGCGACCGCACGGAGCCGGTGTACGTCGGCGCGGGCGGCCTCACTGGTGATCCACTGGCTGCTGCCGTCGGCGGCGGCGCTCCGCCCATCGATGCTCGACGCGAACTTCCATGTCACATGCGGCTTTCCGGTGCGCTGGCGGTGCAGCCACTCACGCAGCGCGCCACCCGCGACGTCGTCGGCCAGCACGCCGACGTCGACCGAGAGCCCGGCATCGGCCAGCCGCTGCGCGCCTCCCGCGGCGACCGGGTTGGGGTCGGCGATCGCATACACCACACGCGAAACCCCGGACGCGACAAGGGCATCCACGCAGGGCGGGGTCCGGCCGTGGTGGTTGCACGGCTCGAGGGTGACGACCGCGACACCTCCCACCGCCCGCTCCCCCGCACGCCGCAATGCGACGACCTCGGCGTGCGGCCCCCCGGGAGGTTGCGTGGCGCCGACGCCCGCAATCCCGCCGTCACGGTCCAGGATCACCGCGCCGACGGGAGGATTGGGATAGGTCGTGCCCTTGACGCCGTCGGCCTGTGCGATGGCCGACCGCATGGCGTCTTCGACGTTCATCGGACGGTCACGCCAACAGATGCTTGGACGCCGCCGCGGCCTGGCGTCGCAGGTTCTCCACGGCGAGTGCCGGGTCCGACGCCCCGAACACCGCCGACCCAGCCACGAAGCAGTCCACGCCTGCCTCCGCGGCAGCCTCGATCGTGTCGGCGTTGATGCCGCCGTCGATCTCCACGACGATCCTCAGCTCGCCCGCGTCGACGAGACGGCGCACCGCGGCGACCTTCGGCAGCACGTCGGGGATGAACTTCTGGCCACCGAATCCCGGCTCCACCGACATCACCAACAGCGTGTCAAAATGTCGCAGGATCTCCAGGTAGGGCTCGATCGGCGTACCCGGTTTGACGCTCAGTCCCGCCTTGGCACCGGCCGCCCGGATGTCGCGGGCCACGGCGACCGGATCGTCGGAGGCCTCGGCATGGAACGTCACGTTGTAGGCGCCGGCCTCGGCGTACGGCGGCGCCCAGCGCGCGGGATCCTCGATCATCAGGTGGCAGTCGATCGGGATGTCGGTCGCCTTCAGCAGGCTCTCCACGACGGGCAGCCCGAGCGTGAGGTTCGGCACGAAGTGGTTGTCCATCACGTCGACGTGCAACCAGTCGGAGTTGGCGACGGCGGCGCTCTCATCGGCGAGCCGGGCGAAGTCAGCGGCCAGGATCGACGGGGCAATCAGGGGTTCTGCCATGGCGGTCAGCTTAGGTTCGGCAGGTAGGAGCCAGGTGACCCGGGGTTGGTGGGCGGGCCTTCATCGCTGCACCTGCAGGGCCGCCGCGAACATCGCGTCGGTGCCGTGCCGGTGCGGCCACAGCTGAACATGCGGTCCCGGTCCGAGACCCGTCATCGGTTCTGCCCCCGTGTCGAAGAACGGCCGGGTGTCGATCGCGCGCACGGGCTGGCGGCGCAGCGCGTCAGCCACCACACCGACCGTCTCCGCCAGGTGCGGTGAGCACGTCGCGTACAGCACGACGCCCCCGTCTCGGGTGAGCGCGATGGCCGCCGCCAGCAGTTCCCTCTGCAGTTTCGCCAGGGTCGGCACGTCGCTCGGCTGACGGCGCCACCGCGCTTCCGGTCTGCGTCGCAACGCCCCGAGCCCGGTGCACGGCGCGTCGACGAGCACCCGGTCGAACGACGCGGCGGGGAGACCTGTTTCGCGGCCGTCGACGCGGAGCACCTCGACGTCCATGCCGCGCACGGCCTGCTCGACGAGCTCGGCTCGGTGCGGCGTGGGCTCGACGGCCGTGACGTGCGCGCCCGTCTCTGCGGCGATGGCGGCCAGCAGCGACGCCTTGCCGCCGGGGCCCGCACACAGGTCGAGCCAGCTGCCATCGGCGCCGTCCAGCGGTGCCAGGGTCAGCGCTCTGGCCACCAGTTGACTGCCCTCGTCCTGCACCTGCGCCTGGCCATCCCGCACGGCGGCGAGCTGCCCCGGATCGCCACCGGAGAGGTACACCGCATACGGGGAGTAGCGTCCGACCTCACCGTCGACGGACTCGGCGAGCGCCTCGGCGGTCAGCACGCCGGGCCGAGCGGCCAGATGCACCAGCGGGCGATCGTCGTCGCTGGCGAGCAGCGAACCGAGTTCGGCGGCGTCGGCGCCGAGCGCGTCGGCGAATGCCTGCCCGATCCAACGCGGATGAGCGTGCGTGAAGGCGATGTGGCCGACCGGGTCGATGTCGGCGGCGGGAGCCAGCTCGTCCACCCACGACTGCTCGTCGCGGGCTGCGATCGTGCGCAACGTGCCGTTGACGAAACCCGCACGCGCCGTGTCGAATTCGATTGCCGCCTGTTCGACGGTGGTGTCGACGGCGGCGTGCGCATCGACGCGGGTGCGCAGCAGTTGGTAGGTGCCGAGCCGCAGCAGGTCGAGCAACACGGGATCGATGCGCTCGAGCGGTCGGTTCGTGGCGTGCACAATGACGGCGTCGAGCAGACCGAGTGCGCGACACGTTCCGTAGGCGAGTTCGGTCGCGAACGCGGCATCACGCCCGGTGATCTGACGCTCGCGCAGCAACGCGGGCAGGACGAGGTTCGCGTAGGCGTCACGCTGCGAAACGGCACGCAGCACGTCGAACGCCGCCTGCCGGGCCGGATCCAGTGGCTTGCGCGGTGGCCGCCGACGGCCCTGGGGCCGGGTCACTCCGCTCTCGCGTTCTCGTCGAGGCGCGCGCCCCTGGCCCAGTCGGCGGCCTTCATCGGCTTCTTGCCGGGCGGTTGGATGTCGCCGAGAAGAACCGGGGCAGACGTCGTTCCCACGTGAACTCCTTGACGGTCGACGCGAATCATGCCGGGCGGCAACGATTCCTGCTGCTGTTCATCCACCGAAACGGGGCCGACCTTGATCCGGAGGTCTCCGATCATCGTCCAAGCGCCTGGATTCGGCGTCACGGCACGGATTCTACGGTCGACCACCCTGGCGGGAAGATCCCACCGCACCCTCGCCTCGTCGACGGTGATCTTCGGCGCGATGGTCACCCCGTCCGCGGGTTGCGGCACGGCGGTCAGCGAGCCGTCCTCGATACCGTCCAACGTCTTCTCCAGCAGCGTGGCCCCCGAGAGGGACAGCCGCTCGAGCAGATCGCCCGCGGTGTCCGTCGGCCGCACGGTCTCGGTGACCACGCCGTACACCGGTCCGGAGTCGAGGCTCGGCTCGATGCGGAACGTGGTCGCACCGGTGACCTCGTCGCCCGCCGCGATGGCCGCCTGGACGGGCGCCGCACCGCGCCATGCGGGCAGCAGCGAGAAGTGCAGGTTGATCCAGCCGAGCGGCGGCACGCCGAGCAACCCGTCACGCAGCAGTGCGCCGTAGGCCACCACCGCGCAACAGTCGGGAGCGAGATCGCGGAGCTCGGCGACGAAGTCGGCGCCGTTCGGCTGCGTCGGGCGGAGCACCGGGATGCCGGCGTCCATGGCGAGGCGGGCCACGGGTGACGGGGAGGGGCGGCCGCGTCGACCCGACACGGCGTCGGGTCGCGTCAGCACGGCGATCACGTCGTGGTTCGACTCGATGAGGCGACGCAGGGAGGGAAGTGCGGGTTCTGGGGTGCCCGCGAAGATGATTCGCACGTCTTACCTGCTGATCTGGTAGTACTCGCGTTCGGACACACCGGCGAGCGGCGCGACGAACATCCACGGAATGGTGGTGACGGCCTTGTTCAGCGTGGCGACCGCATCGTTGTAGTACTGGCGGGCGAACGCCAGCTTGTTCTCGGTGTCGGCGAGGTTGTCCTGCAGGTTGAGGAAGTTGCTCGACGAATTGAGCTGCGGGTACGCCTGTCCCAGCGCCAGAACCGGACCGAGTGCGCTGTCCAACTCGCGTTCGGCGGCGCTGCGCTGGGCGACCGACGTGCCGCCGGTCGCCGACGTCAATGCGGCTCGCGCGTCGGTGACGTGGTCGAGGACGCCTTTCTCGTGAGCGGCGAACGTCTGCACCGTGTGCACCAGGCTGGGGATGAGCGACGCCCGGCGGGTCAACTCCACGTCGATCCCCGACAGAGCCTCCGACACCCGGACGTCAGCAGAGCGAACCTTGTTGTAGCCCATGACGAATCCGATCAGGATCAGCACCAGTAGCACCACGACCAGGACGAGCACGAAAGTCACCACGAACCGCCACCTCCTCCTCCACCGCCGCCACCGCCACCCCCGCCGCCACTCGAGCTGCCTCCCGAGGATGAGGACGACTGCGACGCGGTGTACGCACCGATCGACGACGACAGCGCGGATTCGAAGCTGTCGAAGTTCGGCCCGCTGGAATGGCCGCCGAAACCCCAGCCGCTCGACGTCGATGACGAGTTGTACCAATCGGGTTGCGGTGCATCGGTTCCCACCGTGTCCCGATACTTCTTGGCCCACAGCGCTGCGGCGCCGCCTGCGATGGCGAACGGGATGTAGGCCGTGTAGAGGTCCTTGCGTGCCGCGAAGTCGAAGCGGGTCTCCGCAGAGTCGGTGCTCAGCAGACGATGGAATCCGCCTGCCTGCGACCACAACTGGCGCCCCTTGTCGGTACGGCGAGTGCCGACGCCATCGGTCCACGACCGCCTGGAGAACACCCAGAACGCCAGGAACGGCAGTCCCCACATCGTGGCAGGAAAACCCCACCGGAAGAAACCGCAGACCGCGACGACGAGAGCCAACGCATTCGCCGCGCGCACCCAGAGTTCCTTCTTGCGCTTGACCATCAGGCCGTCGCCGATCGCCCACGCGCGCACGGCGGCCGCCATGTCGACCTTCGCCTGGTTGAGCTTCTTGCCTGCCGAGGCCGTCTTCTTGGCCTCGAACTCCTTGCCGGGGCCCGTCACCTTGAGTGCCGACGCGACGGCCAGGCTGACCGGATCGACGTCCGCCCATGCGCCGTGGCCGGCCGTACCCCGCACGTTCCACTGCGTGTCGTCGACCTGCGTCAGGTCGATCAGCTTGCGCTCGGCGAGGTAGAACAGCGTCGCCGTCAGCCCGTTCTTCGGCACCGACTCCGTCCGGATGTACTCCGCCTGCACCGGTCCGAGACCTGGTGGCGGGCCGTACTGCACGGGAAAGCCCGGATCCGGTTCGACGGTGGTGCGGTACCAGAGGTAGGCCACCAGCGCGCCTGCCACCGAGAGGGCCGCCACCCACACCACACCGGCAACCGAGCGGCCGAGGACTCGGTCCCACTCGAAGGACCAGGGCAGGCTGATCCGCGCCGGGGTGGGCACGTCGACGCCTGCTCGCAGCGTGACCGGAGTACGGGGCGCGAGGTCGTGCGCGCCGAATTCGACCGTGTCGCCCGACACCGTCAATCCGTCGCAGGGACGCCCCCTTCCGTCGCCGACCGAGCACTCGGCGCCCGTGACGTCGGCGGGCAGGGTCGCGCGCACGTGCACCCGCTGGATCTCGTTGTTCCAGGACGGCGCGATGACGTTCCAGAAGAACACCGACGTCGCATCCGGGTTCCCGACGACGTTGGCGAAGGTCTTGTTCTGGCCGACGCTCCCAGGATCGAGGACTCCGGGGATGGTGTAGCGGAGTTCGTAGGTGTGTGTGCCGTTGTCGAGGGTGCGGTCGGGATCTCCGATCTTGGCGACCCGGAACCTCTCACCGGACTCCCACAGCAGCTGATAGGGCACCGGCTCACCGTCCATCAGAATGGACGTGATCTCGGGCTCCTGGCGCACCCTCGGATCGTTCGGGTTGGAGACGTCCCAGTAGCGGAAGATGCCGTGCCGTCCCGAGGGGAATTCACCCCGAATCGTCTCGACCGCATTCAGCGTGCCGTCGGCGCCGACGGTGAAGTCGGCGCGGTAGTCGCTGATCACCACGGGGTCGTCGGTGGCCGGGGCTGCGGAGGTGCTTTGGAACAGGACGGGCCAGAACAGTCCAACGGCGATGAACGCCAACAGGATCAACCAGCCGAAAACCCGCTTCACTGCACCTCCCCTACCATGCCCGTACCTCGCTGGCCCCGCCTTCGGTTCGACTCACCCTATGTGCAAGGGGTCGATCTGCACACGAACGGGCGGCTGATCGTGGCGGGCGCTGAAGACGCCGGTGGCGCGGCGAAGTGCCGATGCCAACCCGAGACCGGTGTCGCGTGGCACCCGGACGAGCATCCGACCGATCTCGTCGTCGCGTTCGGTGCCGGGTGGCCTGCGGGCGCCGGGAGGCAGCTCGACGGGTCCGAGGACGTCGGCATCGTCGGGAAGGTGGGCGGCGGCAAGCAGAGCCGCCACCGCAGCGGGGGCACCGTCGACCGCGGCCATGTGCACCGCCGGCGGCAGGCCCACCTCCATGCGCCCGGCCAGCTCGACTTCGGCGTGGCCGACGGGATCCCAACGAATGAGCGCCTGGACGGTCGGGATCGCGGATTCGGCCACCACGGCCACGACCCCGCCGTCGCCGCGGTGGCGGACGAGGGCAGCAGCGGCCATCCACCGCCGCAGGGCGTCCTCCGACGCCCGCAGATCCTGCCTGCCGAGCAGCGCCCAACCGTCCAGGAGCAACGCGGCGCCGTATCCGCCTGGCACCGCGGGCTCGGCGCCCGGGGTGGCGACGACCAGGGACGGCGCGGCGGGCACCTCCGACACGACGGCGTCGCCGCCCGAGGTGATGACGGTGGTGCCCGGAAAGGCCCGCCCCAGTTCCTCGGCGGTGCGGCGAGCGCCGACCACGACGGCGCGCACCGCATCGGAACCGCAACGCACACAACGAAGTGCGGCATCGGTGCGGCCACACCACCGGCATACGGCCCCCACCGCCCGGTCGGGCAGCGACATCGGTCCGGTGCAGTGCCTGCACCTGGCGATCGTGCGGCACTTGCCGCACGCGAGCGCAGGCACGTAGCCGCGTCTGGGGACCTGCACCAGGACGGGATGCTCGGAACGGAGCGCGACGCGGGCAGCGTCGAGTGCCATCGTCGGCAACCGCGCGGTGTGGGAGGCGGCGTCGCGTTCCTGGGTGAAACCGCTGTCGTCGAGGGCGACCACGCGTGGCGAGCGGGTGCGCACGACGGGCCGGGCGGCGACCAGGTCGTGGGCCCACTTGCTCGCGACCAGCGCCTGCGCTTCTGCCGTGCGGGCGTAGCCGCCGATCAGCGCAGCACAGCGCAGTTGATGGGCGCGCAGCATCGCGACCTCACGGGCATGTGGATACGGTGCCCGCGGTTCGGCAAGGGTGTCGTCGCCGTCGTCCCACACCATCACCAGTCCGAGGTCGGCAACCGGCGCGAACACTGCGCTGCGGGTGCCGATGACGAACCTGGCGTGGCCCCTGAGCACCGACAGCCAACGCCGGTATCGCTGCGACGGACCGAGGCCCGCCGACAGCGCGACCACGGCCCCCTCGCCCACGTGCCGGACCGCGGCGGCGTACAAGGCATCGACGTCGCGCTGATCCGGCATGACGGCCAGTGCCGAACGGCCCGACCGGACCACGACTGCCGCGGCCTCGGCAAGCCGGTCGGTCCATTGCTCCCCCGGCAGCGCCTGCCAGACGGCACGGGCCGCCCGCCCCTCGCCGAGGGCGTCGAGGAACTGCGCGCCGCGCCCGTACGCTCCCCAGGCCGCTGGGTCCACCGGCGGCGTCGTCGGCCGGGGTGGGTCCGGCGGCGCCTGTTTCTCGACGTTGGCGTGCCGTGGCGGGACCGCGAGACGCAGGACGTCGGGCCGGGTGCCCGCATACCTGGCGGCGACGGCGTCCACCAGCCGCCGAATGTCAGGGGTCAGCACGCGCTCGCTCGAGACCACTCGCTCCAGCCAGCCCAGCTTGCCGACATGATCTGTCTCGGAACGCCTTTCGAGGATGAAGGCGTCGACGAGCCTGCCGTGGAAGCGCACCTTGGCCCGCACCCCTGGTTGCGCGTCGTCGGACTGTTCGGCGGTGACGAGATAGTCGAACTCGCGATCGAGGTGCGGCACCGTCAGCATGGGGAGCACCCGAGCGATGGGCTCGTGCTCGGCTGCCTGCCTGATGTCGGTCACGCAGGTGGTGTAGCAGAACGCTCGGACATGGTCTCCGGTGATACCGCGTGTCCCCTGCCGAAGAAGAACCCCGCGGTGATCAACAGCAGCGACGCCGCATACGCCCACCAGATCGGCACCGCGAGGGCTTCGGACCGGAGCACGAACTTGCCGATGCCGATCATTCCGTCGGACACCGCGAAGCACACCGCGCCGAGCGCGGTCCACGGCGTCGGCAGCCGGGCCAGCAGGGCCGCGCACACCATTGCGGCCAGCACGACCATGTAGAGGATCACCGGAACCGCCATCCCCTCGGCGATCAGCCGGGGCCAGAACCACACCAGCAGCGTCACGCAGGCGACGCACACCACGATGGCCGAGAGGAGTCGTATCGGCGACGCGGTCGCCAGGGGGAGCAACGCCGTGAAGAAGCACAGATGGGCGACGAGAAAGGCGCCGAGGCCCAGCACGAACGACGGCTGCCACCACGGCATCGCCAGAAGGAAGTCACCCGCCGCCGAGAACACCAGCGCCGGGATCAGCCAGCGACGTTCACGGCGGACGGGATGGCCGACCGCGGCCGCGGCCAGCAGCACGGCGGCCAGTGCCTTCACGGCGGGCTGCAGGCCAAAGCGTCCGGTGAGCTCGGCACCGGGGGCGAATTGACGCGCCGTGACGACGAGGAAGACCCCGTATGCCGCACCGACGAGCAGGGCAGCGCCCCACAGCAGGCGCGTCGTGCGCGGTGCGTACGGTGAGGCGATGCCCACCGCCGCCGACGAGTCCGCCGACAAGCCCGGTCTGGATGCCATCCTGCAGAAGGTACTGGAAGCGGTGCCCTTCCAGTTGACGACCGACGGAGGTCCCGAGGCAGCCCGGCAAAGGTTCCGTGACCTGCCCCGCCGACCGGTGCACCAGGATCTGCGGGTCGAGGACCGTGCGGTCGACGGCCCAGCTGGTCCCGTGCCGATCCGGTTGTACTGGCCTCCCGAGGCGAGCGAGGCGACCGCGCATCCCACGGTTCCGGTGGTGATGTTCTTCCACGGTGGCGGCTGGGTGGTTGGTGACCTCGACAGCTACGACGGCGACGCGCGCAGGCATGCGGTCGGATCGGGTGCGCTGGTGGTGTCGGTCGGCTATCGCCTGGCGCCGGAGCATCCGTATCCTGCGGCGGTCGACGACGTGTGGGCGGCGACGCAGTGGGTGGCCGAACACGCCGACGAGCTCGGTGCCGACCCGAAACGCCTTGCGGTGGCCGGGGATTCCGCGGGGGGCAATCTCGCGGCGGTCGTCGCGCAGATGTCACGCGATGCGGCAGGGCCACCGGTCGCCTTCCAGCTGCTGTGGTATCCGGCGACGACGTGGGACACGTCCCTGCCGTCGTTCACCGAGAACGCCGATGCGCCGATCCTCGCGCTCGACGCCGTCGGCGCGTTCTCCCGGTGGTACGCCAGCGGTCAGGATCTGAAGAACCCGCCCGCGACGCTGGTTCCCGCCCGCGCGACGGACTTCTCCGGCCTGGCGCCCGCGTACATCGCGGTCGCAGGGCACGACCCGCTGCGCGACGACGGCGTCCGCTACGGAGAGTTGCTCACGGCCGCCGGGGTGCCGGTCGAGGTGCACGACGCCAAGACCCTGGTCCACGGTTACCTCGGGTACGCAGACGTGGTGCCCGCCGCGACCGATGCCGTCGCGCGGGGGCTGTCGGCACTTCGCCGCGCGCTAGCCTGAGGCACATGACGGATACCCGACCCGCTATCGATCCCAATCTCAAGGCGCTGCTGGACGCGGTACCGCTGGAGTTCACCATCGATGACGGCGTCGAGGTGGCCCGCGAGAAACTCCGCATGATGAAGCCACCCCCGGAGATGTTGCAGGACATGCGAATCGAGGAGCGCACCGTCGGCCACGCCGACCTCGACGGCATCCCCGTGCGCATCTACTGGCCGCCCGTCGAACGGCACACCGACCTGCCCGTCGTGGTGTTCTATCACGGCGGGGGCTGGGCGATCGGCGACCTCGACACCCACGACCACGTCGCCAGGGCGCACGCCATCGGGGCCGAGGCGATCGTGGTGTCGGTCGACTACCGGCTGGCTCCGGAACATCCCTTCCCTGCGGGAGTCGAGGATGCCTGGGCGGCGCTGCAGTGGGTCGCCGAGCATGCGGCCGAACTCGGTGGTGATCCGAGCCGGATCGCCGTGGCGGGCGACTCGGCGGGAGGCAACCTGTCGGCGGTGATGGCGCTGCGGGCGAGAGACGCCGGCGGTCCGGCGCTGGCGTTCCAGCTGCTGTGGTACCCGGTGGCCGTCGGCGATCTGTCTGCGCCGTCGTTCCTCGAGAACGCCGACGCGCCGGTCCTCAACGCGGACGTGACGACGGCGTTCCTGACCTGGTACCTGCCGGGGCTCGACCTGTCCGATGCCACCACCCTGCCCACCGACCTCGCCCCCGCGAACGCCGCGAGCCTGGCCGGCCTGGCGCCTGCCTTCATCGGCACCGCCGAGCACGATCCGCTGCGCGACGACGGTGGCCGGTACGCCGAATTGCTCTCCGCCGCAGGTGTTTCCGTGCAGCACAGCAACGAACCGACGATGGTGCACGGCTATGTCAGCCTGGCGTTGGCGTCGCCTGCCGCGGCCGAGGCCACCGATCGCGGGCTGGCAGCACTGAAGGCCGCGCTGCACGACGGACGGTGACCGACCCGGTGACCGAATTGAACGTGCTCGACGTCCGATCCCCCGAGCAGTGGGAGCAATGGCTTGAGGACAACCACGACACGGTCACCGAGGTTTGGGTCCGGCTCTTCAACAAGGCTTCCTGGGGCAGGACCGAAGCGACCGGGGACATGACCGGAGACTTGCCGCTGGGATACGGCGACGCCGTCGAGATCGCCCTGTGCTTCGGCTGGATCGACAGCCTCGCCAGGGGCTACGACGAGGTGTCCCGGATCCAGAGGTTCAGCCCGCGCAAGCCCAAGAGCGCGTGGTCGAAGTCCAACGTCGAACGCGTGCACCGTCTCGTCGCGGCGGGCCGGATGCGCGAGCACGGAATGCGGCACGTGGAGACGGCGAAGGCAGAGGGGCGCTGGCCCTCCTGACGTCCCGATCCACCACATCCATCACGACCAATGGTGGTGGCCAAGTCCCCAGAAGCCCGACCCGGCGAGATTCCTCGACGATTCGGCCAAGAACCGGCCGCGATCGGCATATCTTCGCTTCGGAGGCGGGCGACCGATCTGCATCGGCCAGAGTTCCGCGTTCATCGAGATGGTGCCGATCACGAGCCAGCGGTCTACGTTCGGTCTGCGACCGGGACATCCCGTCGAGCTCGAGGCGACCCTGACACTGCGACCCAAACACGGCCTCCGGGTCGTGCGACGACGGAGGATTCAGACATGACGAAACCCGATTTCCATACGATCATCGTGGGGGCAGGCTTCTCGGGCATCGGGACGGCGATCCAACTCGACAAGGCCGGGCTCGGCGACTACCAGATCATCGAGGCCGGCGACGAGCCGGGCGGAACCTGGTACTGGAACACCTATCCCGGCATCGCGGTCGACATCCCGTCGTTCTCCTACCAGTTCTCGTTCGAGCAGAGCGCCGACTGGTCACGCACCTACGCACCGGGCCGGGAGTTGAAGGGTTACGCCGACCGCTGTGTCGACAAGTACGGACTGCGGCGCAGGATCCGGTTCGGCACGAAGGTGGCCGGTGCGGCATTCGACGACGACTTCGATTGGTGGAGAATCATTCTCGACTCCGGTGAGACATTGACGTCCCGCTTCCTGGTCAATGCGAGCGGTGTGCTCACGGTGCCGAACCTGCCCGACATCGACGGTGTCGACAGTTTCGCGGGCATCACTATGCACACGGCGCGCTGGGATCACTCCCAGGACCTGGCAGGCAAGCGCGTGGCCATCATCGGCACCGGCGCGTCGGCGGTGCAGGTGATTCCCGAGATCGCCCCGATCGTGGAGAGCCTCACCGTGTTTCAGCGGACCCCGATCTGGTGCATGCCGAAGCTGGACGTCCCCCTGCCCGCCGCGGCACGCTGGGCCATGCGGATTCCCGGCGGCAAGGTCATCCAGCGCGCGCTGAGCCAGGCCTACGTCGAGGTCACGTTCACGATCTCGGCGCAGTACTACACGCTGTTCCCACTCGCCGACCGCGCCGAGAAGATGGGCAGGGCCTACCTCAAGCGCGAGGTACACGATCCGGAGGTGCGCGACAAGCTCACGCCGCGGTACGCCGTCGGGTGCAAGCGGCCCGGGTTTCACAACACGTATCTGTCGACCTACAACCGCGACAACGTGGAACTGGTCACCGAGCCCATCGACAAGATCACCGGGTCGGGCGTCGCCACCACCGACGGAACCACGCGCGACGTCGACGTGCTGATCCTGGCCACTGGCTTCAAGGTGATGGACGTCGACAGCATTCCGACCTTCCCCGTCACCGGCTCGGGCGGGCGTTCGCTGGCCGAGTTCTGGTCGACCCGGCGCCTGCAGGCCTATGAAGGCGTCAGCGTTCCCGGCTTTCCCAACTTCTTCACGGTGATGGGGCCGTACGGCTACGTCGGCTCGTCCTACTTCGCCCTGATCGAAACCCAGACGCATCACATCATCAGATGCCTGACAAGGGCCGCGCGCGAGGCCGCGATCCGGGTCGAGGTGACACAGGAGGCCAATGACCGGTTCTTCGCGGAGATGATGCGCAAGCGACATCGCCAGATCTTCTGGCAGGACAGCTGCGCACAGGCCAACAGCTACTACTTCGACAAGAACGGCGACGTTCCGCTTCGTCCCACGACCACCGCGGAGGCGCTCTGGCGCAGCCGCCGCTTCCCGCTCGCCGACTACGAGTTCAGCACCTGACGGCTCAGAACTGCACGCCGCGCGTGAGCGCGCCGTCGACGACGAGGTTGGTGCCGGTGATGAAGCTCGCCGCCGAACTGCTCAGGAACACCACGGCATTGGCGACCTCCCGCGGTGTGGCCATCCGACCGGTCGGGTTGAGCCCGAGAGCCGTCGCGAAGAGCTCCGGATCGTTCTCCTCGATCGACGGCCACACTCCACCCGGAAAGTAGGTGTTGCCCGGGCTGACCGTGTTGGCCCGCACCCCCTTGCCCGCAAGGTTGTAGGCAAGGCCCTGCGTGTAGTGGATGATCGCCGCCTTCATGGTGCCGTACGGTCCCGAGGCGAAGTCGATCTCACGGCCTGACACACTCGAGATCGTCACGATCGAACCCGACTCCGCCGACAGCAGGTGGGGCAGCGCCGCATCGACCAGACCGATCGTGCCCATCAGGTCGACGTCGAAACTGGTGCGCCAGTTCTCCTGGTTGTCCGGGATCGCCAGGGCGCTGACATTGGCCACCACGCCGTCGATGCCACCGAGTGCGGCTGCGCTGTCGTCCACCCACTTCTTCAGTGCCGCAGCATCTCCCACGTCGACGGCGGTGCCGATCGCGGTGGCGCCACCGACCTTCAGCTCCGTCTCGGCCTGCGTCACCGCCTCTGCGGTACGGGCGCAGTACGCGACGGCGGCCCCCTCGGCCAGCAGTCCGTCGACCACCGCTCTCCCGATCCCCCTGGTTCCGCCCGTGACCAGAAAGCGCTTGCCTGACAGTCCGAGTTCCACGTGTTCCCCTAGCTCGTCGTTGGCGGATCAGTACGAGATCGATCCCAGTGACCTTGCCGCACTGCGCATTTCACCGTGGATTCCGCCGTATGCAGGCGCGCTGGGCAGCAGTCGCTTGTCGATCTTGGTCACGGCGCTGTAGTTGGTGTCCACGACGTTGGCGATCGGCACCTCGGAGATCTGGCTCAGCAGCTGGTAGGCGTCGAGTCGGTCGAGGCCGTACAGCTGGCCCAGCCAGCCGATCATCTCGACCTGACCTGCCCGCCAGGCTTCTTCGAGCGGACGCCCGGATCCGATGCACATCAGGTGGGTGTCGGTCTCGATCCGCGGCCAGGCGGGCCCGCCGCCCTTGATCAGGTCGACGATCGCGGTCACGTGCATCGCACCCTCAACCGCGGTGCCGCACGATTCGCCCTCACCCTGCCGGTAGTGACCGTCGCCGAGCGAGAACAGTGCGCCCTCGACGTTCACCCTCAGGTAACAGGTAGCGCCCGCGGCCATTTCGGGACTGTCCATGTTGCCGCCGAAGTAGTCGGGCACCAGCGACGTCCGCACTTCGCGCCGAGCCGGGGCCACCCCGACGGTGCCCAGCATGGGGTTGGCGGGGAGCCGTACCTGGAAGTCGCTCGCCAGCGCCGAGAACCCCAGCGTCTCCGTCCCCGCGTCATAGTCGTAGAGGTAGGTGCGTTCGGCCAGCGGGTCCTGCAGCGTGGGGCTGGCCGGAATGCTGGTGAGACCGCCGAAGAACGGGATCAGGGTCGACGCACCCCAGGTGCGGGCCGGTGTCAGATCGACCAGGTGTACCGCCAGCGTGTCCCCCGGTTCGGCGCCCTCGATCCAGAACGGGCCCGTCTGCGGGTTGAGGTCCTCGGTGTCCAGGGAGTTGGTGGCGACGTCGGCGGCACTGGTGATCCGACCGCCGTACGCGTCCTCGGTCCACAAGGTCAAGGCCGTGCCGGGCTTGATCCGTAGCACGGGGGCCGCGCCACCGAAGGTGTAGGCCAGTTGGTCGACGGTCGGCACGAAGGTCACGTGATCCATGACCATCATCTTCGTCCACCCGTCGCGCGAGCAGACGCAAAAGCTCCCGACACTGCGGCGTGTCGGGAGCTCTTGCTGGAGCCGCTTGCGGACTGCTCGGCGGAGGTACTGCTAGACGGAGGTATTGCTCGGCGGAGGTACTGCTAGACGGAGGCCTTCAATTCCTCGACCTTGTCGGTGCGCTCCCACGGCAGGTCGACGTCGGTGCGGCCGAAGTGGCCGTACGCGGCGGTCGG
This sequence comes from Mycobacterium sp., assembly GCA_025963385.1. Classification (GTDB taxonomy): domain Bacteria; phylum Actinomycetota; class Actinomycetes; order Mycobacteriales; family Mycobacteriaceae; genus Mycobacterium. The sequence continues at coordinate 15,640 of JAOPUT010000374.1, forward strand.
CGCGTAGATCGGACGCAGCAGGTCGAGATCGCGGACGATGGCGCCGGGGCGCAGGTCGAAGACCGACGTGATGGCCTTCTCGATGCGGGCCGGGTCGACGGTCTCGCTGCCGAACGTCTCCACGAACAGCCCGACGGGGGCCGCCTTGCCGATCGCGTAGGCAACCTGGACCTCGACGCGCTCCGCCAGACCCGCTGCGACGACGTTCTTGGCCACCCAACGCATCGCGTAAGCGGCGGAACGGTCCACCTTCGACGGATCCTTGCCGGAGAACGCGCCGCCGCCGTGACGGGCCCAGCCGCCGTAGGTGTCGACGATGATCTTGCGGCCGGTCAGCCCGGCGTCGCCCATCGGGCCGCCGAGGACGAACTTGCCGGTGGGGTTGACCAGCAGGCGGAAGTCGGAGGTGTCCAGCGTGTCGTGGTTGAGGTCGGCGAGCACGGTGTTGACCACCTTCTCGCGGATGTCCGGGGTCAGCGTCGCCTCGAGATCGATGCCGTCCGCGTGCTGGGTGGACAGCACCACGGTGTCGAGTCGCACCGGGGTCACGCCGTCGTACTGCACGGTGACCTGGGTCTTGCCGTCCGGCCGCAGGTAGTCCAGCACGCCGCTCTTGCGGACCTCGGTCAGCCTGCGCGCGAGGCGGTGCGCCAGCGCGATCGGCAGCGGCATCAGCTCGGGAGTGTCCTTGATGGCGTAGCCGAACATGAGGCCCTGGTCGCCTGCGCCCTGCGAGTCCAGAGGATCGCCTGCGCCTTCGACGCGCGTCTCGTGCGCGGTGTCCACGCCCTGGGCGATGTCGGGCGACTGGCGTCCGATACCGATGTTGACGCCGCAGGTTTCTCCGTCGAAGCCCTTGTCGGACGAGTCGTAGCCGATCTCGAGGATGCGCTTGCGCACGGTGTCGTTGATGTCGGCGAACGCTTCCTTGGCCGTCGTGGTGACCTCACCGATGACGTGGACCTGGCCCGTGGTGACGGCCGTCTCCACCGCGACGCGGGACCTGGGGTCTGCGGCAAGCAGCGAATCGAGCACCGAGTCGCTGATGGCGTCGCAGATCTTGTCGGGGTGTCCTTCGGTTACCGACTCACTGGTAAACAGCCGGGCTTTGCTCACGGTGTAATCCCTTTCAGATGCTTAGTTAGGCGAATCATATCTTTGCCATGATGTCGCCGCCGGGGCGGCTCCGATGCCCTGCTGCAGCCAAGCGTGCGCATTGACCGAGCGCAACAGTTATGCGCAGCGTGTCACTGTCGAACGCGTCACCCGGCACGGTTTCCGAGGAACGCCACGATCGCGTCCACGATACGGCTCGACATCAAAGTCTTCGAACCGTGTTCCAGTGCGACTTCGTTGCCGTCCGCGGCCAGCAGCCATCCGTCGTTGTTGTCCACCTCGAACGCGCGCCCCTCGCCGACGGCGTTGACGACCAGCAGATCGCACCCCTTGCGCTGCAGTTTCGCCCGCGCGTGGAAGAGCACGTCGCCATTGGCGTCACCGGTCTCGGCGGCGAATCCGACGATGGCCCGCATGTTGGGCAGCAGGCCGTCGGTGCGGGCCCGAACGGCACCGGCGAGGACGTCGTCGGTGCGGGTGAGTTCGATCGCGGGGGCGGCCTCGGCCCCGGGTTCGTGGGACTTCTTGATCTTGGTGGTCGCCACGTGGACGGGCCTGAAGTCGGCCACTGCGGCGGCCATCACCAGGACGTGGGCGTCTGGGGCGTGCTTGGACACCGCGTCCTGAAGTTGGCTTGCCGACCCGATGTGCACGACGTGGACCCCCGCGGGATCGACGAGGCCCGCAGTGTTGCCTGCGATCAGGGTGACGTCGGCGCCGCGCTGAGCTGCCACGCGAGCCATCGCGTACCCCTGCTTGCCCGAACTGCGGTTGCCGATGAAGCGCACGGGGTCCAACGGCTCCCTGGTGCCGCCCGCGGTCACCAGCACCTTGACCCCCGCGAGGTCGTAGGGCAGCGCGTCCGGCCGGTCGAGCAGTAGCTGAGCGAGCGTGGAGATCTCCTCCGGCTCGGGTAGGCGGCCCGCCCCGCTGTCCGATCCGGTGAGCCTGCCCGACGCCGGCTCGAGCACGATGTTTCCGCGGCGCCGGAGCGTCTCGACGTTATGAACCGTAGCGGGATGGAACCACATCTCGGTGTGCATCGCAGGCGCGAACAACACCGGGCACCGTGCGGTCAACAGCGTGGCGGTCAGCAGGTCGTCGGCTCGCCCGGCGACCGCGCGGGCCAGCAGATCGGCGGTCGCAGGAGCAACCACCACCAGGTCGGCCTCCTGGCCGATGCGCACGTGCGGAACCTCGTCGACGTCCTCGAAGACACCGGTGCGCACGGGATGTCCGGACAGCGCCTCGAACGTCGCCGCACCGACGAAGCGCAGCGCGGACTCGGTGGGAACGACGCGCACCGAGTGACCGGCCTCGGCGAGCTGGCGGACCACCGAGCACGCCTTGTAGGCGGCGATGCCGCCTGCGACGCCTACGACGATGCGCTTCCGCTCGCTCATCGCCGGGGGCTTAGCCCTCGCCCTCGGTGTGCTCGAGCAGGTCGGCGTGGATCTCGCGGAGGGCGATCGACAGCGGCTTCTCCTGGAGTCCCGGCTCGACGAGCGGGCCGACGTACTCGAGGATGCCGTCGCCGAGCTGGTTGTAATAATCGTTGATCTGACGCGCGCGCTTGGCGGCGTAGATCACCAACGCGTACTTGCTCGACGCGCGGGACAACAACTCGTCGATCGGCGGGTTGGTGATGCCCAGCGGGGTGTCGTAGGCGTTGGCGGCGTCGGAGTCGGTGCTCTCGACAGGGGTTGTCACGAAGTTATCTCCTGGCGTTTTAGCTTGAGGGCTAGCTAGTTGCTAAATCGGTTCACGCCGGATCCGGCGTCTTGCCCGTCAGCAAGGATACCAATTCTGAGCAGGCGAATTCCAATTGCCCGTTGACGACGACCACGTCGAAGTCATCCTGGGCGGCGAGTTCGTCCCGGGCAGTCGCGAGCCTGCGGTCTCTGACTTCGGGGCTTTCGGTGCCGCGACCGACCAATCGGGACTCCAGCGCGTCCCAGCTGGGCGGTGCCAGAAACACCGAGACGGCCTCCGGCATGGCGGCCTTCACGGCTCGCGCGCCTGCGAGGTCTACTTCGATGAGCACCGGGCATCCGGCGCGAGCAGCGGCCCTGACGGGCTCGGCGGGAGTTCCGGACCTGTGCAGACCACCGTGGATCTCTGCCCATTCGAGCAGCTCACCAGCGTCGATCAGCTGCTGAAACCGCTCCGCGCTGACGAACCAGTAGTCGACTCCGTCGACCTCGCCCGGCCTTGGCGACCTGGTGGTCGCAGAGACGCTGAAGTGCAGATCGGGCACTCGATCACGTAGGCAACTCACCACGGTCGACTTACCGACTGCAGAGGGACCGGACAGCACGACAATTCGATTCATCGCAACCGCCGCCCGGTCCCCCGCCGGCACTAATCTGCCGTGAAGTCGAACTTTTCCAGCAGGGCCTTGCGCTGACGATCACCGAGGCCGCGCAGCCGGCGGGTCGGTGCGATCTCGAGCTCGGTCATGATTTCCTGCGCCTTGACCTTGCCAACCTTCGGCAAGGCCTCCAGCAGTGCGGAAACCTTCATCTTGCCCAAGACCTCGTCGCTCTCAGCGTCCTTGAGGACCTGCTTGAGGTTGGTGCCGCCGCGCTTGAGTCGATCCTTCAGTTCAGCTCGCGCTCGACGTGCGGCAGCAGCCT
>JAOPUT010000413.1 GCA_025963385.1 Mycobacterium sp.
GAACTTCCCTGGCGCGAGCGGACTAGTGCCGACCGCCACCGGACGGCGCGCAGAAGATCAGGAAGCAGTTGGAGCCGCCTCCACCGCCACCACCACCGCCGTGGCCACCTCGACCACCGCCGTCGCCGCCGTCGCCACCGCCAGGCCAGCCACCGTCGCGACCGGAGCCTCCACTGCTCGGCGGCTGCCAGGGGTTCTGCGGCTGCTGCTGCCACGGGGGCTGCCACTGAGGTTGCTGCGGGTACTGCTGCTGCGGCGGGTACTGGGGGTACTGCTGCTGCGGATACTGCCCGTACTGGGGATATTGCGGGTACTGCTGCACCGGCGGCGTGAAGATGTTCGGCAGCAACGGCGGGATGACCGCGGGAACGGGCGGCGCCACGACGGGAACCGGGTCGGGCGGCGGTGCGGCAGGCGGGTCAGGGGCAGGCGCGGGCGGGGCCTGCGGGGCAGGCGCCACGTACACCTGCCGTTTGGGGGCCTGCTCCTGCTGCACGACCGGGATCGGTGCCTGGATCGTCTCGGCCGGCGGCGCGGGGGGCGGCGCGGCGGGCGCGGGGGCAGGCGCAGGCGCGGGAATCGCCTCCGGGAGCGGAGCGGCGGGTGCCGCGGCGCTGGGGATGATCGCGCTCTGTCCGGGGTCGGGCCGCTGATCGGCAGTCGGCCGGATACTCACGGCAAGCGAGATCACCAACGCGATGACACCGATGACGAAGACCGACGTCAGGGCACTTCCCACCAGCAGGAAGGGCTTACGCCCCTCCTCGGCGGGTGCTTCCTCGAAGTCGGCGAAGCCCAGGTCGTCGGCGACTCCGACCGGCCTGATTTGGGTCTCGGCGCCCGAGAGTCCCGGGTAGTCGTTGCCTGCCGTGGCCCCGTCGGGATCCTGCGAATACGCCAGGCCGACGGTCGACGCGTCGAAGATCGGCGCGCTGGCCGCCGCGAGCGCTGCGCCGCGAGCGAGCGCCAGACCCGATTCCTCGGGGGCGTTGACCGGTATGGAGACGAGGTCCTGCAGATGAGCCTTGACCGATGCGACGTCGACGCCGGAGCCGACGACGAACATGCCCTGCGGAGGTGAGTCCTGCGCGGCGACGGCGGAGGCCATCTCGCCCAGCACCGCCATGGCGTCACTGCTGTGCAGGGTCTTGCTGAGCACCTTCACGATGGAGCCGTCATCGGTGCGAACGACCGACAACGTCGCGGTGTCGCGGTCCAGGAACAGCAGGCCGGTGGTCTCATAACCCACCGCACGGCCTGCGGTCTGGGCGAGCGCACCCGCAGCGTGCAGTTCGGACACCAGGATGGCGTCGTTGATGCCGGCGGCGGCCAGCGCATCGCGCAGTGCGGACGCCTCGGTGTGGTCACTCCAGGTGACGCCGATCGCCTTGAGCTGGTGGCCGCCCTCGCGGGCGCTCTCCAGCGTCCCGAGGACGGCCGAGACCACCTGAGCCGAGGCACTAGAATTTGCTGTCCCGTCGGACGGCGTGACGTCGAAGGTGTCGTGATCGACGATGGCGCCATCGCCGTGAACACCCTCGACCAGCACCAGTCGCACCGTCTTTGGTGTCAGAGACACACCAAGTACGATGTCCACGAACTCCTCCAAAGAATTAGCTGAATTAGTTATTTTCTTGTCCAAGAGGACTCAACGCAATCGCGCGCCCCGATGTTTCATCGCCGCCACCTGCGCAGTCGTTACATTCATGCGCGCCGGCCAACGGCCCGCGATTCGACCCTACTCGCGTCCGCGAGGTCAGTGCCTGATGAAGTTTTGGTAGGACCGCGACGGGGTCGGTCCGCGCTGGCCCTGATACTTCGATCCGGCCTTCGCGCTGCCGTATGGGTGTTCGGCGGGGCTGGTCAGCTTCAGCAGACAGAGTTGCCCGATCTTCATTCCCGTCCAGAGCGTGATCGGCAGATTGGCCACGTTGGACAGCTCGAGCGTGATGTGTCCGCTGAAGCCGGGGTCGATGAACCCTGCTGTCGAATGGGTCAACAAGCCCAGGCGGCCGAGCGACGACTTGCCTTCTAGCCGACCGGCCAAGTCGTCGGGCAGGGTGCACCGCTCCAGCGTCGACCCCAGCACGAACTCGCCGGGATGCAGCACGAAGGGCTCGCCCTCCTTGGGCTCCACCAGTGTGGTCAGGTCGTCCTGCCGGATCGCCGGATCGATGTGTGTGTACCGGGTGTTGTTGAAGACCCGGAACAGGTTGTCCAAGCGAACGTCGACGCTCGACGGCTGGATGAGGCTGTCGTCGAATGGGTCGATCCCCAGGCGGCCTGCGGAGATCTCGGCCCGGATGTCGCGATCGGAGAGCAGCACCCGACGAGCGTAGCCGTCGGCTGGGGCGACCGAACGCACCGCATCGACCCGTTTGCTAAGGACTGGCGCGGTTTCTGTCGAAACTCTGTGCCTTCGGCGCTCGGCCGACATTTGGCGAATAGACGTGGGAGCATTTCGCTCGTGAGGCTGTGGTGGCGTATCGGAACCACCGTGACATCGGTCGCGATAAGCGCGATGGTGGCGCAGGTTTTGGCCGCGCCGTCAGCGACTGCGATCCCGTGCCCCGATGCCGAGGTCGTGTTCGCTCGAGGCACCAACGAGCTGCCTGGCGCGGGCCCGACCGGAGACGCGTTCGTCAGCGCCGTGCGCGCACAGGCCGGCGCGAAGTCGGTCGGGGTGTACGCCGTGGACTATCCCGCCACCATGGCGTTCTCGACCGCCGTCCAAGGCATCTCCGATGCGCGCGCCCACATTCTCACCACCGTCGCCACCTGCCCCGCCACCAAGCTCGTGCTCAGCGGGTTCTCGCAGGGCGCCGCAGTCATCGGCTTCGTCACCGCAAGCGCTGTGCCCGAGGGAGTCTCACCGGATGACGTGCCCGCACCCATGCCGCCCGAGGTGGCCAGTCACGTCGCGGCGGTCGTGTTGTTCGGCAAGCCGTCGGCCCGCTTCATGAACGTGATCAAGGACCCGAACGTCGCGGTCGGCCGAGATTACGCGGCCAAGGCGATCGACCTGTGCGTCGACAACGACCTGGTGTGCGATCCGCACGGTTCGAGCTTCGCCGCCCACGACACGTACGTCGAGGCGGGCCTGGTGGATCAAGGCGCGACGTTCGCCGCGCAGAGGTTGCAGGCGATGTGGGCTGCCGACGCGGCGGCTGCGGCGG
>JAOPUT010000066.1 GCA_025963385.1 Mycobacterium sp.
ACCTGACCGTCGAGCTGCCCGCCCCAGCCCTCGACGACATGTTCCGGTGGGCGGCGCCGCGGCTGGCGGGCACGGTCGGGCCCGACGGGATCGCCCGCCTGCACTTCGCCAAGCGCCGGGGCAGCGGTCACGTCGAGGTCGACGCCCGGCTGGACGGCTCGACGCTGTGGGTCACTCCGCGTGCGGTGGTCCGCCGCCGACGGTGGAACCTGCCTGCCCGCACCCCGTCGTACCGGGTCCGCGTCCCCGACCTGCCGCACGGGCTTCAACTGACGTCGATCGACTTCGCCCCCGGCGTCGTCCGGCTCACCGGGACCCTGCCGGAGTGGCGCGTCGACATGGCGCGCACCCGCCTCGAGGACATCGTCGGCCAGCTCAGCGCGGTCGGACGGCCTCTGAGCATCATCTGGTCCGGTACCCCAGGCTGACCGCTCGATAGAGTGCCTTCGTGGCGGATGAGTCATACCTCCGATACGTCGCCATCGGCGACAGCCAGACCGAGGGGCTCTGGGACGGCGACGATGCGACCGGCCTCAGGGGTTTCGCCGACCGGCTGGCCGAACGGCTCGAGGAATCGAACCCCGGCGTCCAGTACGCCAACCTCGCCGTTCGCGGGCGGCGCATCCGCGACGTCCTCGACAACCAGCTGCCACGAGCGCTGACGATGCGGCCCGACCTGATCACCAGCTGCATCGGGATGAACGACGTCACACGGCCCGGTAAGACCTTCGCGACGGCGCTCGAGGACATCGACCTGCTGCACGACAGGCTGGCCGAGACCGGCGCCACGATCGTCACGACCACGTTCCCCGACCTCGAGCAGATCCTGCCGGTCGGGCGCTTCCTCGGAGCGCGGGTGCTGCAGATCAACGCGGTGATCCGCGCGGCGGCGGCACGGCACGGCTTCCGGCTGGTCGACCTCTACGAGGCCCCGTCGCTCAGCGACCCCGACATCTGGAGTCCCGACCGCGTGCACGGCTCACCCGCCGGGCATGCCGTCTTCGCCGACGCCGCCGCGGAGGCGCTGAATCTTCCTGGCAGCAGCCATGACTGGGCCATCCTGAAGGCCGACGTCGTCAGGCCGGGCTTGCGGTCGCGAATGTATTCGCAGGCGCTGTGGACACAGAATTTGCTGATGCCGTGGATCTGGCGACACCTGCGGGGCCTGTCGAGCGGCAGCGGGCGCGATCCCAAGCGCCCGAACCTGATGCCGGTGGCGTCGCGCCTAGTAGGCGAGGCCGCCGAGACCGCCGAGTAGATCGAGCGGAATCGGCGAGTTGCCGTTGGCCAGCGAGCTCATCGCCCCGGGGCAGAAGGCGGAGATCGCCAGCCCGGTGAACATGGTGGCGGGGCCGAGCGACATGCCGCCGGCGTCGGCGACCTTCGCTGCGGTGTCCGCGAGGTCCTGACCGGGCTGTGACAGCATCGGGCACACCGACTGGCCGAGGTCTGCGGCCTGGGTCGGGTCGCCGACCCCGAGTCCCGCGCTGCCTAGCGAGTTGATGAAGTCGGTCGTCGAGTCGGCCGAGGCGGGGGCTGCGGCCATCAGGGCAGCGCAGAGGGCACCGCCGGTGAGGATGGCGACGCGGGTCGAGAGGGTTTTGCTGTCCACGGTCAAGAGAGTACGGCGAATCGTGGGGATCGGCCCAATCAGACGCCGGTCCACACCTCGTCGATCTGGCCACCGATGTCGATGACCTTGGCCTTCTCGGACTCGGGGCTGTCGATCTCGCCCGCGACGTGAGCCGCGATGAACCGTTTGATCTCGGCGTCGACGCCGCCCACGATGCGCACCAGCTCGGCCCGCAGCGTCGTCGACGTGATGTGGATCGAGATATCGGTCGGACGGGGCTTTTCGACGTCGAGGATCAGCGACAGCGGGTGCACGGCAAGTGCGGTGGCGCGCAACGCGACCTCGCCGAACACCTTGAAGCGCGGCTTGTCGATGCGGAGGTCGATGAGGAGCTCGATCTCGAGCGGGATGCGGATGTCGAAGGTGATCTGCTCGCCGAGGTGCCGCGTCACCGAGGGGTCCTGCACGTCGACCTTGGCGGTGACCTTCGCGAACTTGCCTGGGCCCTGCGCCATCGGTCCCATCGTGAATTGCTCGCCGGCGATCTGTCCGATGGCCGCGCCGACGCGTTCCTCGGTCACGGCGATCTCGAAGAATCGGCGACCGAATTCCTCGTACGTCATAACTTCGTAGTAGTCAGACATGGTCCAAGTACCTTGTCACGTCCACTGGTCGTCGGCGAACACGCGTACCGCACGGATGCGCGTCGGTCGGGTCTCGATCTCGCCGAACAGGACCAGCGGCCCACCGTCGCGCCGCGCCCTCGCGACCACCCAGTGCCCGGCGCGGAGCATCCCGTCCCACCGCGCGCCGTGCAGCAGGCCAACCAGCTCGGACGTCCCGATCCGCTCGTCGTCTGCCCTGGTGACCTGCGCGGAGGCCAGTCGTCGCTTCACGGCGAGCTGGTCGCCTGCGCAGGCGTCGTCGAGCAACCCGGCCAGGTGGCGCTTGCCGCGATTGGTGGCGCCGCCCAACCCTGACAGGAAGCCCGCCGTACCCGTCACCCCCTGGTTGCGCAGCAGTGCCCGCGACAGCTGAAGGCCCGCGGGCGCGGCGCCGACACCGTTGCGGGCGAACTGCCGCACCATCGCGGGCAGTTGCCAAAAGGCTTGCAGCGCAGTGATCTTCAGCGAGTCGTCGAGGTCGTAGCGCAGGTAGGCGGGGATCATCATGGTGACCGACGCGCCCATCCGCACCTCGAGGGTCAGATCCCGGATGACGGTCGAGCCGACGACGAGGTCGGTGCCGCGGTGGAAGGTGATGTCCCGCGGCCCGATGAACGTGTCGTAGAAGCGTTCGAGCTGAGCCCTCCCGCGGTGCGGCCGGGAGCCGACGGGATCCTCGACGCTGCCGTCGGCGCTGAAGAGCCCGACCCAGCCGTCACGGTCGTGGACGCCCGCGGCCTGTGGCGAACGTTCGACGGCGGCGAGCAACGCGGCCTGCGTGACGGACATACCCAATCGTTTACCACTCCGTTCGCTAAGAAGTGAACGCCGTGGCGAACTTCGTCGTCGACCGGCACACTGGGGAGAAGCGCCATCGGCCTAGGTCGGCGCAGATGAGGAGCCCGTCATGAGCCAGAATCCGTTCGGCATCGATCCCGAGGACTTCGAACGCGCCATGCGCGAGGCCGGCGACGGCCTGCGCGATGTGCTGGGTCGCATGGGCGGGCAGGCGGGCTGGTCGACACTGCTCGGCGAGTTCACCAAGGGCACCCGCCCCAAGACCGAACCCGAGACCACGGGTGAGACGGGCGACGGCGTGTGGTCGATCTACACGGTCGACGACGCAGGCGGCGCCCACATCGAAGAGGTCTACCCGACCGAGCTGGACGCGTTGCGCGCCAACAAGAACAACACCGACCCCGGTCGCAAGGTGCGGTTCCTGCCGTACGGCATCGCGGTCAGCGTGCTCGACGCCGAGTAGCGAGACATAGCAACTTCGAAAGCGCACGCCCCCTCGGCGGTTGCGGTTAGGATTTGCCGCAACTCGAGGAGGAGCATCACATGATTCGCGAACTGACGGTCGCCGCTGCGATCGCCGGGGCAGCCGTCGCACTGTCGCCGTCGGCCTCGGCCGACCCGGGTCCGATGTTTCCCGACAATCCCGGTCTCTACGACACCTCCGCCACCGACGTGCCCGGCATGAACTACGACGCTTCGCTCGGCGCGCCGTGCGACAACTACCAGCTGTTCACGTTTGGTCGCAGTCGTGGCGGGTCGACGGTGGTCTGCCACTACATCCCCAACCAGTGGCCGCCGGTCTACACCGGTTTCTGGGTGTCGTCGTACCCGCTGAAGGGTGTCCAGCAGATCGGCGCGCCGTGCGACGGCCCCAAGGGAGCGGCGCAGGCGCCGGACGGTCGCCCGATGGTGTGCCTCGGTGAACAGGGCTGGCAGCCGGGCACGTTGACCGGCGACGGATTCTTCCCCGGCTAGCTCGACCATACGGTCAGGACGCACCTGTATGGTCGGGCCTCATGGGTAGTGGGACCAACTTCAACCTGTCCGACGTCTTCGGCACCGTGGCCGCAGCGATCCCCGATCAGACGTTCCTGGTCTGGCGCGGCCGCCGCCTCTCATACGGCGAGGTCGACCGCCGGGTCACCGGCTTCGCGAACTACCTGACCTCGGTCGGCCTCGGCGCCCACACCGAGCGCGACGCGCTCGCCGGCCACGAGTCCGGCCAGGACCATCTCGGCATCTACCTGCGCAACGGCAACGAATACCTCGAGTCGATGATCGGCTCGTACCGGTCCCGCGTGGCGCCTTTCAACGTCAGCTACCGCTACGTCGAGGACGAGCTGCTCTACCTGCTCACCGACTCCGAGTCGAAGGCGCTCGTCTACCCCGCCGAGTTCGCGCCGCGGGTGGCGGCGATCCGGGACCGCCTGCCGCAGCTTCGGGTGCTGATCCAGGTCACCGACCACTCGGGTCACGACCTGCTGCCGGGCGCCGTCGACTACGAGACGATCCTGGCCACCCCGACGCCCGACGCGGGCCTGCCGACGCCGTCGGGCGACGACCTGTACATCCTCTACACCGGCGGCACCACCGGTATGCCGAAGGGCGTGCTGTGGCGTCAGCACGACATCTTCCTGTCGTCGATGGGCGGCAGACCATGGGGCAGCGACACTCCCCTCGCGTCGCACGACGAGCTCGCCGAGAAGGCGCGGGCGTCGGCGGGTGGCGTGTCGATGATGATGATCCCGCCGTTCATGCACGGCGCCGCGCAGTGGGCCGCGTTCAACGCCGTCACGATGGGCGGCCGCATCGTCATCCCCGACGACGTCGAGCGGATGCGGCCCGCCGAGGTGCTGCGCCTGGCCGCCGAGGAGAAGGTCCTGAGCATGCCGGTGGTGGGCGACGCGATCGCCCGTCCGCTGATCGACGAGATCGAGACAGGCGACTACGACCTGTCGGGGCTCTTCACCATCACCAACGGTGGTGCCCCGCTGTCGCCGACCGTGCGCGAGCGCATCCTCACGGCGCTGCCGCATCTGATGCTGCTCGACGCCGTGGGCGCCTCGGAGTCCGGCGCGCAGATGAGCACGATGACGACTGCGGGTGCCGAGACGCAGGCCGCGACGTTCACCCCGCAGTCGGACACCGCGGTCGTCTCGGCCGAGCTCGACAGGGTGCTGCAGCCGGGCGAGGGCCAGGGTTGGCTGGCCCGTCGCGATCTGATTCCGCTGGGGTATCTGGGCGACGCGGCGAAGACGGCCAAGACGTTCCCCACGATCGACGGGGTGCGCTGGTCGGTGCCTGGCGACCGTGCGGATGTGTTGCCCGACGGGCGAATTCAGCTACTCGGCCGCGACTCGGTGACCATCAACTCCGGCGGCGAGAAGATCTTCGTCGAGGAGGTCGAGCGCGCGATCGCCGCCCACCCGAGCGTGTACGACGTCGTGGTCGTGGGTCGCCCGTCGGAACGCTGGGGCAGCGAGGTCGTCGCCGTGGTCCAGTTCGCCGACGGGGCCGACGCCACCGACGAGGAGCTGATCGAGGTGTGCAGGACGGCGATCGCGCGTTACAAGATCCCGAAGGCGTTCATCAGGACGCCGAAGGTGGTGCGCTCCCCCGCAGGCAAGGCCGACTACCGCTGGGCCAAGTCCGTCGCCACGGACGCCGTCAGCTCGGAATAGTCGGGGCCGCGCCGGAACAGGGCTGCACCCCGGCCATGGGCTACCGCTGCGCCAGCGACGTGGCAACCGCAGGCGTCAGGTCGGAGCAGCCTGCGCGGAAGCCGGCCCGGCCGCGGAACGCCTCGGTGGGACCGACCTCGTCGACCAGGCCGAGGGCCGTCAGGGCGTACCCCTTGAACGCGCGGGCGGCCGCGCTGAGTTGGTGCTCGACCTCTTCGACGCCGCGCTCGATGCCTTCGGGCAGCGAGTCGCCCCAGATCAGGACGTCACCGACGCCACGCTTCATGGCGCGCAGGAGCTCGGCGCGCAGCTCGGGATCGGCGCCGACGGCGTCGGAGGAGGCCGCCAGGGCAAGGCCCCGCGCGGGTGCGGACACGTCGTCGTCGACCTCACTCGGTTCGGTGTTGACGCCGAGGATCTGCAGCGGGAGCGGATCGCACCCGCCGGTGATCACGACGTTCACGTCCCACCCCGCCATCGAGCGGTCGAACAGCCAGCCGCCCGCCGAGCGCACCAGGTCGGCGACGTCCGATGCGCTGACGTCGAGCTGGTACTTGCCCAGCCGGCCGGTGTTGACCCGGCTTCGGGTACCAAACGTCCGTGCGCTCATCGCATTCCACCTCTGGGGCTGTTGTCGTGCGGTTCGTCGGCCTATCGCGACATCCTCTCTGAGCGTGACACTTTCGAAGCGATCTGTAAAGTCCCTGGCCGAACGGCGTGTCAGCCGCTCGCGGGCGGTCGCCGGATCGGGGCGCAGCGAGTAAAAAGAAGCCATGTCATCGGCTCGAACCACCGACGGTCGACTCGTCGTCCCGACCATCGACATCGGCCCTTACCGCGACGCCAATGCGACTGCGGCCCAACGGGACCGCATCGCCGCGGACGTCGACCACGCCGCTCGCACGGTCGGCTTCATGCAGATCGTGGGCCACGGTGTCCCCGCCGCCACGTTGGCGGCGTTCACTGAGGCCACCGACGCGTTCTTCGCGCTGGACACCGCGACCAAGTCGGCCTACCGCTGCCCGCCGGAGGTCAACCGCGGCTACACGCCGCCAAGATCGGAGGCACTGGCGAACAGCCTGGGCCTGGTCAGCGCGGCCGATCTGTTCGAGGCATTCAACGTCGGCACCCAGACCGGCGACTTCCCCGACCTGTACCTGCCGGCGGAGGACTACCCCGACAACGTGTGGCCGCGGGAGGTCGCCGCGTTCCGCTCGGCGGTCGGCGACTGGTTCGACGCCGCGGCCGGTGTCGCGCGGACCATGGTGCGGATCTTCGGGCACGCGCTCGGGCTCGGCCAGAGCTGGCTGACCGCGCACACCGACCACTCGATCGACACCCTGAGGATGATCAACTACCGGCTGCCCAGCCCGGATGCCCAGCTCGAGCCCGACCAGTTGGGCATGGGCGCGCATACCGACTACGGCATCGTCACGGGGTTGTGGGCCGACCCGGTGCCCGGCCTGGAGATCCTCGGGACCGACGCCACCTGGCATCCGGTGCAGCCCGCGCCAGGTGCGCTCCTGGTCAACCTGGGCGACGCGCTGGCCCGATGGACCAACGACCAGTGGATCTCGACGATGCACCGCGTCGCGCCGCCCGTGGTGGACGGCGTGCTGGTGCCCCGCCGATCGGCGGCGTTCTTTCACGACGGAAACGTCGACGCCATCATCGCCCCGCTGCCCACCTGCATCAGCCCCGAGCACCCAGCGCTCTACGAACCGGTGACGGTGCAGGACCATCTGCGGGCCAAACTGGCCGGCTCGCGCAATCAAGTGCTGAATTCGCGTGCCGACCGCGAAGCGGCGCGGCTCGGCGCTACTTCGACAGGGTGAACTGGCAGAGGTTCGTGTAACCCTTGTGGAAGAAGTTCGAGCAGCCGGTCAGGTACTTCATGTACCGCTGGTACATCTCCTCGGACTGCAGCGCGACGGCCTCGTCGTGCTTGGACTCCAGGGTCGCCGCCCAGATGTCGAGTGTCTTCGCGTAGTGCTCGCGCAGCTTGTGGATCCGGTCGATGGTGAAGCCCGTCTCGCCCGCAAACTTCTCGATCTCGGAGATGACGGGGATCTGGCCGCCGGGGAAGATCTCGTCGCCAATGAACTTGGTGAACCGCAGCAGCGTCATGGTGACCGGCAGGTTCAGCTCGGCACGTTCCTCGGGTCCGGCCCGAGTAATGGTGTGCAGCAACATGATTCCGTCGTCGGGCATGGCCTCGTACGCCATCTCGAAGAAGCGGCCGTACCGGTCGTAGCCGAAGTGCTCGAACGCGCCGATGGACACGATGCGGTCGACTTTGCCGTCGAACTCCTCCCAGCCCATCAGCTCGACGCGGCGGCTGCGTTCGCTCGGCAGATCGGCGAGCACGGTCTGGACGTGGGCGGCCTGGTTGCGGCTCAAGGTCAGGCCGATGACGTTGACGTCATACTTCTCGACGGCGCGCTTCATGGTGGCGCCCCACCCGCAGCCGATGTCCAGCAGCGTCATGCCGGGCTCGAGGTTGAGCTTGCCGAGGGAGAGATCGATCTTCGCGAGCTGGGCTTCCTTCAATGACATGTCGTCGCGTTCGAAGTAGGCGCAGCTGTAGGTCTGGGTCTCGTCGAGGAACAGCCGGAAGAACTCGTCCGACAAGTCGTAGTGGGCCTGGATGTCATCGAAATGCGGTTCCAGATCCCGATTTACGTTCTTCGTAGTCATGACGCCTCCTCACTCTCTGCGCCTCGAGGGCGTCCGCCTCCGGTCGACGACCGCCGCCACCCTACGCGACGTGGTTGCCAGAATCCTGAGGGGCGAATACCCGGTATTCGTCACTCGAAGCATCGGGAGATGCCCGCGAGCATCTCGGCGTGCGCCTTGACCGCCTGTTTCACCGTGACGGCGGCCAGCGGCCGCGGGGCCTCGATCCTCAGCCGCTCGGTGAGCAGAGTACCGCCGCTGACCTGGTCGAACGACACTCTGCCGGACAGCCGGACGCGGGGAAACTGACGCGCCTCGGTCAGGACGTCGCCCTCGGTCGGGACGTGTACGCGGGCGGTGTAGGTGATGCCCATCGCGAACAGCCCCAGCGGGATGCGGTCACGAACTCGAAAGATTTGCGTGTAGGCGTCTGCGGTGTCGTCGCGCCGGAGGGTGTCGACCGAGACCACCAGGGGGTGCAGCCGGGTGATGTTGTGGAGGTCGCAGTAGAACGCGCGGACCTCCGCCGGCGCCGCAGGTACCTCGTCGGACACCACGTGATCCGAGCTGGCCAGCCACCAACCGCCGCGTTGCGCCACGGTTCGAACCTAATCCTTCTGCCTGCTCTTGGCCGGTAAGTTGACGCCATGGCGGATGGGCAGGGCTACGCGAATCCACGGGCGCTGGCGGGTCGGGCGGTGATCGTGACCGGCGCGGCGCAGGGCGTCGGCAAGGGCATTGCGGGCGCACTCCTCGAGCGTGGCGCAGCGGTGCTGCTGGTGGACAACAAGGCCGACGAACTGGCGCGCACGGTCGGCGAATTCGCCACTGCTGGTTGGCCTTCCGAGTATCTGATCGCCGATCTTCGCGACCCGGTCAGCCCCGGCGAGATCGTCGACGCGGCAGTCAGGCGGTTCGGCACGGTGCACGCCCTGGTCAACAACGCGATCGCGACCAACGAGCCAAAGGCGTTGGTGGACATCAACTCCGAGGACTACGACCTGGTGTTCGACGTCGGCCCTCGGGCGACGTTCTTTCTCATGCAAGCCGTGCATCCGGTCTTCAAGGCGGCGGGCGGCGGCGTGATCGTCAACCTCGGCTCGGGATCGGGCACCAACGGGCAGTCGCAGTTCGCCGCGTACGCCGGCGCCAAGGAGGCCATCCGCGGCATGTCGAAGGCCGCCGCCCTGGAATGGGGACGCGATGACATCAACGTCAACGTGATCTGCCCGTTCGCCGACTCCCCCGGCGTCCAGTTCTGGCAGGACATCGCGCCCAAGGACTTCGACCGGGCACTCAAGGCGGTTCCCCTGAAGCGAGTAGGGCGGACGCGTGAGGACGTTGGCGCTGTCGTGGCCTTCTTGATCGGCGAAGACGGTCGTTTCATCACCGGCCAGACCATCATGGTCGACGGCGGTCAGGGTGTTTTTCGCTGATTACCAGCGGTTTTCGTTCAGCTGTGCGCGAAAGTGCTTGATCTTCGGATCAATTGACCCGATGTCGCCCTTCTTGACCGATTCAGCAATACGTTGATCTGGTGTCTCCGTCCACGATTTTGGCAACGTCGGCGACGTCGCGGGCGAACTCCATTGCGACACAGGTCACCAACCGCACTCAGACTCCAGATTTGCCTTTTGACATGGCGTTTCGTGGAGTCAGCGCAGCGCTTCACGAATTCGATGCTGGCGCAATCGGGAACGTCACTCAGCCAACGGATTTTTGACGAGAATGCCGCTCCGACAACGAGTTTTGCGACCAAAGTTTGCTGCGATCTTGAAAAGTGATGGCGGCCACAGATTTTGGTGCCGGGCAAATTCCGTTGCTACCGTCCATCGTCATGATCGATGCTATTGCGACCGCAGCCATGTTGACTCTGGTCAAC
>JAOPUT010000106.1 GCA_025963385.1 Mycobacterium sp.
TCTGCTCGGCGATCGCGCGGAGTTTCACGTTGGTGGCCTGGGAGCGCCACTTGAGCAGATCGAACGCAGCCTCGGCATTGATGCGATAGACGAGCATCAACATGCCCTTGGCCTGCTCGATGCCGCCACGGCTCTCGCTGATCTCGGCGACCGCGTCCGTGACCGACTGCTGGTGCACCGTGTCGTCGGACGGTGTGACGTCGACGTAGTAGCCGTTCGTCCCGATCACGTTGCCGTCGTCATCGTGGAGGAGATCCGCCACCACGACGACGTCGTGGACCACGCCCTGACGGTCGATGATGCGGTGCCGCGCGCTGAAGGGCTTCGCGGTGCGGATGACCTCCTCCAGCGTGGCCGCCACGTGACTCTGTTCGTCTGGATGTTTGTGCGACAGAACGATTTCGGTCGTCGGAGCAGCCTCACCCGGCTGGTACCCGTGCATGCGCTCCACCTCGGGCGACCATTCCCACCGCTGGTCGGCGAAGAGGAACCGGAAGGTGCCCGGCCGTTGCGATTCGCCGGCGGCAGGACCCTCGGACTCCTGAGACTCATCTGGAAAGCTCGCGGCCAGGTGGTCATCGACCAAGTACATGTCCCGCACCCGGCCCTCTCCACTCGGGATCTGCGTGCGTTGGCATCATTCACCTCCGGGGTCCAGGGAAGTAAATCTATGTCTGGTGCGACAGGATTTATATATCAACGAGCCTAGACAAGGCAAGAGTGAAACCGAGGGAATGGAGCCGCATGACCGATGACGACTCTCGGTCCCAGCGGGGGGTGTACGGGATCTCGGTGGTCTCGGAGCTCACCGGGATCAATCCTCAGACTCTTCGCCTCTACGAGCAGCGCGGTCTGCTTACCCCATCACGCAACCGCGGCGGCACCCGCCGCTACAGCGATGCGAACCTGGACCGACTGCGCCAGATCACCGAACTCGTCGACGCCGGCGTCAACCTTGCAGGCATCGCCCGCATTCTGGACCTGGAGAGCCGGAACACCGAACTGCAAGCCGACAACGCCAGGCTGCAGCAGCACTGCACGTCGGACTGACGCAATCGACGGTCGGCCGTTTCGGGCTCCTCAGGTCCGGGCAATAACGTGCAGTGACCCTTACTGCACCCACTACGAGCGACGTCTCGCTCGTGCTTGCCGACGTGTACGCCCCACAGGATGATTCACGACTGCTGATCGAGACACTCGCGCAGAACGTCACCGTCGAGGGACGCACGGTGCTCGACCTGTGTACGGGCACGGGCGTCGTCGCGATCGCAGCCGCCCGCCTCGGTGCGGAGCGTGTCACGGCGTGGGACATCTGCGCCAAGGCCGTGCAGTGCAGCAGGGTGAACGCTGCGGCGGCAGGGGTTTCGGTGGACGTCGTTCACGGCTCTTGGCATCACGCGATCGGACGCAGTCGGTTCGACGTGGTGCTCGCCAATCCGCCATACGTACCCGTCGGCCCAGGACAGAGCGTCGTCGACGGCCCCACATGGGCGTGGGATGCAGGCCCGGACGGCCGCCTCGTCATCGATCCCCTCTGCGTCGCTGCGCCCGAACTGCTGGCCGATGGCGGCTCGATGTTCCTCGTCCAGTCCGAGTTCAGTGGTGTCGACGAGACCCTCGCCGCGTTGTCGTCGGTCGGAATGTCCGCGAGTGTGGCTGCCCGCCAACGCATTCCGTTCGGCCCGGTGTTCACCTCACGCGCCGAATGGCTGGAGCGCACCGGCCGGATGCCGGTCGGGTGCCGCGAGGAGGAATTGGTGGTGATCCGTGCCGACCGACGATGACGCCCGCGTCGTCCGCATCACCGACGGTGGCCCGATGATGGTTCAGG
Organism: Mycobacterium sp.; assembly: GCA_025963385.1. Taxonomy (GTDB): domain Bacteria; phylum Actinomycetota; class Actinomycetes; order Mycobacteriales; family Mycobacteriaceae; genus Mycobacterium. The sequence continues at coordinate 1,832 of JAOPUT010000106.1, forward strand.
GTCCCGTGCGGATCGAGATGCCCGACGGCACGACGGTGGAGTCCGACCGGTTCCTGGTGGCCATCTGCACATGTCGGCGGAGTAAGACCTACCCCCTTTGCGACACCAGCCACCGCAAGCGTCGCCGCCGCGCGGAGCGGTCAGAAGACGGTGCGACGTAGCGAACTACGACCCGACACCCAGCTCTTCATCATGTGGGCGGACAGCCGCTCCTCGACGAGGTCCCTGGCCCGGATTCCGAACACCACGTCGCCATCCAACTCCGGCTCCATGGAAAGCAGCGTCCCCACCACATCGGTACGCACCACCTGTTCGTGGACCGCGTCCGCCTCCACGTGCTCGGCGTAGAAGTGCCTGCACGCCGCAGGGGCGCCCAGCCGTTGCAGGGCCTCGAGCAATCGCTGTGATCCCGGCGGGGAGGTGATCTCTGTGGACGCGAAGTGCCCGACGGCCGCACCGCGCAACCGTCGGTGCAGCCCGAACATCGACATGAGGTTGACCGCCAACAGCGACTCGGCCGGGACGTAATCCACGTAGGCGAGGTAGCCGTTGTTCAGGCGCGCGGCGCGAAGCAGGTCCGCGAACAGCTGCTGGTGGAGGCACTCGCCGCGGCCTGCCCCATACTCGTCGAATTCGATGGCGACGAACGCGGCCTTCGCCTGACCGGCCAGCCGCGGGATCAGCCAGGCGTGGGGATCGCCCTCCTTGAGGTGGTAGATCGAGCGATGCACGAAGTATTCGCGCATCTGGTCCCACGTTCCCTCGTCGCGCAGGAAGTACGACAGACCCTCGCCATCGACGGGCTCGACGGACAGAGCGTCCATCTCGGCGATCGCCGTCTCTCCTTCTCCGGGAACGCCGACCTCGAGGTGCAGGGCCTCCTCGAATGTGTCCTCGAGGAGGGCACGCAGGTGCAACAGCCCCGGATTCCACTCCCACCGGGTGTCCACACCGGCGAACCCTCGATAGTGCAGCTCGTAGCAGACGTGAAGCGCCAGTTGCAGATCGAGACCGTACGGATCGGTGTTCGTCACCCGGGCATCGACACGGTTCAGGAGGCGGCGCGGTGCTCGGCCTGCGATGAGTTCGACGACGGCTGCGGAGAGCGGACCCACTGGGGTCGGCAGGGGTGGAACGCTTGACACGAAATGCCCCTTACCCGCCGATCGACGGGAGAAACGTCGCTGCGCCAACCGATTGAGACCTCCTTCACAATGCTGCCGACGATGATTACCCACCTGGCCGACGGGTACGCCTCTCGTAGGTGCACCCCGCGCCGGGACATCCATCAACGCCGAAGGGGCGAACCAAACATGACGACATCCAGCACGAACACCCTCATCGCTCAGTTGCGAACCCTGCTCGACCTGACCAACACCGAGATCCAGGTTGCCGAGACGCGCGTCCTGCAGGCCAGGACCGACGCCGTCCGCAAGGAGCTTTCCCAAAACGCCGCCAACGGGCGCGACCGCGCCGAGTCCATCGAGGAGGCCATCCGCTCGCTCGGTGGCCATCCCGACGTGATCGGCCCGTTCCTGGGCCGCGCCGCCGCTGCTGTCAAGGCGCTCACCGAGCAGGCACAGCCGTTCGACGAGGCACTGCTTGGCGACCTCGCTCTCGAGCACCAGCTCTTCGACCGTGCGCGCTACGTCAAGGCGCTGGCCGTCGCTTCCAAGAATTCCGACGTCGAAGCCCTCGCCACGCGCCTGATCACCGCGCACGCGGCCACGGTGGACTGGCTGTCGACCGTCCTGGCCGAGGACGCCCTCGGCGGCCCTGCAGCCCTACGTCGCACGCCGCTGCAGGCAGCCGCAGGCACGGCGGTCCAGCTGTTCAACGTGCCGGTGAACTGGTCGATCCGCAGTTTGGACAAGGCCGTCGAGACCGTGCGGTCGACCCCGATCGCACTGTCTGAGCTGGTGAACCGCGGCAAACACGTCGGCGAGATGGCCGGCAAGACCGTTGCTGCGTCCCGCGATGCCGCACTGGAGACCGCCGAGAAGGTCATTCGTGACGGCGGCGCCGAGCAGGCCGCGGACGTGCTGCACTCGGTCCGCACCGCCACCGGCGCGCTGGACGCGACCGAACTGCCGATCGACGGCTACGACGAGCTGAACGTCACCGAGGCCGTGAACGAGATCAAGGCGCTCGACGATCCGTCCGACGTGCGCGCGATCCTCGCCTACGAGGAGTCGCACAAGGCGCGGCAGGGCGTCATCTCGGCCGCACAGGCCCGGGTCGCACAGATCGCCCAGGAGGTCGTCGGCATCAACTAGCCGCGGCAAGATCTTTCGACGAACGCCCCTCAGGTCCTCGAACCGACCTGGGGGGCTTCGTCTCGTTTCAGGAGACCCAGTTGCGGATGCCTGGCAGGTAGCCGGCGGGCTTGTCGCCCACCTTGACGTCCGCGCTGATGAGCTGGTTCTGGTAGCCGGGGGTGAACATGCGGTACACCGACTCGGGCGCAGGAGCGCCGGCCTGATCGATCTCGGTGCGCAGGTGCGCGGGCAGCTCGACGTCGAGCGCGGCCATCGTCGAGCTCAGCTGGTCGGCAGTGCTCGCTCCCACGATCGCGGACGCGATGCCCGGTTGGGTGGCGACCCAGTTGATCGCCACTTGGGCCATCGTCACCCCCAGCTCGTCGGCTGCGGCCGCCAGCGGCTCGAGTAGTTGCCAGTCCCGTTCCGTCAGCGAAAGACCTGATGCGCCAGGGATACTCAGCCTGCCCTGGCCGGCAACGCCTTGCGGGTCGTATCGGTACTTGCCGCTGAGGAAGCCGCCGCCGAGGGGACTCCACGCGGTGATGCCGAGGCCGAGGGTGCGTGCCATCGGCACGTGCTCGACCTCGATCTGCCGATCGACCAGCGAATAGGGCAACTGAAGGTTGATCATCGGAGGCAGGGAGTGCGCCTCGGCGAAGGTCTGAGCTTGCGCGGCATACCAACTGGGCACGTCGGAAAGCCCTGCGTACCGGATCTTTCCGGCACGGACAAGATCGTCGAAGGTCCGCAAGACCTCTTCGACCGGGGTCAACCGATCCCACGTGTGCAGAAGGAAGAGATCGACGTAGTCGGTGCCCAGCCTGCGCAGGGAGTCGTCGAGTGCGCGGATCATGTGCTTGCGGCCGTTGCCACCTGCGTTCGGGTCGCCTGGCGCGACGCTGTTGGTGAACTTCGTCGTGAGGACCACCCGCTCGCGCACCTTCGCCTCTGCGATGAGCGTGCCGAGGATGGTCTCGCTCTCGCCCGCGGTGTAGAAGTCCGCGGTGTCGATGAAGTTGCCGCCGTCCTCGAGGTAGCGGCGGAAGATGGGCCGACTCTCGTCGAGCGTCTTGCCGTAGGCCGCGTGGTAGCCGCCGGTGCCGAAGTTCATCGTGCCGAGCGCCAGCCGGCTGACGCGCAGTCCGGAGTTTCCCAGGAGGTAATACTGATCGAGTGCCATGCGGTCAGCGTGCCGTCGAAAAACTGGACCTGCAAGTCCAGAAATTGCAGGTGCTCGGCGAACGTGCCGCCACGGTGAGATCCGTGTCGATTTCTCGCAGTGGCGTCACGCTCGGCGCATACCGACCTACCGGTCGAACGGGTGGCCTAGCGTGAAGCGCATGCCCCGTCTCGTCATCCCCGTCCTGGCTTTCGCCGCCCTGTGCGGGTCGTCCGCGGTCGCGACTGCCGCGCCGGTCTTCGACGCCGACGCGTACACCACGTGCACGGCGACGACCGTGCCTGCACCCGACCAGGACTTCGACGCCGTCGTCACCAGCTGTTGCGTGCAGCACGCCGGTGTTCCGGCGCCCACCAACTACGGAATGGGTTGTGTCGCACCGATGGACGGTGCGCCGACGGATGACGAGCGGCCGGTGATCGTCATGCCCATGCGGCCCGCACCACCCGACCAGGCCGATGCCGACCTCAACGGCCTCATCGACATGCCCCTGCCCGACCCGTTGCCGTGAGGCGTCAGCCCGCAGGATCGGGCGGCGGCGGCAGGATCAGACCAGGGGGAGGCGTCGGGCCGTCCGCGGGGTCCGGGAGGAAGTCGACCAGTCCCGGCGGGATCACCGTTCCCGGTGGCGGCGCGGTACCCGGGAGTGGCTCGCCGAGTTGTTGCTTGGGCGCCTGGCCCAGTCCGCCGTAGGTCCTTCCGTCCCGCTGAAGGTCGATCCAGCGACCGAACCAGATGCCCTTGCGGACGTCGGCGTTCTCGTCGCCGGGGGCGACGCCGAACTGCGTGCCCTGGCCTGGAGCCGATGGCACGTCGTTGAGCTGCTGAGCACCGTAGGCGTTGTTGAACACGTTGAGATTCGGGACCGTCCCGGTACCGCCGTTGGGCGCTTCGGGAACGGGGTTCTGGCCCAGCAGGCTCGTTGCGTCGAGGCCGATGACGGGCGGCGCGCCCAGGGCACCGGGACTAGCGGCTGGCGCATTGCTCTGCGCCAACACGTCGAGTCCGGCGGGACCCAGATTGCCCATCAGCGGAACCGCCGGTCCGACCGGCGGCGGAGGTGGCGGCGGAGCAGGATCCCCTGGAACCGGCACGGGGTCCGGGGGAAGGTCGTCGGCAACGGCGGTCGCCGGGAAGGCGACCGCCGCTCCGACGGCGAGCAAGCCAAACGTTGCGGCGGCGATGCGATTTCGGTCGATCATTGCCTGATGCCTCGTCTTTCGATGTTGGTTTGCCCGGGTGCGTGCTGCCGAGACTGACGTCAGACCGACTTGGTGATGCCGTAGTAGGCGACGACGTCATCGGTGTCGGTGGTCGAGCTGGTCAGCGTCGCGTAGGACCGCAGGAACGACTGACCGACGCAACCGTCGACCTTGATGTGGGTGTCCTTCAACGTGACACGCACGGGCGCGGACTTGAACGTCTTCTTGTCGACCGGGACCGTCGAGACGGTGCCCGGCTTGGGGTGGATCTCGATGGTGCCGGACAGCGGGAACGAGACGCCGCCGAGCCCGAGGCCCGCCAGTCCGCCGCCGACGACGCCGATGCCGAGAGTGGCGGTGACGCCAGCCTGCCCGATGAGACGGACCTGGCCCAGCTCGATGCCACAGCCGATCTGGTAGCCCGCCTCGAGCGTGCCACCGGCCAGCGTGGTCTTGCCCTTGCCCGTGACCGTGCCGGTGAACGTGCCACCGACCAGGTACTCCCGCGACGACAGCGCCGTCGTCAGGGGTGCCACCGGCAGCTCCGTCTCGTCGGCGGCGGCCACGGTCAGCGTCCAGCCATCGGGAGTGGTGACGACACCCGGCTCGGACGAGCCGACGATGCCGTTGTCGGGCGGCGGGCCCTGGTCGGCCACCGGCGCCACCGCAGGATCGGGGTCGGGCGGCGGGTCGGCGAGCGCGATGGGCGCGATGCCCATCGAGGTGACCACGCAAGCCGTAGCCAGCAGAGCGAGACGATTCAACATTGCAAAGCCTTTCAAGTGGGTAGGGGTCGGCTGGCTGCTAAACGGACTTGGTGACACCGAGATAGGTGATGACGTCGTCGGTGTTGTCGGTCGAGCTCGTCAGCGTCGCGTACGAACGGATGAACGACTGCCCTGCGCACTGGTCGGTCTTGACGCGCACACCAGTGAGGGTGACGCGGGTCGTCGTTCCCTTGAAGGACTTCTTGTCGAGAGCGACGGTGGTCACGGTGCCTGGCTTCAGATAAACCTTGCCCTGCAGGCTGATACCCGCCTGGAAGTTGGGAGCACCCAATACTCCGAGTCCGGGCTGGATTGACGCACCGGGGTTGATCTCCGTCTCGTCGGAGACGATGCCGCAGCCGATCTGCTCGCCGGCCTCTATCGACCCGCCCGTCAGCTTGGTCTTGCCGCCGCCGGTGATGGTGCCCGTGAACGTGCCGGAGATCAGGTACTCGCGCGAGGAGATCGCCGTTGTCAGGGGGGCCACCGGAAGCTGGGTCTCGTTGCTGCCGACGACGGTGAGGGTCCAGCCGTCGGGAGTGGTCAGGACACCTGGCGCGGCCGAGGGCACCGCTCCGGTATCGACCGGCGGACCGGGCACGCCCACCGGCTGGACTGCCGGATCGGGAGGCGGCGGGTCGGCCAGCGCCACGGGCGCCGTCCCGAACGGGATCGCAAAGCAAACAGCTGCCAGCGTCGCAAAACGGTTCAACATGAGTGAATCGGCGCCTCTCGTGGTCAAGATCTCCAGCAGATTACGGATCTGTCGCGGCGAAGCATCCAATGGCAGGGTTGCCAAACAGTGAACGGAGGACAAACAAATTCCCCCTCGTGACCATCCAATGAGCGAGGATCACGGACTCACAAAAGCGTTGGCATGCAGAGTAGTTGGACCTCTCTGTCAGCTCACAGCCTGATGACATTCGATGGATCGCCATTGGATGTCACCCGTTGGTCAGCCGTTCACCATCTGGACACCTAACTGACCGACGGTGGTGACCGAATGGTGCCCACGGGGCGGGTTCGATGCCGCGGGGTCGGTCGGGATCGCACACATCAGTTAACTCGTCGGGCACCGAACTAGCTTGGAGGAAATCTTGAGGCCATCCCGCGTTGCAGAACGAACGATCGCCGCGTCCTTGATCTCCCTCGGCATGGGAATCGCCTTCGTCCCAACGGCATTCGCCGACGAGGACGATGCCGCCGCCCCCGGCCCGGCAGTCCAGGTGGACGCGGCGCCGATGGCCGACAATGCGCAGCCCGCTGCCGTCAGCGCCTGCGGGAACTTCGCGCAGGCGCTGGACGCCGCCGCGCAGTACTACGGCGACTTCTCCGACTCGTTCGAGGGTTCGGACTACAACGATCCCGCCGTCCAGAGCAGCAATGAGGTCGGACGCACCGCCCTGCGTCAGGCAGCGGGAGTCGCCATGGATTCGGCCAACACCCCCGGACTCGATCCGTCGATCGGCGATCCGATGCGGTCCTGGTCGGCGGCCGCCACCAAACTCCTCTTGAAGATGGCGCTGCACATTCCCGGTGACAGCCTGAACACGACGGCGACCGAGATGAACAACGACGCCACCAACGTCCAGCAGGCGTGTGCGGCTGCGGGCACGCATGCCTGACGCGTGGTGAAGCGGTTCGTCGTAGGGGCACTCGCGGTCGGTCTCGCCCTGACGGGATGCTCGGGAAACAACAACACCCCGTCTTCGTCCCCGCCGGAACTGGTGCCCGCCAACGCTCTTGACAAGATGCTGCTCAGTTCAGGCGAGGTCGACTCCATCATGAAGACCACGGGGATGACCGCACACCCGCGCGTGGACGTCATGGGCGACCATCGCAACCTCCTGCCGAACCTCAACTGCCTGGGCATCTGGCAGGTCAACGAAGCCGGGGTCTACGGCAGGGACGGCTGGATCGCAGTGCGCCAGGAGTTGCTGCGGGCACCCGACATCGACAACTGGCAGAAGCTCGTCGTGCAGTCGGTGGTCAACTATCCCTCGACCGACGCCGCCCACGAGTTCTTCACCCAGTCGGCCGATCGTTGGTCGAAGTGCACCAACCACAACGTCAACATCACCCTCAACGACAAACCGCTTCCCAAATGGCGCAGCGGCGACCTCGTGAAGACCGACGACGAACTCGCCATACCGTTCACCCGCGGCGATGCAAACAACGGCGTCGACTCGTGTCAGCGGGTCCTGGCCGTCGACGACAACGTGATCATCGACGTGCAGGCCTGCACGCGGGACGTCTCGACGGTCACGCAGGCCACCGACGTCGCCAACCAGATCAAGGCCAAGTTGCCGAAGTAACGGTCAGCCGGTGCCCACACCGATACGGAAGTGGCCGCCGTCGTCGTCCCCGTTCGGGCACCTGACGTCGACGTAGACGGTGACGAAGGTGCCTCCGGTGGGCGTCTCGTCGCCGGGGTTGTTCACGCCCGTCACCCAACATTCGGACAGCGGTTTGGTGTCGAACCCGTTGACCCAGTTGATTTGAACGTTGTAGCCCTGTGCCGTCAGATCGTCGATAGTGGCTTCGGCCGACTGCCCGCTGTCGCCCTGGATCGGCTCGGCCACCGCGCAGGGCGCGCTGACGACGGCCGTGGCCGCGGCAGCCATGGCGAACATCACGGCGGACCGCGACAGGCGCGACATCCTTCGACGCTACGCCAGCTGGCCCGCGCTGGTCACCACCTTGGTGCGCGCTATGGACCCAAAGTATAAAATTTCCCCATAGCCGTCTCATAGCAACGAGGCAGTCCCCCCGCGCCATCAGCGGGTGGAGCATGACGCCGGGGTCCAGCAGCGGGCCGATCACTCGTCTTCTGGAGTGGGGATCTCTCTCATGAGCACAACCAACAATTCGAAGGTCGCTGGTCTGAGCACCGGAAACGGCCTACCCAACGTCGTGGTCACCGGCATCGCCATGACGACGTCCGTCGCGACGAGCGTTGACGACACCTGGAAGGCGCTGCTCGACGGGCAAAGTGGTATCCGCTTGCTCGACGACCCGTTCGTCGAGGAGTTCAAACTGCCGGTGCGCATCGGCGGCCACCTCCTCGAGAACTTCGACGGCGAGCTGAGCCGGGTGGAGCTGCGCCGCCTTGGCTACGTACAGAAGATGTCGACCGTGCTCGGCAGGCGGGTGTGGGAGAACGCCGGCAGCCCCGAGGTGGACACCACCCGTCTGACCGTGTCCATCGGGACGGGCCTCGGCGCCGCCGAGGCCCTGGTGTTCGCCTGGGACGACATGCGTGAGCGCGGGATGGCGGCCGTGTCCCCGCTGGCGGTGCAGATGTACATGCCCAACGGACCTGCCGCCGCGGTCGGTCTGGATCGCCACGCCAAGGCGGGCGTCATCACACCGGTGTCGGCGTGCGCCTCGGGATCCGAGGGCATCGCGCAGGCGTGGCGACAGATCGTGCTCGGCGAGGCGGACATCGCCATCTGCGGCGGTGTGGAGAACCGGATCGAGGCCGTGCCGATCGCGGCCTTCGCTCAGATGCGCATCGTCATGTCCACCACCAACGACGACCCTGCGGGTGCCTGTCGCCCGTTCGACCGCGACCGCAACGGCTTCGTGTTCGGCGAGGGCGGCGCGCTGATGGTCATCGAGACCGAGGAGCACGCAAAGGCACGCGGCGCCAACATCATTGGCCGCGTGATGGGCGCCAGCATCACCTCGGACGGCTTCCACATCGTGGCACCGGATCCCAACGGTGAGCGCGCGGCCTACGCGATGACCCGCTCCATCGAACTGGCCGGTCTGACGCCAGGCGACATCGACCACGTGAACGCCCATGCCACCGCCACGAAGGTCGGCGACGTGGCGGAGTCTCACGCCATCAACCGTGCCGTCGGGAACTCGACGGCGGTGTACGCGCCGAAGTCGGCCCTCGGCCACTCCGTGGGCGCGGCAGGCGCGGTCGAGTCGATCCTGACCGTGCTGGCCCTGCGAGACGGCGTCATCCCGCCGACCCTCAACCTGACGAATCTCGACCCGGAGATCGACCTCGACGTCGTGGCGGGCGAGCCGCGTAGCGGGAACTACCAGTACGCCATCAGCAACTCGTTCGGGTTCGGCGGCCACAACGTCGCCATCGCCTTCGGAAAGTACTGACGCTAAGCCGCGTTCGGGTTCTCGAGTACCACCGAGACGCCCTGACCGGATCCGATGCAGACGCCGATGACCCCGTAGCGGGCGTTGCGCTCGCGCAGCTCGGTCGCCAGCGTGAGAACGTACCGCGTGCCCGTCGCCCCGAAGGGGTGCCCGATCGCGACCGCTCCCCCGTTCGGGGTGAGCTTGTCGTCGGGTATGACGAACCCGCCCAACTGGTTTGGCAGCTCGCGTAGCACGCCGAGCGCCTGAGCGCTGAACGCCTCGTGCACTTCCCACACGTCGATCTGCTCCGGCGTCAGGCCTGCGCGACTGATCGCCAGCGGGATGGCCCATGCGGGGGCCAACCCCATGACGAGCGGGTCGATTCCGTACACCGCCGAGGACACCACGCGCGCAAGGGGTTCCACGCCGAGTTCCGCGGCGCGCTCACCTGAGGCGATCACGACCGCACTGGCGCCGTCGGTCAGTGGCGTCGAATTGGCCGCGGTCATCTGGGTGGTACCGGGCTGGGCAGGCAGCTTCGCCAGCGATTCGGCCGTGGTGTCGTCGCGGATGAACTCGTCGTGCTCGAAGACGATCTCCGACGTCTTCCTGGTCGCCGGGATCGTCACCGGCATGATCTCCTTGGCGAGACGCCCCGAGTCGCGGGCCGCCTTGGCGTGCTGTTGCGATCGCAGCGCGAAGGCGTCGATCTCCTCCCGGCTCAGCCCGTACCGGTCGGCGACGTTCTGGGCGGTCTCGATCATCCCGATGTAGGCGTTGCGGGCGAGCAGCGCCGGATTCGGTGGGCCGCCCGCGCCTGCCCACATGGTGTCCAACAACAACACCGGACCACGTGGACTGAACGCCGCGTCTCCCTTCATGTACGCCCAGCCCGAGCGGGACATCGACTCGACGCCGCACGCGAGGCCGACGCCGAGGTCACCCGCCTTGATGGCGTGGCTGATGTTGATCGTCGCGCTGAGTGACGAACCGCAGAACCGGTTGATCGTCGCGCCTGCGACGCTGTCGGGGAAGCCCGCGGCCAAGGCCGCCCACCTGCCGACGTCGCCCATGCCCTCGTGAGCCGGGTTGACGCAGCCCGCGACGATGTCCTCGATCGCGCCCAGTTCGACGCCCACCCGTTCGCACGCGCCCTTCATGGTCATCCCGAGCAGGTCGTCGGTGCGGATGTGCGACAACGTGCTGCCGTAGCGCGCGAACGGAGTCCGCACGCCACCGAGGATGAACGCGTCAGGCATGGGCATCGCCATTCTGTGGACCGATCGGTTCAATGAGCCTGGACCGATCGGGCGACGGTGTCAACGTATGGTTCTCACGCAACCAACGACGAAAGGCGGCCACCCATGGACGGCGGGCAGGAGCGTAGCGACTCGAGGGATGTCGAAGCCCAATTCACCACGCATACAGACCTTTTCGACCTGACCGGCAAGTATGCCCTGGTGACCGGTGGCACCAGGGGCATCGGCATGATGATGGCTCGGGGCCTCCTGCAGGCAGGCGCCCGGGTGGTGATCAGCTCGCGCAAGGCCGACGCGTGCGCCGCGGCCCAGGAGCAGCTGTCGGCGTTCGGTGACGTGCGGGCGATCCCGGCCGACCTGTCCACACATGACGAATGCCTGCGGCTGGCCGACCTCGTCACCACCGAGTCCGACGGCCTCGACATCCTGGTCAACAACGCGGGGGCGACGTGGGGCGAACCGCTCGCGACGTTCCCGGACGCAGCGTGGGACAAGGTCCTCGACCTCAACCTCAAGTCGCCGTTCTGGCTCGTCCAGGCACTGCTGCCCGCCCTCCGCGAAGCAGGCACCGCCGACGACCCGGCACGCATCATCAACGTCGGCAGCATCGATGCCATTCACGTCAGCAAGTTGCCCGTGTACTCGTACGCCAGCAGCAAGGCTGCGCTTCATCAGCTGACCAGAGCCCTCGCCCGTGAACTGGGACCGCAGCACGTCACCGTGAACGCGGTGGCCCCCGGGCCGTTCCCGTCGAAGATGATGGCGGCCACGCTCGACACGTTCGGTGAGGCGATCGCGGCGTCGGCGCCGCTGCGGCGCATCGGCCGCGACGACGACATGGCGGGTATCGCCGTGTTCCTCGCCAGCCGGGCGGGGTCGTATCTGACGGGAACGATCATCCCGGTCGACGGCGGCATCGCTACGACTGCGTCGGGTACCTAGGTGCAGTGAACAGCGGCCAAGCCCGTTGTCGGACCCTTCTGCTTTGATGGTGGTATGTCTTCGGCGGCAGCAGCTTTCACCGATGAGGTGCACGCTGCCGACCGGCTCGAGGTGTTGGTGGACCAGATGGCCGAGTTGGTCGGGCAGCGCAACGCGATCGACGGCCGCATCGTGGACATCGTCGCCGAGATCGACCACGCCAACCTGGGGGGTATCGCCGGCGCCCGGTCGATCCCGGCGTTGGTCGCGTGGATGACCGGGGTGTCGCCGGCCAACGCCAAGATCATCGCCACCATCGCCCACCGATCCGCGCAATTCCCACTCTGTGTGACCGGGATGCGCGAGGGCCGGTTCTCGGTCGATCAGGTCGGAGCCATCACCAACAAGGCCGCCGACGGCTCCGATGCGCACTACGCCCAGTTGGCCGCCTCCGCCTCGGTGACCCAGCTGCGCACCGCGGTGAACCTGGCACCGCGACCCGACCCCAACCCGACCCCCGAACCGGAGCGCTCGATCAGCAAGACCGTCGGTGAGGGGTACACCACCTGGCGGATCCGGCTCCCGCGGTTGGAGGCGGCGAAGTTCGACGCCGCCCTGCACGCACACCGCGACGGGTTGATCGCGGACTGGAAACGCGACCACGGCGATGACTCACACGATGAGCCCGGCGAGGAATTCGGCGAGGAACCCGGCGAGGACTCGGGGATGCGCCCACCGTTCCCGACCACCGTGGATGCGTTCATGAGCCTGGTCGACGCCGGCTGGGACACCGAGGCAGCCCGCCGCCCGCACGGCCAGCACTCCACCGTCGTCGTCCACCTCGACGTGGAGCAACGCACTGCGGCGCTGCATCTGGGGCCGTTGCTGTCGGACGCCGAGCGCCGCTACCTGCTCTGCGATGCGACGTGTGAGGCCTGGTTCGAACGCGCGGGTCGGGTGATCGGGTCGGGTCGGGCGACGCGCACCATCAGCCGCCGACTGCGTCGGGCGTTGGAGCACCGTGACCGGTGCTGCGTGGTCCCCGGGTGCGGGGCCACGCGAGGGTTGCATGCTCATCATCTGCGGCATTGGGAGGACGGCGGCCCGACCGAGTTGTTCAACCTGGTTTTGCTGTGCCCGTTCCATCACCGCCTGCACCACCGTGGGGGGATCACGATCACCGGGCCGGCGGATCGGCTGGTGGTCACCGACGCCGACGGCGACGAACTGCGTTCCAGCTCGTTGGCCCGCCCACCCACGCAACCACCGCCCGCGGTCGCGCCGTGCACCGGTCCCAGCGGTGAACGCGCCCAATGGTGGTGGTACGAACCCTACGACCCGAACCCACCACCGCCCACCAACTGACTCGCTAGGTCTCGACGCGCGGCTGCTTCTGCCACGGCCATCGGCCCGTGATCTCGAGCTCGAGGGAGAAGCTGAGGAACGTCCGGATCGCCACGATGCCCGCGAGCACGGCGACGCCCTGCGCATTCGGGGTGACCGCGACGGTGCGGATGATGTCGGCGGCGACCAGGAACTCGAGTCCGAGCAGGATCGTCCGGCCCAGTGATTCCCGGAAGAAGCGGTACGTGTCAGCCGATTTACGAAACAGCCGACCGATGGCGATCCCCGCGGCCACCACCGCCCCGATTGCGATGATCGCCACGCCGACGCCATCGATGATCTTGCCGACGAGCTCGACGCTCTCGATGAAACCCACGACAGGAGGCTAGCTGCCGTGCAGTTTCGCCGAGACGGTTGCGGCGAACGTGTGCGCGTCGCCCGGCCAGCGGGCTGACACGTAGTCGCCGTCGTCGACCACGAACGCGGGGCGCGGGTTGGTCGCGGAGTCTCGGATCATCCCCGAGGTCTTCATTGCGGACGCGAGGAGCAAGAAGACCCTTCGCCGGTTCGCCGAATGCCTTGGCACATCGCGGAAGTCGTCGGCCTTCTCCAGCGCGCGAGTGACTTCGGCCTGTACGGACATGTATCCGGCGGGGTCACCGGGTCGCTCGGAGTAGGTGCGGTAGTAGTCGGGGTCCCAGAACCGCGTCAGGCGGGCCAACCGCCAGGCGCTGCCCTCCAGCTTCCACGTCAGTGCCGTGGTCCGGCGCCCGTAGAGCACCGAACGCCCCGTCGCGGGGTCGACCGAACGGGCCGCGAGCAACACTCCGTGACAGATCGCGGCGACCAGCGTGTCCCCGGTGAAGGCAGCCACGACGAGGCGTTGCAGCACCTCGCTGTCGATGTAGCTGCGCATGCCGCGGGCCCGGTGGCCGCCAGGAAGCAGGAGACAGTGCACGCCGTCCAGCGTGGCGTCGGCCCACGGCGTGGGGTTCCGGTACTCCGGTGACGCCAGCATCCGCTCGTACGCGGCACGTGCGTCGCCGTTGGCCCGCAACAGGAGTCCGACGAGCACCACCCGATTCAGACCGGGCACCCCCGACCAGACGTCCAACCCTCGGCCGGTGACCATGATGTCGTCAGCCGTTGCCGCCCTGCCGCTTTCGGTACTGAACACCACGGTGTGGCCGTGATCGGTGAGGACCTGCCAGCTGACCGCAACCTCGGTCGGATCGAAGTCGTGGTCCGGAATCGGTATCAGGACTCTTGCCACGGGTGTCAGCATGTCATTCATGGCGACCAGCGAGCAGCGTGATGGCGTGGATCTGACCAACCTCGATCAGCCGCTGACCCCGGAGGCCGGAGCTACCAAACGCGATCTGGTCGACTACCTCGATGCCGTCGCCGATCGCATCCTGCCCGGACTCGTGGGACGACCTCTGACCGTGCTGCGGGTGCTGCGCGGGCGGGCGCCCTTCATGCAGAAGAACGTGCCGAAGTACACGCCGGACTGGGTCCGCACGGTGCCGATCTGGGCGGAGGCCTCCAAGCGCGAGGTGCACTACGCGCTGTGCGACGATCGGCGCACGCTGCTCTGGCTGGCCAATCAGCGAGCCGTCGAGTACCACCCGACGCTGGGCCTGGCCGAGAGCGTCTACCGGCCGACGCACCTGATCCTGGATCTCGATCCGCCCGCCGACGACGCCTTCGCGGCGGTCGTCGCCGTCGCCCATCTGGTGCAGCGGGCACTGTCCGACAGCGGGCTGGCCGGTGCGGTGAAGACCAGTGGCGCCAAGGGAATCCACGTCTTCGTACCGATCGACGACACCGCTCCCGTCGAGGACGTGGCCGCGGCGACCCGTGCACTCGCCGCGCGCGCCGAGGCGCTCGACCCCGATCTGGCGACCACCGCCTTCATCGTCGAGGACCGCGGCGGCAAGGTGTTCGTCGACTCCACGCGCGCAGGCGGGGCGACCGTCGCCGCGGCCTACAGCCCACGACTGCGGCCGGGCACCCCCGTCTCGTTTCCCGTCGACTGGTCCGACCTCGACAGGGTGAGCCCCGCCGACTTCACGGTCCACACCGCCCTGGACGCGTTGGGCGGCCGTGATCCGTGGGCGGACGCCATGCCCGCGCCGCAGCGACTACCCGGCGACCTGATCGCGCAGGGCCACACCATTCCCGTCGCCCGGGTCGCCGCCATGCACGAGGGCAAGCGGCGCGCCAGGGCGAAGCGGGCCAAGGACAACTAGGTCAGTCGTTGACGTAGTACAGGCGCTTGTTGACGAACTCGTCCATGCCGAGCGGCCCGAGTTCGCGACCGAAGCCGCTGCGCTTGACGCCGCCGAACGGAACCTCCTGGCCCTCGTTCGCCGGGATGTTGACGTTGGACATCCCCGACTCGAGCCGCTGGGCGATCTTCTCCGCGCGCTTGGTGTCGGTGCTGAACACCGCACCACCCAGCCCGTAGTCGGAGTCGTTGGCGAGCGTCAGCGCCTCTTCGTCGCTGTTCACCGAGTAGACCACCGCAACCGGTCCGAACAACTCCTCGCGGTAGGCGCGCATCTCCGGGGTGATGCCGGTCAGCACCGCGGGTGAGTAGTACGCCGCGGGGCCCTCGCCGAGAACACCGCCGGCGTGCAGCGTCGCCCCCTTGGAGACGGCATCCTGCACCTGCTCGTTCAGGATCTCGGCCGCCTTGCGCGAGGACAGCGGCGCGAACGTGCCCTCCGCGGACTCGGCGGGATTGCCCGCCTTCAGGGCCTTCGCCCGCGCGACCAGCTGCTCGACGAACCCGTCGAAGATGTCGCTGGTGACGATCATCCGCTTGTTGGAGTTGCAGGCCTGACCGGTGTTGCCAATCCTGGTGTCCCAGGCCAGATCTGCCGCCGCCTTGACGTCGTCGGTATCCAACACGACGTACGCGTCGGAGCCGCCGAGTTCCAGGACGCACTTCTTGAGGTTCTTGCCTGCGATCGCGGCCACCACCGACCCGGCCCGCTCAGAGCCGGTCAGCGAAACGCCGACGATGCGCCGGTCGCCGATGATCTTCTCGATCTGGTCGTAGTTCGCGAAGAGGTTGGTGTAGACCCCGGAAGGCACGCCCGCCTCCTCCATGAGTTCCTGGACGGCGAGCGCCGACTTCGGCACGGACTCGGCATGCTTGAGGATGATCGTGTTGCCCAACACCAGGTTCGGCGCCGCGAACCGGGCGATCTGATAGAAGGGGTAGTTCCACGGCATGATGCCGAGCAGCGGTCCGATGGGGAGCTTCTGGACGTAGGCCTTGCCGCTGGAGAAGGTCTTGATCTCCTGGTCGGCGGCCAGACCCGGGCCCTCGGTGGCGAAGTAGTCGAAGATGTCACCACAGAAGTCGGCCTCGTCGATCGCCTCCTGAAGCGGCTTGCCCATCTCCTCGGTGGCGATGGCACCCAGGCGCGCGGAGTTCTCCTTGAACAGTTCGCCCACCCGCGCGACGATCTTGGCCCGCTCCGTGATCGGGACGTCGCGCCACGAGCGGTACGCCGCGTCGGACGCCGCCAGCGCCGCCTCGATCTGATCATCGGTGGCGAAGTCGAACGACTCGCCTGCCTCGCCGGTGGCTGGATTGACGACCTGGTACCGAGGCTGGGTCGAAACGGTCGCGGTCATGGTGATGCCTCCTGTAGACGTGAGACTCCCCAATCTAGTCACCGACCGAATGGCGTGGCATCGGATCCGCCCACACACCGGGGCGAGAGTGCCGAACACACCACCTACGGATCCCGCGGCCCCGACCTGCGCGTCGGCGACGGGTGCAGCCTCGCGTGCCGAATTCGCCGCTGTCACAAGCTATATGGTTAACCGAGTGGACGGTGCGGAATCCGCTGTCGGTCCTGGGTGACCACCGGGACACTCGTCAACATTCACGACGCCGGGTCCGCGAACGCCGACGCGTGAACGTGAGCGGCTGCACCTGATCGTTGCTGAACCTTCTGCACTGCCACTGCGTGTCTTCTCTGTGACCGTCGCCGACGTGGCCGGAACATCTTCTCGTCCACCTCGGCGATCAAACGTGACCTTTGCGGACGACGGGAAGCGACGACATGACCGACATGCATCGGGAGACCTGGAGCAACGACCACCGCGGTGCGTCGGAGCTACTTCAGTCGATCCGGGACGCGTTGCAGCGGCGCGAGGCTGAACGTGGTGGCGGCGCAACGCCGGCCGAGGCCGACCAGCAGGTGCGCGCCGCGGTCGAGGCAGCCAGGGACGCGGGCGTCGAGTGGAGCAAGATCGCTGACGTTCTCGGGGTCAGAAGGGGCAATGCCTATCAGCGCTACCGAAGGCGCCCGCGCCCTTCCGACGGCGCCTGACCCCGTCCCGCCCAAGCGACGTCTCGCACGAACTACGGATTTGCAGCAGCAACTTCAGCGCCGCCCTTCGGGCACTGGAGAAGCAGGAGTTCGTCGAACGGCGCAGCGACGCCTCCGACGGGTGCACCGCCAACCTTTTCGTCACCGCACTGGCCAAGAAGAACATCGACATCGTCCGATCCCGGCGAGCGGCACTGCTCGCACCCGCGTTCGGCGACGACGTCAGCCAGATCGAAGCCGCCCGCGAACTGCTGCTGCTGCTGGACCGCCTCAGAAACGCAGCGAGAGAAGGAAACTCATGACCACGAACACGTCCACCGACGCCGTCGTCGCGACCGACCGCCCGGAGCGGTACGGCAAGCAACTCGTCTCGCACCTCGGTCGCCGCACGGCGGCGAATGGACCGCCGACGAACTCGACTGCCTCGAGGAGGTCGTCGAGGGCCACCTCGTCCGGTTCGGCGAGAAGGACGAGCTCGCCGTTACGTGGGAACGTGGCCGGGCCGACGCCTAGCGCTACATCGCGCGGAAGATGGGCGTGACGGGCGCGATCCCCCGCGTCGACTGGCCGACGGCACCGACCCGCGGCGGGGCCCATGCGTCGGGGATGGACGTCAGCGACGCGACGGCCTTTGCCGTGTCGACGAAGTCGCGCGCCACGGACGAGTCGACGTCGGTGCGCCACGCGATCGCCAGCACCGTCGGCGGGATGTCGGTCACCGGGATGAACGACAAACCCGGGCGCCCGTAGTACCGCTGCGTCGACGCCTGCGAGAAGGCCACGCCGCGTTCCGACAGGATCGCCTCGAAACACTCGTCGACAGTGGTCACTTCGGCGCCGAGGCGAACGGGTTCACCGTTGCGGGCGTCGGTGGCGAGCCAGAAGTTGCGCCAGTACTCCGGCGCCCGTCGTGCCACGAACGGTTGGTCGAGCACCTGCTCGACGCCGATCTCGCTCTCGCCCGCCAACGGGGAACTCGACGACACGACGAGCAGCCGCGACTCGACGAACAGCATCTCGAGCCCCAGCCAGTCCTGAACCAGCACGGGCGGTCGCACGAAGGCGACGTCAACCGATCCGTCGCCCAGTCCGACGTACGGGTCGGTGAAGTCGTGCGACCGCATCTCGACCTCGACGTCGGGGTGGACGTCGTGGAAGGCGTTGAGGATCTGCGGTGTGAGTTCGGCGGCGGCGTTGGCCTGAAACCCGACCACCAGTCGACGGTGCGGAACTCCGCTGCCGACCATCTTGGTGATCCCGGCGATCCGTTCGGCGTCGATCAACAGCTTGCGGCTGCCGTCCAGCAGCACCTCGCCGGCGGCAGTGAGCTCGACGTGTCGGCTACTGCGGACCAACAGCGGCGTGCCCAGAGTGTGCTCGAGTTTGCGGATCTGCACGCTCAGCGAAGGCTGCGCGATGTGCAGCCGAGCGGCCGCGCGGCCGAAGTGAAGCTCCTCCGCCACGGCGACGAAGTAGCTCAATAGACGCAGGTCAAGCTGGGGCAACACTCCTCGAGGCTAGCTGACCAGCGCAAACGACACCATTAGTTGTTGCCTATCGGTCCGTTGGTGACAGGTATTGGACGCTTCCCCCACCCCGGACGTGTGATGGGCGACATACCGATCACCACCACCGAAGGGAATCTCATGACGCTCAGCACCTCCGCCCCACCGGTCGACGAGTGGGTCACCGCGCTCACCGAGGCGAACAACACCGACCCCGAAATCTCCGCGCACGGAAAGTACTTCACGTGCTCGTACCTACTCGACATGGAATCGCACACGTTCGTCGTCCAGGTCGACCGCGGCAAGGTCGTGGCCGTCGCCGTCGACCCGGGCCCGCTCGACGTGCCGTACCAGTTCGCCATCCGGGCCAGCGCCGACACCTGGCGCAACTTCGGAGTCCCGGTCCCCGCCCCGATGTACCACGGCATCTGGGCCGCCAGCTTCCAGCGGGACATGAAGCTCGAGGGCGACGTCCTGGTGCTCATGCAGAACCTGCGCTGCGTCACCCGCCAAATCGAACTGCTGCGCGCCGTCAGCGTGCCCGTCTAAGTCGCTACCCGCCCCCTCTCTCACCACACCAAGGAGCACACCCATGAGCAAGATCTCGCCCGTCACCGGCCACTACGTGGACGTCGACGTCGACGGCCTGCTGTACAAGGTCTTCTATCTCGAGAACGGCACCGGCCAGCCGCTGGTCTGCCAGCACACCGCAGGCTGCCACAACCACCAGTGGCGCGGACTGCTCGAAGACGAGGAGATCACCAAGGACTACCGCGTCATCGCCTACGACCTGCCCCGGCACGGCAAGTCCGATCCGCCGGAGAACACGGAGTGGTGGACCGAGGAGTATCAGCTGTCGGCCGATCACTTCGCGAACTTCATCGTCGCGCTGGTAGATGCACTCGAGCTGGAGAACCCGATCTTCATGGGTTCCTCCTTCGGCGGCAACATCGCCCTGCAACTGGCACTCCGACACCCCGACCGATTTGCGGGCGTCATTCCCGTTGAGGGCGCGGACTATTCGCCGGGCTTCTACCTCGACTGGTGGCAGCACCCGCACGCCAATGCCGCCCAGGTGTGCGCGAGCGGCACGTGGGATTTGATGGCGCCGCAATCCCCCGACGCCGACCGGTGGAAGACGTGGTTCTACTACAGCCAGGGCTCCGAGTCCTTCAAGGGCGACCTGCACTTCTACTCGGTCGACCACGACCTGCGGGACAAGCTCTCGGAGATCGACGGGGACCGGTGCCCGGTCGTCATGCTGACCGGCGACTACGACTACCTCACCACTCCCGAGGACAGTGCCCGCACGGCAGCCCAGATCCGCAACGCCGCCTTCATCGAGATGAAGGGCATCGGCCACTTCCCGATGAGCGAGAACCATCCGGTGTTCCGGACCTACCTCATCGAGGCGTTGGCCACCCTGCAGGCCAAGGCCCGCCAGGAGGCGTCGGTCTAACCAGCCAGCCGATTCCGGGAGCCGGCGGTGACCACCCGAACGCCGGCTCCTGGTCCGGTCTGACCCTCTGCCGCGTCGGCACCACGCCCGGGGACGACGAGCGCCGCGGTGGCATCGGCTTCGACTGCCAGACTGGGACACATGGTCGACACCCTCCACGACACCGGCTACCGCGGCTTCGCGAGTGACAACTACGCGGGCGTACACCACGAGGTGTTGGAGGCACTGGCCGCGGCGAACGGCGGGCATCAGGTCGCCTACGGCGAGGACGTCTACACCCGGAGGCTGCTGCAGCGCGTCCGCGACGAATTCGGCCAGGCGGCCGAGGTCTACCCGGTCTTCAACGGGACGGGCGCGAACGTCGTCGCACTGACCGCCGCGTTGCCGCGCTGGGGTGCCGTCGTCGCCAGCTCGTCCGCGCACATCAACACCGACGAGGGCGGAGCGCCCGAGCGGGTGAGCGGCCTGAAGATCCTGCCGGTGCCCACCTCCGACGGCAAGCTGACCCCGGAGCTCATCGCGACCGAGGCATGGGGCTGGGGTGACGAGCACCGCGCCCAACCGCTCGCCGTCAGCATCACCCAGACCACCGAGCTCGGCACGCTCTACACGGCAGGCGAGGTGCGCGCGATCGCCGACTTCGCGCATCAACACGGCATGGCCGTGCACATGGACGGGGCTCGGATCTGGAACGCGGCGGCCGCACTCGGCGTGCCGTTCCGCGAGTTCACCGCCGACGCAGGCGTCGACGTCCTCAGCTTCGGCGGCACCAAGAACGGGTTGCTCGGCGCGGAGGCCATCGTCGTCGTCGACCCGGCACGCATGGAGGGGATGCCCTACCTGCGCAAGCTGAGCATGCAGCTGGCGAGCAAGATGCGTTTCACCAGCGCGCAACTGCTGGCGCTCTTCGACGACGACCTCGGCCTACGTGCTGCCGCCCACGCGAACGCCATGGCCACACGGTTGCGGGACGCACTCGATTCGGGCATCGCCGACGGCAGCATCCACGGCCTGTCGTTCAGTCAGCGGACCCAGGCGAACGCCGTCTTCGCCGTACTTCCCAACGACGCCGCCGACCGCATCCGCGAGCGCGTACGTTTCTACGACTGGGATCGTGCAGCGGCCGAGGTGCGCTGGATGTGTTCCTGGGACACGACCGAAGCCGACGTCGACGGCTTCGTCACCGCCATCCGCGAAGAGCTCGGGCGAGAGGACTGACATGAGCGACAAGACGGTGTTGTGCTTCGGCGACTCCCTGACGTGGGGCTGGGTGCCCGCGGCGGAAACGGCTCCGACGGAACGCTTCGCACCCGACGTCCGCTGGACCGGAGTGCTCGCCGAGAACCTGGGCGACGGCCACTCCGTGATCGAGGAAGGCCTCAGCGCCCGCACCACCAACGTCGACGACCCGACCGATCCCCGGCTGAATGGTGCTGCGCACCTACCGATCACGCTGGCCAGCCATTTACCGCTGGACCTGGTCGTCATCATGCTCGGCACCAACGACACGAAGGCGTACTTCCACCGCACTCCCACCGACATCGCGGTGGGAATGTCGCTGCTGGCGGGCCAGGTCCTCGGCTCAGCGGGCGGGGTGGGCACGATCTACCCCGCACCCCAGGTGCTGGTCGTGGCACCGCCACCGCTGGCCGCGATGCCCGACCCGTGGTTCCAGCGGATCTTCGAAGGCGGACGGGAGAAGTCCGCGGCGCTGGCGGACACCTATCACGCGCTCAGCAACTTCATGAAGATCCCGTTCTTCGCCGCGGGCTCGGTGATCAGCACCGACGGGAGCGACGGGGTGCACTTCACCGAGCAGAACAACCGCGACCTCGGCACCGCCCTCGCTGCGGAGGTCCGTCGGCTTCTCGGCTAGTTCATCGACTATCGACCGTGACTGACCGCGAATGCAGATCCACGTCTGACGGTTCTCCCGGCGAGCGCCGGGGCAGCGAGAGGGTGAACGTGCTCCCCGCGCCGGGTCCGTCGCTGTCGGCCCTGATACTGCCGCCGTGCCCTTCGGTGAGCGCCTTCGCGATGGCCAGCCCGATGCCCGCACCGCCATGGCCGCGGTCACGGGCCGCATCCACCCGGTAGAACCGGTCGAACAGCCGGTTCAGGTGTTCGGCAGGGATGCCGTCACCAGTATCCGACACCGCGACGATCACGTCGTGGTCGGTCGCGCGGGCGCTGACGACGACGGACCCGCCGGCAGGTGTGTGGCGCAGCGCGTTGTCGAGCAGATTGGTGAGCACCTGCCCGAGCCGTACCGAATCTGCCCACAGCACGGGCAGATTGGTCGGAACCTGCGAGTCGAGGGTCACGCCCTTGGCACGGTAGCGTGGTTCGAGCGCGCTGAGGGCCGTCGAGACCAACTGCTGAAGCGACACCCAGCGCGCGTCGATCGTGCCCGTGCGGTGTTCGGCGTCGGACAGCGCGCTGACGTCGATGCTGAACCGGGTCAGTCGCCGCGACTGGTCGCGAAGAACCCCGATCGCCTCGGCGTCGAGCGGCTTCACCCCGTCCTCGAGTGCCTCCAGGTACGCCTCGAGAACGGCGACGGGAGTTCTGATCTCGTGGGCGAGGTCGGCGAGCATCTGGCGACGACCGTGCTCGACCTGACCGAGGCGCTGCGCCATCGTGTTGAAGGCCGTGGCGATCTCGTCGAACTCCTTGCCCAACCCCGCGGGCGCCACCCGGACGTCGTAGTGGCCATCGGCGACAACCGTTGCGGCATGGGCGAGTTCGGTGGCGGAATGGTAGACCCGCCGACTCAGGTACCAGCTCAGTGCAAGTGCCGTCACGGCGGAGACCCCGAGCGCGGTGCCCACCGACATCGCGGTGGCCTTCTCGAACGCACGCTGATACGGGTGGTCCGTCGAGCTGCCGGGCAGCACCGCGGCATCCATGAGGCGCCGGAACATCGGTGGGCCCACCAGTGCGGCGACGACGACCGTGGTGGCAAAGCTCGCCACGACGACCGCCGAATTGGCCGCCAGCAGACGCGTTCTGATGCCGAGCTTCGCCATCAGCCCCTCCCCATCCGATAACCCACGCCGCGGACCGTGGTGACGTAGCGCGGTTGCGTCAGGTCGTCCCCCAGCTTGCGGCGCAGATGCCCGACGTGCACGTCGACGATGTTGTCGTTGCCGACCCAGTTGTCGCCCCACACGATATCGATGAGTTGCCGACGGCCCAGCACCTTGCCCGGCCGCGACGACAGCGCGTCGAGAAGGTCGAATTCTGTTCGGGTCAGCACGATCTCGGCATCGTCGAGGCGCACCTCCCGGCCGTCGACGTCGATGCTGAGCGCGCCGATCTGGCGCGGTGGCCGTCGGTCCTCACCGGGCGCGGTCGCATCCTGGGCCGCGCGGCGGGGCCGTCGTAGCATCGCCTGGATCCTGGCGACCAACTCACGCGGACTGAACGGCTTGGTGATGTAGTCGTCGGCCCCGACCGACAGGCCCACCACCGTGTCGACCTCCGTGTCGCGTGCGGTCAGCATGATGACGTAGGCGTCGGAGAAGACGCGCAGCCGACGGCAGACCTCGAACCCGTCGATGCCGGGCAGGCCCACGTCGAGGACCACCACTTCGGGATCGACGTCGACCGCGAGCGCGAGGGCCTGGTTCCCGTCGTGCGCCGAATGCACCTCGAAACCCTCGCGACGCAGATAGCTGCCCACGACTTCGGTCAGAGGCACCTCGTCATCGACCACCAGGGCACGAGGACTCGGTGTGCCGGACGGGTCGCTCATGCCTCCATGATGCACCGCGAAAATCCGCGCGCCGCGACCGTTAACGAATCTTCAGAAAGCCACCAATCAACCATCGTCTTGGGCGGCGAAGGTGAGGTCATCCCAGCAACTGCTGGGCAGAGCTACGAAGGAGACTCACCGTGAAGATCACCGCCGCACACCGCATCGTGCCCGCCCTGGCAATGGGACTGGCCGGCGCCGCCATCGCGCTGGCACCCGTCGCAGGGGCCGAGACGAACCCGCTGGTGCCCTACGGCACCAGCCCCCAGGTCAAGACCCCGGTCGGGCAGCAGACCTCGAACCACGACGAGGTCGACACCACGAACGGCATCGTCGACCTGCCGTTCTGAGCCGGGCCGCTCATCATGGAGATGCCGAACCACCTTCGAGCGGAGCCGATGCCCATGTTCAACCACCAACTCAACCGTCGCGACGCCATCGTCGGGCTGGCCGCCGTCACCGGAGTGGCGGCGGTCAGCGTGGGAGGCGTCGCCGAGGCTGCGGGGTGGCTGAACCCCCAGAGGTTGACGTCGTCGCGCTTCACCGACAGGTTCGAGCAGCTCTACGGACGGCACAACGGGTTTCGCCGCAATCACGCCAAGGGCCTTGCCGCGACCGGCACCTTCACCAGCAGCGGCGCGGGCGCCGAGGTGTCGAGGGCGTCGGTCTTCAACCGCGGGACCGTGCCGGTGGTCGCCCGCTTCTCGCTGTCCGGGAGCCTGCCGGACGTGGCCGACCAGCCCGCCACCGTCCGCGGCCTGGGGATCCTGTTCCAATTGGCGGACGGTCAGCAGTGGCGCACCGCGATGGTCAACATTCCGGTGTTTCCCGACAGCACGCCGCAGGGTTTCTACGACCGCATCCTGGCGTCCAATCCCGACCCGGCGACGGGCAAGCCCGATCCGAAGGTGATGGCGGCATTCCTAGCAGCGCATCCGGAGACGGCAGCGGCGATGAAGGTCATCAAGGCCTCACCACCCAGTAGTGGCTTCGCCGACAGCACCTTTCGCGGTCTCAATGCCTTCATCGCCACCGACGAGACCGGGGCCACCGCGCCGATCCGATGGGCGGCCGTGCCGCTCGACCCAGCCGCGACGGCCGCCGGAGCCGGTGGCGACGACTATCTCTTCGACACGCTGATCGAGCGCGTGAAGAACAGCCCGGTGAGCTGGCGGCTGGTGCTGACCGTCGCCGACCAGGGCGACCCGACGCATGACGCGACGCTTCCGTGGCCGCCGCAGCGGCGCGTCATCGAGGCGGGCACGGTCACCATCGACACCGTCCTCACCGAGGCGCCCGGCAATGCTCGCGACGTGAACTTCGACCCGATGGTCCTGCCTGTCGGACTCGGCCCGTCGGATGACCCGCTACCGCGGGCGCGCTCAGCCGTCTACGCCAGATCGTTCGAACGCCGGGCCCGAGAACCCAAGTCCCCCAGTGCGGTTGACGTTTCGGAGGTCGAGCGTGACCACTGAGGCTCCCCCCACCACGCCCAAGTTCACCCTGGTCTCGCGGCTACTGCACTGGTCGATGGCCGTGCTGGTGATCGGCCAGTTCTTCCTCGGCGTCACGATGGTCGCGGCGCTGGTCTACTACCCGTTGCTGCTCGCCATCCACCGGGTGGTCGGCATCGTCATCCTGGTCTTGGCGATCGTGCGACTGGTGAACCGGCTAAGGCATCACCCGCCGGCGTTCCTCGAGACCATGGGCCCGCTGGAGCGCAAGGTCGCGTCGTGGTCCGAACGCCTGATGTACACGCTGCTGATCGCGCAACCGCTGGTCGGCTGGGCGATGCTGTCGGCGGCCGACTCGCCGGTCACCCTGGCGGGACCGGTGGACCTGCCCGGTATCGCGCCGCACGGCCTTGCCGTCTACGCCGTGCTGCGCACCGCCCACACCGTGCTGGCCTACCTGCTGTGCGCGACGTTCACGGCGCACATCTGCGCGGTCGTGTTCCACACCCTCGGGCTGCGGGACGGGTTGCTGCGCCGTATGACCATCACGTGGCGAGGTGTTTCGTCCAGAGCCACTCGGTCATCTCGCTGATGCTGACCAGAAGTAGTGGGTCGGTCGAGCGCTAGGTGCATCCAGGTTGGCATCAATTGAGCCGAATCACGTGCCGCGGCACACGCATTCTTGCCCTCCTGGAGGAGGTATTCCGATGAATGACCAGCAGGCGAATCGGGGATCCATCACGCCCAACAGCCGTGCAGCAAATTTGCACTGAATTGCCATCGGATCCACAATCATGGAACTAGCGATATAGCCGCGAGATTTTCGTGGTTTTGCCGCTTCCGCCCGCATCGCCAGCAACGCGGTTCCTACGAATACTCCGGTAAGAACCGGCCTCATGCGCCAAATCTGACTGCAAATGGGCCAGTGCCCATCATCGCAGCTGTTGCCCACGAAGCCCGAACGTCTTTCTCTCCGACGCGAAATTCGGATCATGCTCTGACGACAAGGAATGCGCAGCAATCGTCACGGGAAGCTCGAAGGTGTCGACGCGCCGATTGCACCAAGCGAACGTCGGAACGCTTCATGTGCCAAAATCCTCACAGCAATAGCCAACGGCCGCCACACAATGGAGTCCGCTCCGGTAAGCCCGCGAGCACCTGAATACTTTCGGTGCGCCGCTTTCGGCGAGTTATCGGCAGACAAAGGCTTTGCTCGCTATCCTTGCGAAATTGTGGCGACCGGGAGTCGATGAATCGTGGCGGTACAGGCCTTCGACGGCGAATGGCTTACCGACGCCGCCGAGGAGTCACCACCGACGGGTGACAAGGGTGTTCCCGCCGCATTCGCCAAACGGATGGGTTCACTGGGCACCCTCATCAGATTTTGTGCCGATCTCGCCGCCGCCTCGATCGCGTCGACCGCAGGTCTGATCTGGGCCCATGACACCGGTCTGCCGATGCCGCCGGTCTGGATGATGGCGTGTTATGCGCCGCTGCTGATCACGCTGTTCGCCATGCGTTCGACCTACCGCCAGTCGCTACACAACACTCTGATCGACGAGTTCGTGGCGGTACAGATGACCGCTGCGCTAGCGGCGATGCTGTTGCTCGGTGGCATGGTCCTCAGCGGAGTACGAGGCGACCTCGGCGCCACGGTGGCCAAGGTGTGGATGGTCAGCGCCGCGGTGCTACCCGTCGGCAGGTTCGCCGCAATCTTGGGTAAGCGCGCGTTGCGTCGGCGCCATCTGCTGCAGTCGCCGACGTTGA
>JAOPUT010000114.1 GCA_025963385.1 Mycobacterium sp.
CACCGGCGTACACGGCCTTCACGATGTCGAGCGCCGAGCGTTCCTTGACATCGATGATGCTGTGCCCCGTGGTGGGCAGGTCGACCAGCACCGAATCGGGGATCAGCTCGGCGATCCGGCACGCGACGGCACGCGGAGTGGTGAGATCTCGACCGCCGGAGATCACCACGGTGGGCCAGGTGAATCCCGGCATCGCGGCCACGAGGTCATAGGGTTCGGCGACGAAGTCGACTTCGCCGGTGGCCATTTCGCGCAGCGCCAGCGCGGGGTCGAGCGGCTTGCCGTCGGGCGCCGCACCGTAGTTGAGCTCGCGGTAGCCGATGCGGCCGACGAGGTCGGGTTCGTTGTGATATGGCGTCCTGCGCTTGGCCAACAGCCGGGTGCCGAGCCCGACGACTCCCCACACCCAGTCGTGATCGTTCAGCAGCAGGTCGAGCTGTCGCCCCAACAGCTCAGGTCCCCCGAGTCCGTACAGATGGGCGGCGAGCTGCGTAGCCGTCGGGGTCAGCACGCCATCCTCGACGAGTCGATGCACCTTGGCCGCGAGCTCGGCGGTCTCCTCGTCGGCGCCGTCCCACAGCACCCGGCGGACGGCGTGTCGCACCTCGTCGATGTCGTCGGCCGCCAGCAGCGGAGAGTCCAGGATCATCGCGTGCACCCGCTCGGGATGGCGGACGCCGAGACCCGCGGCCAGATAGGTGCCGTACGACGTGCCGTAGACGACCGCCTCGTCGACCTCGGCGTCGTCGAGCACTGCGGCGAGGTCCCCGACGGCGGCCTCGATCGTCAGCGCCTCGACAGGCAGGTCCGCGCCCTCGTCGTCGTGTCGCGACATCCCGATCCCTCGATGCTCGACCATGATCACGTCGAGACCGTCGGCCGCGGCACGCCTGCGCAGCCCGCGGTACAGCGCGATCGAGGCCGCGCCAGGCCCCCCGGGGATGATCACCAAGGGGTGGGCGGACTTCTCGCCGACGCGCACGTAGAACAGGTCGAATTCGGCGGATCCGTCAGCCAGGATCGGCCTGCGGACCGGACGCACGCCGGGCAGCGCAGCCAGCTTGTCGTGGACTCGGCGGCGCGCGGCGTTCATGGTCATCGGCCACCATTGTGCCCCGTCGCCGGTTCTTAGGTTCCCGATGAGTCAAAGCAGTGCCGTCGCGGACCGCCTTACGTAGAAACGATGCCATGACCACCGTCGAGAACCACTTCCACATCCTGCCCGGCACTCCGCAGTGGGACGAACTGCTCGGCCGCATCGCGGCGGGCGCCAAGGACCGAGATCTGAACGACGAGAACCCCTTTGATCAAGTAGCTGCGCTCAAGCGGGCGGGCTTCGGTACCTTGCGCCTGCCCCACGAACTCGGCGGCTCGGGATTGACTGTCCCACAGCTGTTCTCCGCAGTGATCGACGTGGCGCGAGCCGATCCCATTGTGGCGCATATCTTCCGGACGCACTTCTGGTTCACTGAGGAGCGGTTGCGCACCCTCGGAGGGCAGGAGCGCAGCGACCTGGGATTCGGCCCGGGCGACCCCTCGTCACTGCAGTGGTTGCGCAAGGTCGCAGACGGCAAGCTCTTCGGCAATGCATTCAGCGAGAAGGGCGCGAACGCGGTGGGCAGCCTGGTCTTCAACACCCGGCTGCTGCCCGATCCGGCAGGCGGCTTCCGACTCGAGGGTGAGAAGTTCTACAGCACCGGCACGCTGTTCTCCGACTACCTGACCGTCACCGCCACCACCGATCACGACTCCGTGGCCACCGTCGTCGTGCCCGCGGATCGCACCGGGGTGAAGCTCATCGACGACTGGGACGGCTTCGGTCAGCGGCGTACCGGCACGGGGACCACGGTGTTCAAGAACGTCGCGGTCACGTCCGACGAGATCCTCGCCGACGCGCCCTACGACGCCGCCCCGGTGCCGACCGTGCAGTACGCGTCGCTGCAGCTCTTCATTCATGCGGTGGTCGCAGGCATCCTGGCCGGCGTCGTGGACGACGGCGTGACCCTGCTGCGTTCGCGTGATCGCAGCTTCAGCCACGCTCCCACCGAGCGGCCCACCGACGACCCGCTCCTGCAGCGGCTGCTGGGCGAACTGGCCAGCACGGCCTACGTCGCGAAGGCGGCGGTGCTCGATGCCGCCGAGGCGATCGCCACCGCGACCGCCTCCGGCGCCACCACACCCGACGGCAATCCGGATGCCCGGCTGGCGG
The DNA here is from genome assembly GCA_025963385.1 of Mycobacterium sp. Classification (GTDB taxonomy): domain Bacteria; phylum Actinomycetota; class Actinomycetes; order Mycobacteriales; family Mycobacteriaceae; genus Mycobacterium. The sequence continues at coordinate 2,210 of JAOPUT010000114.1, forward strand.
AAGAGGCCCAGCTCAAGGTCGCCAAGGTCAAGGTGCACCTGGATGCGATCGCACCGGAGGCCGCGACCCGGCTGCTCGAGCTCGGCGGTGCCAGCGCGGCCAGCAGGCAGAAGGGTCTCGACCGACACTGGCGCAACATCCGCACCATCACGCTGCACAACCCGGTGGCCTACAAGGCGGTCGCGATCGGCGCGAACCTGCTGCACGGCACGCCCGTCCCCGCCAACGCTTACTTCTGACCCCCCACAACCGCGATTTGTGTGCGTTCAGGAGCGCTCAGCGCTCCTGAACGCACACAAATCGCGAGGAAACGAGACCACATGACGCGTCAACTCCACCTCGGCGGCTTCCAGATCGCCTCCCAGGTCACCCACTCGCACGCCGCGTGGCGGCACCCGGCCAGCGACACCGGGTTCACCACACCTGAGTACTACCACCGCATCGGGCGGATCCTGGAACGCGGCAAGTTCGACTTCGTCTTCTTCGCCGATCTGCTCGCCGCCCCGGCCCGCTTCGGTGCCGACATCACCGAGCCGCTGCGGCGTGGCACGCAGGCCACCGCCACACTGGACCCGTCGATCGTCGCGGCCAGCATCGCCGCGGTGACCTCGAAGCTGGGCATCGCGATCACCAAGTCCGCCACGTTCTTCCACCCGTACGAGCTGGCCCGCATCTTCTCCAGCCTGGACCACATCAGTCGCGGCAGGGTGGCATGGAACATCGTCACCTCACTGACGCAGAGCGAGGCGCAGAACTTCGGTCACGACGAGCACCTCGGTCACGACTACCGCTACGAGCGCGCCGAGGAGTTCGTCCGCACCGCCCTCGAGCTGTGGTCCAGCTGGGATCCCGACGCGCTGGTGCTGGACAAGGCCAACGGCGTGTTCGCCGATCCCTCGAAGGTGCGTGCGGTCGAGCACGACGGTGAGTACTTCCGCACCCGCGGCCCGCTCAACGTCCCGCACTCCCCGCAGGGCCGTCCGGTGCTGATCCAGGCAGGCTCGTCGAACACCGGAAGGGACTTCGCGGCCAGATGGGCCGAGGCGATCTTCGAGATCGACCCGACGCCCGAGGGCAGGCGCGCGTACTACGACGACATCAAGAGCCGCGCGTCGGACTACGGCCGCGATCCCGATGGCGTGCTGATCTTCCCGGCGTTCATCCCGTTCATCGGGGAGACCGAGTCGATCGCCAGGGAGAAGCAGGCCTTCCACAACGAGCTCGCCGACCCCATCTCCGGGCTGATCACACTGTCGGTGCACACCGATCACGACTTCTCGGGCTACGACCTCGATGCGCCCATCGAGGACATCGCGGTGACGGGCACCCAGGGGCTCTTCGACACCGCCCGACGGGTGGCGAACCGCGACAACCTCACGTTGCGCGACATCGGCAAGTGGTACGCCCAGGGCGTGCTGCTGCCGCAGTTCGTCGGGACGGCCACCCAGGTGGCCGATCAGATCGAGGCGTCGTTCACCGAGGGCGAGGCCGACGGCTTCATGGTGTCGGCAGCGCAGTCGCCAGGTACGTTCAACGACTTCGTCGACTCCGTGGTGCCAGAACTGCAGCGCCGCAGCCTCTTCAGGACCGAGTACACCGGGGACACGTTGCGCGACCACCTCGGACTGCCCGCGGCGACATTCGAGTCACCACAGCGTCGCAGCGTGTCAGTCGCGAGCTGACCTGATCAGATCGGCGGCCTTCTCGCCGATCAGCACGAGCGTGGCGACGCTAGGCGCTCAATTCGAGGTGCCGCGCGTCGATGATTCCGGCATACCGCTCCGGACTGCACGTCAGGACGATGACCTGACCATCGCCACCGACCGCGTCGAACACCTCACCCATCTTGGCCAGACGGTCGGGATCACTGAAGCCGAGCGCGTCGTCGATGATCACCGGCACTCCGTCTTCCTTGGCGACGAGGGCCGCGCTCGCCAGCCGGGCCACGATGCCCAGCTGTTCCTTGGCGCCTCCCGAGAGGGACTCGAACGGCACGGTGCGTCCGTCCAGCGTGCGGCCGAGAATGCAAAGGTCGCCGTCGATCTCGACCTCGAAGTCGGCGCCGAACACGATGCGGCCCAGCCGCTCGACCTCGGTGCGGAACGGCGCGACGTAGCGCAGTCGCGACTGGTCGCGGTGGCGGACCATCACCGATTGCAGCAGCTGCGCCGCACCGGCCCGACGTTGCATCCGGTCGTGTTCCGCGGCCGCGTGCTCGCGCTCGGTCTGCGCCGCATCCAACCGGCCCTTGCGGCCCTCCGACCCGTACACCCGCAGCTGTGCCATCAGCTCACGGAGTTGGCCGCCCACCTCGTCGTGACGCTCGGCGAGTTCGGCGGCGTGACGCGACGCGTCCGCCAGCTCGGCCGCCACGGCCGCAGGACCGGCGGCCGTGAGTTCGGCATCGATCGCGAGGACCTGGGCGACCACACCGCGAGCCCGCTCGGCGTCGGCCTCCGCCTGAATGACCAGCTGATCGTCGGACTGCGATTCCCGTTGCCTGGCAAGGCGTTCCGTTGCCGCAGCGACCTCTTCGCGGGCGGTGTTCAACTGCGTCCGCAGAACCGTGGCGGCCCCCGCCACCTGCATCGCGTGCGAGGCGGCCGTGGTCGCGGCGTCGCGGCGCGCCTCGAGATCGGCGCGTGTCTGCCGGTAGACGGTGCTCGCCGTATCGAGTTCGGCACGCGCGACCTCGGCTGCCGGATCGATGCCGGCTTCTGCCGCGAGCCCGGCGTTCAGGTCGGCGAGGTGCGCCTGCAGTCCGTCGACGGCGTCGTCGCCGACGAGTGCATCGCGGGTGGCGCGCAACCGGTCCCGGGTCGACCTCAGTTCACGCCTCTTGGCGTCGAGCTCACGTGCGGCGGCCACGTCAGCGACGCCTGCCTCGCCCAGCAGGGCCGCCAACATCTGGCGCGCCCTGTCGAGCTTGTCCTGCGAATCGGCCGCGGGCGCGCCGGGCACGATGCGGACGGTCAGCACGCCAGGCAACCGAACCTCGGTGGACGTCGTCAGGTGGTGTGACCACTCGACGCCTGGCGAGAGCTCCTCGGGTTCTCCGTCGATCAGCACCTGGATGTCGACCGCGGCGTCGAGTTCCACTCGCGCCGAAGCCAACTCGGCCTGGAAGGCGGCGCGCTCAACGGTGAGCGCAGCCAGTTCGACGTCACGCATCACCTCGTCGGACAGGGTGATCCCGGCCAACTCGGCCTCGACGCCCGCCAGGTCCTGCTGCGCCGCGTCGATCTTCGACAACCTGGCCGCGAGCTTCGCCGCCTCGCCGCGGCGGGCGATCCGCTCGACCGTGCGGCGGGCGGCGTCGACACGGGCACGGCTCTCCTCGGCGGCGACGCGGGCGGACTCCATAGCCGCCGTGGCCGAGAGCGCGGCGTCGTTGGCGGCCTTCTCGTCATCGGCGGCGGCGCACACCGCCGACTCGAGACCGGTGATGGTCGCGGTCCGCTCGGTGAGCTCGGCGCGGAGCCTGCGGCGCTCGCCGAGCGCGGCGGCTGACGCGGCCTGCGCCATCTCGGCGGGTTCGGCGAGCGCACGTGCGGCGGTGAGCCGGTCGTGGAGCTGCTTGACGGCATCAGCGGCAGCCTGTGCCCCCGCGAGCCGGTCGGTCGCCTTCGCACGATCCAGGGAGAGCCGGGCCAGCTCGTCGGCGAGGCGGCCGTGCCGCGCCACCGCGTCGTCGACCTCGTCCACCGCGGACTGGCACAGTTCGACCTGCTGCTCGGCCTCGCGCAGACGCGAGACCGCCGCCGCCCACTCCCCCGTCGGCCTGCCGGTCGGTGTGAAGTACTTACGGAACTCCTCGTCGATCCGATCGATGAGCAGCGGCTCGGAGCCGGACAGCGTCGCCGTCTGCCCGGCCACCACGTCCAGCGCGCGGGCCAGCGCATCACATCCCGAAAGGTCAACGGAGGCAGTCGATGCCGCCTGGAGAACGCGCTGCGCCTGCCAGAGGTCGGTATCGACGGTCTCGGCAAGGATCGCCTGCACGCGTTCGTGCGCCTCGTCACCCGTGAGCTGCTCGCGCGACGGGGTCAGCACCGTGAGCCGAGTCTCGGGCCTCTTGTGGAATCGCTTGTAGTACTCGAACCGGTACGGACCCGTGGAGATGACGGCGGTGATCTCGGCGCCCTTGTCGGTGTGCGTGGGCTTGACCTGCTTGACCTCCTTCTTGGTCGAGCGGTCCTTGTTCTCGATCAAGAGATCGAGCGCCTCGATCATCGACGACTTGCCGATCTCGTTGGCGCCGGACACCACGACGACGCCACGGTCGGGAAACTCGATGTCGCGGTGGGTGATTCCGCGGTAGTGCCTCAGTACGAGACGGTGCAACTTCACGCGGCGCTCCCCCTGTCGGTGAGCCGCAGCAGCAGGCCGAGCGCCGCCCTGGCATCGTCGGACCGTTCGCCGCCGCTCCGTGCGGTGGCCACCAGTTCGTCGACGGCTGACGCCGCGAAGCCACCGATACCCAGGTCGTCGAACTCACCGTCGGCGGGCAGCACCGCGATGTCGGTCTCCCTGTCCCAGGTACCGAGCGCGGCGAACAGTCGGGCGTACTTGTCAAGGCAGTCGTCGAGCTTCGCCTTGTCGGTCACGGTCAACGTGCCGGTCAACGCGATCTGCACGACCGTGCGTTCCTTGTCGGGCAACTGATCCAGGTTGATGTCGAGATCGACGACATCCCTCGCACCATCGACGGAGCGGCGCAGCGTGATGAACCTCCACCGCCCGACCCGACGGCCCTCGACGTGCACCGCACGCGCGGGATCGTCCTCGTCGACGTCGACCACCAGGACGTGACCCGGATCGGGTTCGATGTGGTCGTAGTTGGTGACCTCCTGCGAACCGGAGTACCAGATCCGGCCGGTCGAACCGACGTTCGTGCGAGAGTGCTTGTCGCCCAACGCGACATAGTGCACGGCACCTCGCGCGAGTGCGGCCTCGACGGTGGCAAGACGGATCAGCGACGGCTTGTCGCGGTCCGGCTCGAAGAGATCGACGCCGCCGTGGCCGACGACGACGCGGGTGACGCCGTCGGCGGTCAGCCCCTCGAGCACGTCACCCAGCAGGTCGGTGGTGGGCCTCTTGGAACGCCAAGGGGCTGCGACGATCTCGAGACCTTGGCGCACCTGGTGGACACCTGCCCGGTCAAGCACGACGACGTTGTCCGGCCGTTCCGCAGCGAACAGCGCACTGGTGTAGACCGACGACGCATCGAGCGGATCGTGGTTGCCGGGAAGGAGATACACCGGAACACCAATGGCACGCATGGCCTCGAGCGACTGGCTGACGTCGCGGGGCGCGAGTTGATTGTGCTCGAAGACGTCGCCTGCCACGACGACGAACTCGGCGCCCGTCTCTGCTGCGAGGGCACCCAGCCCTGCTACGGCGTCGCGGCGCGCGGCCGAATACCGCGGCTGCGCCTCGCCGTTCAGGAAGTGGCGGGTCATCCCGAGCTGCCAGTCGGCGGTGTGCAGGAAGCGCATCCGAACCCCCTTCCGCTCTTGTGTCGTCGACCGTCGTTTTGACGGGCATGGCGAGTGTAGGTCCGCCTTCCGACAAGTCGGCGGACCTCGGTCGGCATGTGCGCCGGCGATGATTCCCCAGCGGCCCGGGTCCACCGATTAACGTGGTGTCGATGAGCGCTCCCGACCGCACCCTCGTTCTGCTCCGGCACGCCAAGTCCGAGTATCCCGACGGCCCCAACCCCCCCGTCGACCACGACCGTCCGCTCGCAGCCCGTGGAATCAGGGAGGCAGGCCTCGCCGGCGACTGGATCAGGGCCAACGTCGCCCCCGTGGATGCGGTGCTGTGCTCGACGGCCACGCGCACCCGTCAGACGTTGGCGCGCACCGGCATCGACGCCGACGTGCGTTATGACGACGAGCTCTACGACAGCACGCCAGGCACCGTCCTCCGGCTGATCAACGGCGTCGCCGACGACGTGCACACCCTGCTGGTCGTCGGGCACGAACCCACGACGTCGATGCTGGCGCTCGGACTCGCCGACGCGGAGGGCAGCGACGAGGCCGCCGTCGAACAGCTCGCGCTGAAGTACCCGACGTCGTCGATCGCCGTCCTGCGGACGTCGCAGTCGTGGCACGACCTCGAACTACACTCGGCGAACCTGATCGCCTTCCACGTTCCCCGCTAGGCGCATCAGTTGTTGGTGTTGAGCGTCAGCTCCATCAACTTGATCGCCATCCCGCACGCGTCGACGCCGGGCACCTGCGGATTGACCCACCAGCCGACGACACCCGCCGCGTCGCTCGCCACACCGCACGCGCCGCTGTTGTCGTTGGGCTTCATCACGATCGACTGGACACCGGCCACCGACCGGCTCTCCACCTGATACTTCAGGAAGTCCGCCACGCTTTTCTCGTTGTCGAGGCTGCCCTGCTCGAACCAGAACCGGGTGATGTCGATGAGGCCTGCCGGGTTCAGGGCCTGCCAGCGGCACAGTGCGCCGACGAACGTGCTCTGGATGTCCAGCGGGTCGGCGCCGACCGTCTTGGCGAGGACGTCGGTGGTCAGGACGTCGCACTCCTTGAGGAGGTTGGGGTACGTCTTGGCCGAGTTGTCGTTGCGAGGCGTGTTGCCACCGGTACCCGCTTTGACGGCCTGGCCGGACACGTCGCGCGAACAGCCGACCACCAGGGTCAGCGTGGCCAGGACCGCGAACAGGGCCGCCGTCACCCGGCGCGTGGTGCTCATTTCGAGTTCACGATCGACTGGCGGGTGAGTTCCTTGGCGACGTCGCATGCGTCGGGGAACGGCTTCTCGGTGAAGTTGACCGACCACTCGATGAAGTCGTCGTCGAACTGGATGCCGATCTCGCAGAGGGCCGTGCCCAGCTGAGCATCGGTGTTCAAGGCGATGAACCCGTCGTGGCCTTCGATGTTGATGTCCTCCACGCTGGTGCGCGACAGTTCCTCGGTCTTGCGCTCGCGACCAATTGGGCTGCCGCGGTACCAGTTGAAGGAGAAGTGGGGTCCCAGAATGCCGCCGCCCAGCAACCACTGGCATCCAACCGACGTCTTGGCGGTGTTGACGAGGCCGTTGATCTTCGTCAGCCCGGCGACCGTCTGATCGGTGATGCCGCCGCACTCGGGGAACATGGGCCCGTGTTTGGCGGCGCCTGCAGGTGCGGGCGCCGACGCGTCACCCGAAGCAGTCGGCTGACCGGAGCCGCCGGAGCAGGCCGCAAACAGCGGAATCACAGCCGCGGCCATCGCGGCCAGCGCCTTTGCATTGCGTCCGCCCATGCGGTGGCCGCGTCGTCCCGTCACGCCCGCAACTGTAGCGGCAGCCTCTGAGCACAACCACCGACATGCCGACTGACCAGGAGTTTCCATTGGAAATTCGTGGGTACGGGCGCACAGGACGCGCCGTGGGGCGGTGTGCGACAGTTGCGGAATGCTGTTGCGACTGCTTCGACGGTACGCGGGGCCGTACCGCGGGCAGGTCGCCGTCGTCGCCGCGTTCCAGATGATCAGCACACTGGCGTCGCTGTACCTGCCGACCATCAATGCCGCGATCATCGACGACGGCGTGGCCAAGGGTGACACCGGCACCATCGTCGAACTCGGCGCCATGATGCTGGGAGTCACCGCACTGCAGGTGTTGTGCGCCGTCGGCGCCGTCTACTTCGGTTCGCGGGTTGGCATGGGTTTCGGCCGCGACCTTCGCTCGGCGATGTTCCACCACGTGACGGGCCTGTCGGCCGGGGAGACCGCCCGCTTCGGCGCTCCCACGCTGCTTACCCGCACCACCAACGACGTCCAGCAGATCCAGGTCCTGCTGCAGATGACGTGCACCATGCTGATCGCCGCCCCCATCATGTGCGTCGGTGGCATCGTGATGGCGATCCATCAGAACGCCGGCCTGTCGTGGCTGCTGATGGTCAGCGTTCCCGTGCTCGGGCTGTCCAACTACTGGATCGTCTCGAAGCTCCTGCCGATCTTCCGCAGGATGCAGCGGCTCATCGACGGCATCAATCGCGTGATGCGCGAACAACTGTCGGGCATCCGCGTCATCCGGGCGTTCGCCAGGGAGCCGTTCGAACGGGCCAGGTTCCGCGACGCCAACGAGGCGCTCGCAGACACGGCGATGACGGTGGGCCGCCTGCAGGCCCTGATGCTGCCGGTCACCACGCTGGTCATCAACGTCTCGAGCGTCGCGTTGATCTGGTTCGGCGGCATGCGAATCGACACGGGCGAGATGCAGGTCGGTTCTCTGATCGCGTTCCTGTCGTACTTCATGCAGATCCTGATGGCCGTGTTGATGGCGACACTTCTCTTGGTGATGCTGCCGCGCGCGTCGGTGTGCGCCGAACGCATCAGCGAAGTGCTCGCCACGACGCCTGCGATCACCAGTCCCGACGTACCGTCCCGGCCGTCCGATGCGGCGGGCGTGATCGAGCTCGTCGATGCGACGTTCAGCTATCCGGGTGCCGATCGCCCGGTGCTGCAGGATGTTTCACTGGTCGCACGGCCTGGCACCACCACCGCGGTGGTGGGGTCGACGGGTTCGGGCAAGTCGACGCTCATCTCCCTGATCTGCCGGCTCTTCGACGTGACCGGCGGCGCGGTGATCGTCGACGGCGTGGACGTCAGGGACTACGACGTCGAGGTGCTGTGGTCGGCGATCGGGTTGGTGCCGCAGCGCGGTTATCTGTTCTCCGGCACGGTCGCCGAGAACCTGCGATACGGGAAGTCCGACGCCACGGACGACGAGATGTGGGCGGCACTGCGTGTCGCGTCGGCCGACTCGTTCGTCGCCGCGCATCCCGACGGACTGCAGATGCGTGTCGCGCAAGGCGGCATCAACTTCTCCGGCGGTCAGAGGCAACGGCTCGCGATCGCCCGCGCGGTGATCCGTCGTCCCGCCGTCTATCTGTTCGACGATGCCTTCTCCGCATTGGACGTCCGCACCGACGCGAAGGTGCGTGCCGCACTGCGCGAGGCCTCGGCCGAGGCGACGGTCGTCATCGTCTCCCAACGCATCTCGACGGTGATCGAGGCCGACCAGATCGTCGTCATCGACGGGGGCGCCGTCGTGGGCATCGGAACGCACTCGTCGCTCTTGGTCGACTGCCCGGTGTATGGGGAGTTCGCGGACTCGCAATCGATCGCCGGAGCCGCCCCGGCGGCGACATCGAGGCACGGAGTCGCCCCGGCGGCGACATCCAGGCACGGAGCCGCCCCGGCGGCGACATCGAGGGATGTCCGATGAGCGGACCGATCGGACGCAAGCTCAACGCAGGCCTCGACACGCCGGGTGAACGATCCAAGGACTTCAAGGGCTCGGCGTTGCGACTGCTGAAGAGGCTTACCCCGCAACGCCTTCCGACCGCCATCGTGCTCATGCTCGGCGTCGTCGGCATCGCGATCGGGGTGGTCGGCCCGCTGATCCTCGGACACGCCACGGATCTTCTGTTCAGCGGTGTCATCGGCAGACAGCTTCCCGCGGGGATCACCAAGGAGCAGGCGGTCGAGGCCGCCAGGGCGCGCGGTGACGACACCTTCGCCGACCTGCTGTCCGGCATGAACGTCGTCCCGGGTCACGGCGTCGACTTCGGCGCGGTCGGTCGGACGCTGCTACTCGCGCTGGCCCTGTATCTCCTTGCCGCCCTTATGCTCTGGATCCAGGCGCGGCTGCTGAACGTGATCATCCAGCGCACGATGGTGGCGCTGCGCGCCGACGTCGAGGACAAGGTGCACCGGTTGCCCCTGTCGTACTTCGACGCGCGGCAGCGGGGCGAAGTGCTCAGCCGCGTGACCAACGACGTCGACAACATCCAGTCGTCGTTGTCGTTGACCATCAGCCAGCTGCTGACCTCGGTGCTGACCGTCGCCGCGGTGCTGGTGATGATGTTGACGATCTCACCGCTGCTGGCCCTGATCACCGTGCTGACGGTGCCGCTGTCGCTGTGGTCGACCCGCACGATCGCGCGCCGCAGCCGAGATCAGTTCATCGCGCAGTGGCGCAACACCGGACGGCTCAACGCGCACGTCGAGGAAACCTACAGCGGGTTCACCGTCGTCAAGACGTTCGGCCACCGCGCGCTCGCCGAGGCCAGGTTCCGCGAGCTCAACGACGACGTCTACGAGGCCAGCTTCGGCGCCCAGTTCCTCTCGGGTCTGGTGTCGCCTGCGACGACCTTCGTCGGCAACCTCAGCTACGTCGCCGTCGCCGTCGTCGGTGGACTGCAGGTGGCGACCGGCCAGATCACCCTCGGCCACATCCAGGCCTTCATTCAGTACGTCCGCCAGTTCAACCAGCCCCTGACCCAGGTCGCGTCGATGTACAACACGCTGCAGTCCGGAATCGCCAGCGCGGAGCGGGTCTTCGATCTGCTCGACACCGATGAGCAGACCCCCGACCCACCGGATTCCGCCGTCGAGCGGCGCGGCCCGGGTCGGGTCGTCTTCGAACACGTCGACTTCGAGTACCGGCCCGACACCCCGATCATCGAGGATCTGTCGCTGGTCGCCGAGCCTGGCAGCACCGTGGCCATCGTGGGCCCGACCGGTGCGGGCAAGACGACGCTGGTGAACCTGCTGATGCGCTTCTACGAGGTGGACTCCGGGCGCATCACGATCGACGGCGTCGACATCACCGCCATGAGTAGGCACGCGCTGCGCTCCAGCATCGGCATGGTGCTGCAGGACACCTGGCTGTTCGGTGGAACCATCTACGACAACATCGCCTACGGTCGCCCCGACGCCGACGAGCGGCAGGTCGTCGAGGCCGCGGAGGCAGCGCACGTCGACCGGTTCGTCCGCACGCTGCCCAACGGGTACCAGACGTGGATCACCGATGACGGCGGAAACATCAGCGCGGGAGAGAAACAGCTGATCACCATTGCCAGGGCCATCCTGGCGCAGCCGAGCCTGCTGATCCTCGACGAGGCCACCAGTTCGGTCGACACCCGCACGGAGCTGCTGATCCAACTGGCCACCGCGGAGTTGCGCCGCGACAGGACGAGTTTCATCATCGCGCACCGGCTTTCGACGATCCGTGACGCCGACGTCATCCTGGTGATGGAGGCGGGCCGGATCGTCGAGCGCGGCAACCACGACGAGTTGATGGCCCGCCACGGCGAGTACTGGTCGATGACGCAGGCCTGACCCGCTCGAGCGGGGAAGTGAGCGCGAGCTGATGGCCCACCCCCACGGCATCGTGCTCGGTCCGCGAGAGTTCGGCCACTTCCGGGACGCCCTGCGCACCGACGACAAGAGGATTCACGCCGCGCCGCCGGAGTTCGTCGCCAGGACGCGTGAGCTGTTGGCCGGGCCCGCACCCGTTGCGCCGGAGGGCTATCCGTTCACCCTTGGCAACCGGCGCCGTCGGCACTCGATGAATTCGTGGCTCAACGAACTGCCGGGCCTGCATCCGGCGGGCAAGGGCAACGCGGTGCTGATCAACCCCGACGACGCCGCCACCCTCGGCGTGGCCGAGGGTGACCTGGTGCGGATCGTCTCCCCCGTCGGCCAGATCGAGCTGGAAGCGGAGATGTCGGACCGGCTCCGCCGAGGTGTCGTCGTGGTCGACCACGGATGGGGGTCGCGGATCTTCGATCCTCGCGGCGGCGCCGACCCGCAGTCGTTCGGGGCGAACCGCAACCTGCTGGTGGGTGGAGACATCGATCCGCTGTCGCAGACGTCCGCCCTCAATTCGATGTTCGTCGGGGTCGAGCGCATCTGACCCCGCGACATCGGTGCGGGTTAGAGCTCCGGACCCTCGGCGCGGAGGTCGTCGACCTTCGACATGGCATCGCGCAACTTGCCGAGCCATTCGTCGGTGTGCTCGCCGACGAGACGGACCGACCACACCAGCGCATCCGAGCGCGAGCGTGCGACACCCGCATCGACCAACGTGTCGAGCACCTGGCGCTCGGGCTGCCGCAGCCGCGTCATCACCGGTACGGCGATGTGGGTGAACAGGATTCGCTCGTACTTGTCCGAGCCGACCTCCCCAATCTCGACACCCCAGGCGACCTTGCGGCCGTACTTGTACTCCGCCTCGTCGGCGATGCGCATCCGCTCGGATCGGGTCTCCTCGCGGAAGCGTGCGGCGCGGCCCGACGCACGGGCCTCGCTCTCCTCACCGTCGGGTTCGGGGAGGCGGCCGACGACGGTGATCTCTTCGCGGTCGACGACGACGGAGGGGTCGCCGGTGAACCAGCCTTCGGGAAGGCGTCCTGCGATCCAGTCCGGCGCATCGCTGGCGTCGGGCAGCTGTGACTGATGCCAGCCGCCGGAGCGGCCGCGGTGATGTTGTTTCATGATTACATGATTACGCTGTTACTACCGTAACGGGGCAGAATTCACCCAGGGCGAACGAAGCAGGTCGTCAACGCAGCTTGCGCACCACGGCGAGTCCGCCGCCGACCACCAGGGCGATGAGGAGCAGCGCCGCCCACCCCGGGCCTGCGAGCCACCACACCGCGCCCAACGCGACGATCCCCGGCGAGGCCAGGAACAGGACCATTCCCGGGTGTTGCTTGACGACCTCGATGGCGCTTCTGGCTCGCGCCGGGTCGATCTCCTTCGACATCTGCCCAGCATGCCAGGCGGAACGCACCGCCGGGCGCGTGTGTTCACTAGGGTTTCCGTGAGTCAACCGATAGGAGCGTCGCCGTGAGTGGACCCGGACAAGGAAGCTGGCAACCCGACCCCGAGGGCCGTTACGACTACCGCTGGTGGGACGGTCGGGGCTGGTCGGATCAGGTGTCGCAGCAGGGGCAGGTCGGCACGGCTCCCCTCGGCGGGGCGCAGGCCCCCCATTCACAGGCGCAAGCACAGCCGCAGGCACCGGCCCAGCCGCAGGCTTCGGTGCACGATTCGGGCCAACCCGCGGGTGACGGGTTCGCGGGCATCAGCGGCGACCTGGTCGACGGCCGCTTCAGCGAGAAGGAAGCCAAGCCGATCGCCAACCAGAACGCCAAGCTGCTTCGCGTGCGTCTCGGTGAGCCGTTCATGGCGCGCCAGGGTTCGATGGTCGCCTATCAGGGCAACGTCGATTTCGCGTTCGAGGGCGGTGGTGCGTCCAAGTTCATCAAGAAGGCGCTGACCGGTGAAGGCGTGCCGCTGATGCGGTGCCAGGGCCAGGGCGACGTCTTCCTCGCCGAGATGGCGCACGACGTGCATCTGCTTAACCTCACCAACTCGGGACTGTCGATCAGCGGCAAGAACGTGCTCGCGTTCTCGTCGAGCCTGGACTGGAACATCGAACGCGTGAAGGGCGGCAGCATCGCGACGGGCGGACTGTTCAACACCACGCTGCGCGGCACCGGCTGGGTGGCGGTGACGACCGACGGCCCGCCCGTGGTCCTCGACGCCGCAGAGGCCCCGACGTTCGCCGACACCAACGCGGTGGTGGCGTGGTCGGCGAATCTGCAGACCCAGTTGAAGACGAGCTTCAAGGCGGGTGCGCTGATCGGTCGCGGTTCCGGCGAGGCGCTTCAGGTGTCCTTCTACGGCCAGGGCTTCGTCATCGTCCAGCCCTCGGAGGGCATCCAGATCCCGACGCAGTGACGACCATGCCGAGACAACAGTGGGGAACCGAGGTCCGCGAGGGCTCCTACGGCGGCCACGGTGGCCTGGTCTACGACCGGGGGCCTGCCACGTTCGACGACCTGATGGCAGGCACCGAGGTGTGGACCGACCGCACCTTCCTCGTCCACGGCGAGCGCAGAGTCAGCTTCGCCGACTTCCGCATCGCCGCGCAGGCGGCACGGGCACACCTGGCAGGCAAGGGCATCGGACCCGGCGACCGGGTGATGGTCTTCGGTTACAACAGCCCGGAGTGGGTGGTCGCGCTGTGGGCGTTGTGGCTATCAGGCGCCGTGCCCGTGCTGGCGAACCGGTGGTGGAGCCCAGCCGAGATCGACCATGCCGTAAGGGTTCTCGCTCCCCGGCACGTCCTCACCGACGCCGAGATCGAGGTCACCACACCTCGTAGCCCGCTCGCCGACCTGCGGGCCGCGTTCGATGCCGTCGACGTCGCGCCACTCACGGTCGTCGACACCGACGGTGACGCGGCCGCGCTGATACTGTTCACCTCCGGCAGTTCCGGAATGCCGAAAGCCGTTGAGCTGTCGCGTCGTTCGGTGATCTGCAACCAGCACGACATCATGCAGCGCACGGGCCGGTTGCCCCATCTGCTGGACGACGGCTCGGTACAGGTCGTCAGCCTCGCGACGACCCCGATGTTCCACGTCGGCGGCCTGTCGAGCCTGCTCACCCACTTCCTCACCGGCGGGAAGATCGTGATGACCGAGGGCCGCTTCGACGCGGGCCAGATCCTCGCGCTCATCGAACGCGAGGGCATCCAGGTCTGGGGAGCCGTGCCCACCATGGCCATCCGCATCCTGGACCATCCCGACTTCGAGTCGTTCGATCTGTCGAGCCTCAAGTCGTGGCCGCTGGGTGGCGCGCCCGTCACGACCGCCCTCCTGGACCGGATCCGGGCCAAGCTCCCGAGGCTGCGCGAGCGCGGACTGAGCAACACCTGGGGCATGACCGAGGCGGGCGGATTCCTCACCGTCGCCGATGCACGCGACCTGGCCGTCCATCCCGGAACCGTGGGACGGCCGTATCCCGTCGTCGAGATCCGCATCGCCGACCAGGACGCCGATGGCGTCGGCGAAGTGCTGGCCCGCTCCCCGACGGTGATGAACGGATACGTCGGCGTCGACGCCGCGGTCAACGCCCAGACCGTCGATGCCGACGGCTGGCTGCACTCGGGCGACCTCGGGCACCTCACCGAGGGCGGCTACCTCTTCATCGACGGCCGGAGCAAGGACGTCGTCATCCGCGGTGGCGAGAACATCGCCTGCCCGCACGTGGAGGCCGCCATCGCCACCCATCCCGCCGTCGTGGAGGTCGCCGCGTTGGGCATTCCGCATGCCGACCTCGGTGAGGAGTTGGTGGCCGTGGTGGTGCACCAGTCCGGCGCCGAACCGCCGACTCCCGACGAACTCGCTGGTCACGTGAGGGGCACGCTGTCCTACTTCGCGATTCCCACCCGGTGGGAGATCCGCTCCCAACCGTTGCCGACGCTGGCCGGCGAGAAGATCGACAAGAAGTCGCTGGCGGCGTCCTTCGCGGTGCCGTCGACCGACTGAGAGTCCGCTACCCATACCCCCTACGGGTATATAGTGGTGTCATGAGCGTCTTGTTGGAAGTGCATGGCATGAGCTGTGCGCACTGCGTCGCGTCGATCACGTCGGCGGTGTCGCCCCTACCGGGCGTCACCGGTGTCGACGTGGCGCTGGCGGCAGGCACCGTGCGCGTGGACGGCACACCGGACGCGGGCGCCGTCACCGCCGCGATCGAGGACGCCGGATACGACGTCGTGCCGTCTCCATGAGCAGTGTCACCCTCAGCGTCGATGGGATGACGTGTGCATCCTGCGCGGCTCGAATCGAGAAGCGGCTGAACCGAATCGACGGGGTTCACGCCAGCGTGAACTTCGCGACCGAGCAGGCGTCCGTCGACTTTCCCGACGACGTGACCGCCGAGCAGCTGGTGGCAGCCGTGGCGGCCACCGGCTACACCGCGACGGTCGATCGGCCGGAGCATCAACAGGACGACGGGTACCTCCGCAGGCTCGTCGCGTCCGCCGCGCTCAGCCTGCCCGTGCTCGCCGTCTCGATGATCCCGGCGTGGCGGTTTGACGGCTGGCAGTGGCTGGCGCTCGCGCTGACCACCCCCGTCGTCGCCTGGGGCGCATGGCCGTTCCACCGCGCGGCCGTCGCCAACCTGCGGCATGGCGCGGCGACGATGGACACCCTGGTCTCCGTCGGCGTGCTGGCGTCGTACCTGTGGTCGGCCTATCAGGTCGTCGCGGGCGGCGCCCACGATGCCCATGTTGCCCAGCACGACCTCTACCTCGAGGTCGCCTCGGTCGTGACCACCTTCATCCTGGCGGGCCGCTACTTCGAGGCGCGCGCCAAGAGGCAGTCGGGCGCCGCCCTGAGGGCGCTGCTGGACATGGGCGCCAAGGACGTCGCCGTGGTCCGCGATTCAGGCGAGGAGCGCATTCCCGTCGACCGACTCGCCGTCGGCGACGTGTTCGTGGTGCGGCCCGGCGAGAAGGTCGCGGCGGACGGCGTCGTCGTCAGTGGCGCCTCGGCCGTCAACGCCGCCATGCTCACCGGCGAGTCGGTGCCCGTCGACATCGGCGCGGGCGATGAGGTGACCGGGGCGACGGTCAACGTCAGCGGGCTGCTGCGCGTCCGCGCGACCCGGGTGGGCGCCGACACGCAACTGGCTCAGATGGCGCGGCTGGTCGAAGAGGCCCAGAGCGGCAAGGCCGAGGTGCAGAGGCTGGCCGATCGGGTGTCGGCGATCTTCGTCCCCATCGTGATCGCCGTCGCCGCACTGACCTTCGCGGGCTGGCTGCTGACGGGCGCCTCGGTCACCGCGGCACTGACCGCCGCCGTCGCCGTGCTGATCATCGCGTGCCCCTGCGCACTGGGACTCGCGACGCCGACGGCACTTCTGGTGGGCACGGGTCGAGGCGCGCAGCTGGGCATCCTGATCAAGGGTCCCCAGGTGCTGGAGTCGACGAAGCGCGTCGACACCGTCGTGCTCGACAAGACCGGCACGGTGACCACCGGCCGGATGAGCGTGGTCGCCCTCGTCGGTGACCGTGAGATCCTCACGCTCGCAGGCGCACTCGAGAACGCCTCCGAACACCCGATTGCACGTGCGGTGGCGGTTCGCGCGCTCGCCGACGGCCCGCTTCCCGCCGTCACCGACTTCGCCAATCACGACGGCCGGGGCGTGACCGGCGTGGTGGACGGCCAGTCCGTGGCGGCCGGTCGCCTGACGTGGCTGCGGGACCACCGCGGCCTGCAACCACCCGACGGTCTCCGCACGGCCGCCGACGAGGCGGAGGCCCTGGGACAGACACCCGTGTGGGTCGCGGTCGACGACCAGATCCGCGCCGTGATCGTCGTTGCCGACGCGGTGAAGGACACTGCCGCGGAGGCGATTGCCGACATGCGTCGCCTCGGACTGACACCGGTCCTGCTGACGGGTGACAACGAGCGCGCCGCACGCGCGGTGGCGGCCCAGGTCGGAATCGACGGGGTCATCGCCGAGGTGCTGCCCGCCGACAAGGTGGATCACGTCAAACGCCTCCAGTCGGAAGGCAGGGTCGTGGCGATGGTCGGCGACGGCGTCAACGACGCGGCCGCACTCGCGCAGGCCGACCTCGGCCTGGCGATGGGCACCGGCACCGACGTGGCGATCGAGGCGTCCGACCTGACGCTCGTCACGGGTGACCTCCGCGCCGCCGGCGACGCGATCCGGCTGTCCCGCGCCACCCTGCGGACCATCAGGGGCAACCTGTTCTGGGCATTCGCCTACAACGTCGCGGCCATTCCACTCGCCGCGCTAGGGCTGTTGAATCCCATGATTGCCGGTGCCGCAATGGCTTTCAGCTCGGTCTTCGTGGTGAGCAACAGCCTTCGGCTGCGTCGGTTCACGCCGTCGCGCTAGTCAGCGGCCCTGCGGGCCCGGAACAGCTTGACCTCGTCCTTGATGTTCTTCAGACGCCGGGCACCCGCGAACGACCAGGAGACCTGATCGACGTCGCCGATCGCGTCACGAGTGGACTCCGACACCAGGATCGCACCGGGCCGCGCGGCCCCCGTGACACGGCTCGCGAGGTTGACCGAACCGCCGAACCAGTCACCGGCCCGGCTGACGGCCATCCCCGTCGCCAGGCCCACCCTCAACCGAGGGAAGTCCTCGTCGGCCTCGGTGGCGTCCAGCAGATCCAGGACGGCCTCGAGCATCGCGACGGGATCGCCGCTGACCAGCATCACCTCGTCACCGATGCTCTTGACGTAGCGGACTGGCGGCACCGCGACCTCGCGGGCCAGGTCGGCCAGCCGGTGCGCCAGCTTCTCGAGGTCCTCGGGTGGCACGGCCTCGCCGAGCCGCGTGAAGCCGACGAGATCGGCGAACGCGATCGTGACGAGACGCGCGCCGGGCAGGGGTAGGCCCTCCGCGCGTTCGGTCGTGGTGACGGCCTCGGTCTCCATGACGTGCATCAGCTGTAGGCGCAGCGCGTCCTCGATCATCGGGCCGAGCATCGGCGCGACCTGTCCGATCAGCGCCTCGGAGGCCTTGGCGGTCTCGAGTTCGGTGGCGCCCGGCTTCAGGACGGCGGCCAGCGCCGCGTACCGCATCACTTCGGCGGTGCGGGTCAGCCCCTCCGCGAGCACCTGCTGCACCAGCACGATCTGGTCGGGGTGGATGCCGAGGTCGAGGAACTTCTTGGTGTTGGCGAACGCCTGCCCGTCGGACTTCAGGAGGACGGCGGCGTCGGGGTCCTCGACCCTGGGCAGCCCGACCGCACGTATGAGGCGCTCCAGCAGATCGAGGTCGAGGCCCGACTCCTCGCTGATCTGCCTGGCCGACACCAGCGTGCCGTCGTCACCCATGGCCCGCCGCGACGCCAGCAGCATCGGCGAGAAGGCCTCGCTGATCTGGCCCGCGGTGAAGCCCTTCGCGAACAGCCACTCGACCAGTTCGGCGCGTTCGCTGCGTGCCCGCCCCTCCAATCCGTCGAGCAGGCCGGATGCCTCGATGTCGTCTGGGATGTCGACCGCTTCTGCCACGGGGTCAACGTATCCGACGGTCTGAGAGGATTCGCTTCGATGAGTGAACCGATGCGCGAGGGCCTGCCCGCGGTGATCGGCGATGACGCCCGGGTGCTGCTCCTGGGGTCGTTTCCGAGCGAGCGCTCGCTGGTCGCCGGCGAGTACTACGCCAACCGGCGCAACCAGTTCTGGCCGTTGTTGGCGACGCTGTTCGGGTTCGACGCCGACCTGCCGTACGAGCAGCGGATCGACGTGGTGACGAGTCACGGCGTCGCGCTGTGGGACGTGGTCCACAGCTGCCGCCGAGCGGGCAGCATGGACGCCAAGATCGACAGGAAGTCGCTGGTGATCAACGACTTCGAGCCATTGTTCGCCGAGTACCGAGGCATCCAGCGAATCTTCGTCAACGGGCTGACGGCGCTCGAACTCTTCGAGCGGCACGTCGAGACGACGCTGCCGGTGGTCCGGTTGCCGTCGAGCAGCGGCGCGCTGCCGATGTCATTCGCGGACAAGCTGACCCGGTGGCGAGAAGTCCTCTAGCGGCGACGTCACATTTCGTCACGGAAATCCCCACCCCCGACAAATGCCGCCAGCGGTACAATTGGGCGACTGCGCTGAAGTTTGCCGCATATGTGACTGACGGCAACGTCGCGCCGCCGAGAGGGGGAATCCGACCCATGACCGTGGCAATTCAATTCGACCAACCGGTCGCAGGACCCTTACCGCGTGCTCACATGTACGGCGGCGCGATAAACATCACGTCCCCCTCACCGACCACCGTCGCGTTCGCAATGTTTGCTAGAGCGTTAATTAGCGAAGCCTTTCGCGGTCGCGATCCCGAACTGGCCCAGTTCGATCTGCCCGTCGCCGACTTCGCCGCCATCCTCACCGAACTCAAGCCTCGATTCATTCACCACCCCGAGTCGAAGCGGTTCCTGCAGGAACTCCTCCTCGAGCGCGGCTGCGATCCCGAGACGACCTATTTCGACGTGCCACGGCTCCGGACGTCCACCAGTGACGACTACCTCACGACGGGGATCGCGTACGCCTGGCATCCCCATCGCGACACCTGGTACTCCGCTCCGCTGGCGCAGCTCAACCACTGGATGCCCGTGTTCGACGTCACCGAGGACAACGCGATGGCGTTTCACACCGAATACTTCAACCAGGCGATCGCCAACGACTCGGACGTCTACAACTACTACGAGTGGAACGCCAAGCATCGCGGCGCGGCAGCGTCGAACCTGCGCGCCGAGTCCCGTCCCCTCCCCGGCCCGACCGAGACCGTCAACCCGTTCTCGGCGACCGTTTTCGTCACCCCGGTCGGCGGCATGCTGGAGTTCTCCGGCCACCATCTGCACTCCAGCGTTCCCAATGAGAGCGGGCGAACCAGGTTCTCGATCGACTTCAGGACGGTGGACGTCGCCGACATCCGCGCCGGCCTGGGAGCCCGCAACGTCGACGGCCGTTGCACCGGTTCATCGATCCGCGACTTCGTGTCCGCTGCCGACCTCTCGCCGATGCCGGACGACGTCGTCGCGATGTTCAACGACGGGACGGAAACCAGCGGCGATCTGGTCTACAAGCCGCCCACTCAGCACGCCATGACGAACAACTAACTCATCGGCGGTCGGCGCTGCGCCCACGGCCGCACCGACTCGATCTGCGCGCCCAGTGACAGCAGCGTCGCCTCGTCGAACGGTCTGCCCACCAACTGGATCGACGTCGGGATGCCGTGTCCGTCGAGGCCCCACGGCACCACCGCGGCCGGTTGGCCCGTCACGTTGAACATCGCCTGGAACGGCACCCGGGCGGCCACCAGTGCGAGCGTCGAGATCGCGCCACGCCGCTGGTAGGCGCCGACGCGGGACGGTCCCGTCGCCGTTCCCGGGGTGATGACGACGTCGACGTCGTCGAAGATCGTGTTGACGCGGGCGGCCACGTCGGCTTCCGCGGCCCGCATCGCCGCCAGTCGTCGATCCGACACCAGGCCACCGATTCTCGCGAACGCCTTGGTCCGCCGTTCGAGTCGCTCGCGCCGCGGCAGCGCCGCCGCCTCGTCGTGGACACCGCGGAAGTAGCGCGGAAGTGCTTGGGCGAAAACGGCACTCGGCGGGTAGTCGGGGTCGCGCTCGACCACCTCGTGCCCGAGGTCGCGCAGAAGCGCACCCGCCTCCAGGACCGCATTCCGTTGCGGCCGCCCGACTCGCGCGGTCAGCGGCGGTGGCACCTTGGTGCTCACCGCGATCCGCAACCGGCCAGGTGCCCGCTGCGCCGCCGCCACGAACCCGCCGTCCGGCTTGGGCAGTGCCGACGTGACATCGAGGAACAGCGCCGCATCCTCGACGGTCCTCGCGATGGGGCCGTACACGCTCAACCCGCACCACGTGCCGTCGTGCGGAGTCAGTGGCACTCGATCGCGCTGCGGTTTGATCCCGAACAGGCCACCCCACGTCGACGGGATCCGGATGGAACCCATGCCGTCCGAACCCGACGCGAGGGCGGCGAGCCCGGCGGCCATCGCGGCGCCGCTGCCGCCGCTGCTGCCGCCCGGCGCGAAATCGGTGTGCCACGGGTTGCGGGTGGCACCAAACGTCAGCGTCTCGGTGAAGGGCCAGATCATCAGCTCCGGCACGCAGGTCTTGCCGAGGATCACGGCGCCTGCCGTCCGCAGCAGCCGGACCACCTCGGAGTCGTGGGCACGGGCCGGACCGTGCGCACTGCTGCCGTAGGTGGTCACCTCGCCTTCGACGTCGGTGTCGTCCTTGATCGCGACCGGCACACCGAGCAGCGGCGAGCGCTCCCCCGCGTCGAGCCGGTCCTGGGCAGCGGCGGCCTCCCTGCGCGCGGAATCGACGAGAACGACTCGGTACGAACGCAATTCGCGATCGAACCGAGCGATCCTGTCGAGGTAGACGTCCAGCAGAGCGGGTGCGGTGACGGTGCCTGCCGCGAGCAGACGCGCCTGCTCGGCTGCACCGGCGAAGGCAAGATCGCGAGGGTCCACATGGGCAAGCGTAGTGAGCCGCCCATTACGGTGGCCTCATGTCCTGCGTGTTCTGCGCCATCGTCGCCGGTGACGCGCCTGCCATCCGCATCTACGAGGACGACGAGTACCTCGCCATCCTCGACATCAGGCCCATCGTCCGCGGTCACGTGCTCGTCATCCCCAGGGTGCACACCGTTGACCTGACCGACACCCCGCCGGAGACGGTCGCCGACATGGTGAAGATCGGGCAGCGCGTCGCCAGGGCCGCCCGCGCCTCGGAGCTGCACGCGGACGGCAACAACATCGTCGTCAACGACGGCAAGGCGGCCTTTCAGAGTGTCTTCCACGTCCACCTGCACGTGGCGCCGCGCACGTCCGGTGACAAGCTGTCCTTCGCCAAGGGCCTCATCGTGCGTCGCGACCCCGACCGCGAGGCGACGGCCCGCATCCTGCGCGACGCGCTGGCCGAACTCGACGCCTAGCTAGAGCCCCAGAAACCGTCGGGCGTTTCGTTCGAGGGTCACGTCGTCGATCCCCACGCCGTTCGGCAGCTCGAGCGGTCGCGCCACCCGCATGTCGAACGGATAGTCGCTTCCACACATCAGGTGAGCCGGGTCGGCGTGCGCGCGCAGCAACTCCATCGTCGCCGCGTCGTGGGTCAGGGTGTCGAACCACAGAGCGGCGAAACCCTCGCGCGGAGAGCGGGTCCCAGCCTTGCGTACGTCGGCGAGCTGCTGCCAACCGTGCTGCCACCGCCCCACCAGTGACGGCGCGCAGCCACCACCGTGCAGCAGGCAGATTCGAAGGTCGGGCAACTCCTCGAGTACGCCGCCGAGTACCAGTGATGCTGCGGCAGTGGTGGTTTCGACCGGATTGCCGATCAGATTGGTCAGGTAGTAGGAGGCCCACTCCGGCCGTGGCAGCTGCATCGGGTGCACCAGCACCGCGAGGTCGCGTTCGGCGGCGATGGCCAACAGCTCGCGCATCGGCGCCACGTCGAACGAGGTCGTCCCCACCAGGGGCGGCACGGCGATACCGCGGATGACGTCGCTGGCCGAGATCTGGTCCATCTGCGTGCGCGCCGCATCGGGGTCGGGCAGCGACACCAGGCCCAGCCCCAGCAGCGGCGGCGAACCCGGCGGCAGTACAGCGCCGTCTTTTCCCCATGCGCGACGACGTGACGAGCGGCAATGTCCGTCGCGACACACTCACCCGACTTCTATGGCGATCTCGACACCTCGTCCTGGTCGGACCAGGGTGACAGACTGGCAATCATGAGCAACATGCCCGCATGGGAGCGATACATCGGTTTGCCGCTGCTGAAGGTCCATGATGCGATCTACCGCAAGACCAACGGCCGGATCGGGCACAAGATGCCGGGGCAGGCGCCGATCCTGCTGCTGCACACCGTCGGCGCGAAGACCGGCATCGAGCGCACGCACTCGCTGACTTACGCGCTGGACGGCGGGTCCTACCACGTCGTCGCGTCCAAGGGCGGCGACCCGA
>JAOPUT010000129.1 GCA_025963385.1 Mycobacterium sp.
ATCCCGAACGTGCGGGCCTCGTCCGGGATGATCGGCACGATGCGCGGCCCGATCTCCTTGTCGCGCAACAGTTCTTTGAAGGTCCGGACCGTCGCCATCGTGGTGGCAACTTCCTGGTTTCCCGATCCCTTTTTCAGCGGGCTGTAGACGTCGCGGCCCGGCAGCCGCAGCGTCTTGGTCTTGGTGCGCCGCGCGGGGACGAAGCCGCCCAGTGCGTGGCGCCGTTCCAGCAGGTAGCGGATCTCGGGGGCCTCGGGGCCGGGGTGGTAGTAGGGCGGCAGGTAGGGATCCTGTTCGAGCTGCTCGTCATTGATGGGGATCCGGATGGCGTCGCGGAAGTCCTTGAGATCTTGGGCCGCAAGCTTTTTCATCTGGTGGGTGGCGTTGCGGCCTTGGAAGTGCGCGCCGAGCGAGTAGCCCTTGATGGTCTTGGCCAGGATCACCGTCGGCTGACCGTGGTGGTCCACGGCGGCGCGATAGGCGGCGTAGACCTTGCGGTAGTCGTGGCCGCCGCGCTTGAGGTTCCAGATCTCGGAGTCGGTCATCGGCTCGACGAGCGCTTTGGTGCGCGGGTCGCGGCCGAAGAAGTGGTCCCGGACGTAGGCGCCGTCGTTCGCCTTATAGGTCTGGTAGTCGCCGTCGGGCGTGGTGTTCATCAGGTTCACCAGTGCGCCGTCGCGGTCGGCGTGCAGCAGCGCGTCCCACTCGCGACCCCACACCACCTTGATGACGTTCCAGCCGGCGCCACGGAAGAACGACTCCAGCTCCTGGATGATCTTGCCGTTGCCGCGCACCGGACCGTCGAGCCGCTGCAGGTTGCAGTTGACGACGAAGGTCAGGTTGTCGAGCGCCTCGTTGGCGGCGACCTGGATCAGGCCGCGCGATTCCGGCTCGTCCATCTCACCGTCGCCGAGGAATGCCCAGACGTGCTGATCGGAGGTGTCCTTGATGCCGCGGTCGTGCAGATAGTGGTTGAAGCGGGCCTGGTAGATGGCGTTCATCGGGCCGAGACCCATCGACACCGTCGGGAACTCCCAGAAGTCCGGCATCAGCCGCGGGTGCGGATAGGACGGGAGGCCACCGCCGGGGTGGGAGTGCTCCTGGCGGAACCCGTCGAGCCTGTCGGCGGTTAGCCGTCCTTCGAGGAAGGCGCGCGCGTAGATGCCAGGGGAGGCGTGACCCTGGATGAAGATCTGGTCGCCGCCGCCGGGGTGGGCCTTGCCGCGGAAGAAGTGATTGAAACCGACCTCGTACAGTGCGGCCGACGACGCATACGTCGAAATATGGCCGCCCACACCGACTCCGGGTCGTTGCGCGCGGTGCACCATGATGGCGGCATTCCACCGGATCCAGGCGCGGTAACGCCTTTCGACATCCTCGTCGCCAGGGAACCAGGGCTCAAGTTCGGTGGGAATCGTGTTGACGTAGTCGGTCGAGGTGAGAGCCGGAATCGCGACGCGCTGTTCGCTGGAACGCTCTAGTAGTCGCAACATCAGGTACCGCGCGCGGGCCGGACCGGACCGCTCGAGGAGTGCGTCGAACGACTCGAGCCACTCGGTGGTTTCGTCGGGATCGATGTCTGGTAGATAGGAGGCAACGCCTTCACGGATGACGCGCACCCGGTCGGGTTCGCCTGCGGTGCCAGAGTTTTGAGCCAGGTCTTGGCGCGCGAACTCGGTGGTCAACTGCCGCTCCTCGGTAGGTGTGATCGGGGGCTCGTGGCCCCGTCGCACGTGAGTTTCGTCTTCGTCTACAGCGTGTCCATCGTGCTCCTATTGCGGCCGACTCGTGTGGTTGGGGTCGGGATGGGAGCATGAACCGGCGATCAAACGAGTCAACCGGTACGGTCTGAAGACTGTGACGACTTGGGGGCGAGCTGGGCGGGTGCGTGCTGGCCTCTTCGCGGCAGGCAGCGTCGGAGGTCTGGCCATGATCGTCGTGGGTTGCACGTCCATCACGCAGGGGACCGCCACGTTCGACCGCGCCGAGGCGCCCGAGTACCGCGCCTCCGTCAAGTCGTCGATCGCGGCTTCTGAATCCGAGCACCAGGTCGCGGTGACCAAGGCAGCGGTGCACTCCTCGTGCGATGCGCTCGGCACGAGCAGCGACGACTCGGTCCAGGCCGTGAACTCCTACGTCGAGGCGTACAACAACGACGCACCCGACGCGCCTGGCAAGGTCGGCCCGGCCGTCGACTCGCTCAACCGCAGCGCCGACCTGGTCGCGGGCAGCCTGTCCAGCCCCTTGTCGCCGGATCTGACGAAGGCACTGAACGGCTGGGTGGACTCGGCTCGCAACCTCGCGGACGTCCTCTCCCGCAATCCCGGCCCCGACGAGTTCAACGCCGCAATCCGCCAGCTCAACGATTCCAAGACCGCGGCAGGATCGGCGTGTAATGCCGCATATTGATGCTTCGGAGCGCCACGCGTCGGGTGAACGTCAGAACCGTGCGACGATAGGTCAAAGCTGACACGCTGGCTGAAGGAGGAAACGGTGGTTGCGGCGGACTCGCCGAACTACGCCCGAAAGCTGGGCATCGAGAAGAATCAACTGGTCCAGGAGCTGGGCTGGGACGAAGACACCGACGATGACATCCGGTTCGACATCGAGGACGCCTGCGGGGCCGAGATGCTGGACGAGGACGCCGACGAGGTCATCGACGTAGTGCTGCTTTGGTGGCGCGACGACGACGGCGACCTGGTCGATCGCCTGATGGATGCCATCACCCCGCTCGCCGAGGACGGAGTCGTGTGGGTGGTGACGCCGAAGACGGGTCATCCAGGGCACGTGCGGCCGTCGGACATCGCCGAATCCGCGCCGACGGCCGGTCTCATGCAGACGTCGTCGGCCAACCTCGGCGACTGGATCGCGAGCCGGCTGGTCCAGCCGAAGTCGAAGTCCACGGGCCGGCGTTAACGGGCCGTGCTGGACGTAGGCGCCACGGCGCCTGACTTCACGCTGAAGGACCAGGACGGTCGCCCCGTCACGCTGAGTGCCGTCCTGAGCGTCAAGGACGTGTTGCTGGTGTTCTTCCCGCTGGCCTTCACCGGAATCTGCCAGCGCGAACTCGACGAGATCCAGGACCGCCTCGGCGACGACGTCGACGACGTCACCGAGACGCTGGCGATCTCGGTGGGACCGCCGCCGACCCACAAGGTCTGGGCCAAGCAGAGCGGGTTCACGTTTCCCGTTCTCTCCGACTTCTGGCCGCACGGCGAGGTGGCCCGCGCGTACGGCGTATTCAACGAGGACACGGGCTTCGCCAACCGTGGCACCTTCGCGGTCGACCGCGCCGGTATCGTCAGGTTCGCCGAGATGAAGGGGCCGGGAGAGGTCAGGGATCAGGCGGTGTGGACGGAGGCGCTCGCGGCTTTGCGCGGACGTTGACGGGATTTCCCGTCGCGGCTCGTCGCCGTGTAGCCTGCCCGAGCACGGGCGTGTAGCTCAGTGGTAGAGCTCTGGTTTTACACACCAGCGGTCGCAGGTTCGATACCTGTCGCGCCCACCATGTCAGGTCCAGGTCAGAAGCTCGCGCTCACGACCTGACTTGGGGTGTGAGATGCAGCCGCAGTGGGGGAGGCGCGTGCGCCGTGATTTGACGGCCCGATCCGCCGCTACGATCACTTGGTGCACGAGACGAGGGCCGCTGGCCGCACTCTGCTGGCCGTGCTGACCGCCGTTGCCCTGCTACTGCCCGCGTGTTCGGACCCGCCGCCGCCAACCGAAGCCACGTCCTCGATTGAGCGGCCCGCCATCACCGAGGCGCCCGCTGGCTCGGACGCAGCCGACGCGGCGTTCGCGAGCGAGGCCATCATCTGCCACGGTCAAGCCATCCAACTCACCGAGCTCGTTCCCCAGCGCTCCTCCAATCCGGCCCTCGTCGCCTTGGCATCCGAAATCGGCACTGTGCAGCGGCCTGAGCTTGAACTGATGAAAGTGCTTCGGGTTCAGTGGAACTCCGAATCCGACGCGCCTCCGGCGGCACCCGACTCCAAGGGCCCGGTCGACGGCGCCACGACGGAGCGGCTGCTGTCTGCGAGCGGTTCAGAATTCGACGCGCTGTGGCTGCAGTCCATGATCGGCCTACACCGCAAGACGATCCAGCTGGCCGCGGTTGAGATCGCCGACGGCATGAACGTCGACGCTGTCCGCCTCGCCAAACAAATGCGAGATCACTTGCAGCCGCAGTTGGTTCAGATGGAACAGATGCTCGGCGCCGCGTAGAGCGGATGAACCTGACGCGCATCCGCGTCATCCCTCCGAGCGGCCCCGACGCAGCTGATCGGAGAAGTTGTCGAGCGCCTCACCGCCCGGACGGTCACACGGCGAAGCGTGTTGGACGATCAGTACAAGATGTCGCGGACTTTGGCCTTCTCGTAGCCTTTGAGGAGCGCAGCGCTCGCGTTCTCCATGTGCCTGCGCCAATGCGCTTCAGCCTCAATGCCATTGCGTTCGGACACTAGATTGACGAGTCGGCTGTATGAACGGAGTAGCTTGGCGTACTGGGCTGGTGGCACACGGTTCTGCATTCTCAGAATGGCCGCCGTGGTGTGCCGCTCGGCTATCTCGTGCAACATGCCCGCGACCATCGCCAACGTCGCGTTACCCGACAGTTCGACGAGGCGCCGGTGCAGCTCGGCGGACGACTGCGCGACATTGCCCTCCTCCCGCACTTGGGGGAGGTCGTCCACGAGGCGCCGCAGTTGCTGGTGTGCCTCCGTCGATCCGTTCTCTGCCAACAGTCGGGCGGCGTACGGTTCAATGCCTATGCGAGCGCTCATCACATCGGCCAGCGTGGTCCCCGAGATGGCGAGCAGCAGTGCGCCTGGTCTCGCGACGACTTCCGGCCCAGGGACGCGCACTCTGGCACCCGTCCGGGACCCGCGCCGAACCTCGACCAGCCGGTCGGACTCCAGGACCCGAACGGCTTCCCGCAGAGTAGGCCGGCTCACCTGGAAGTGAGCCATCATCTCGCTCTCGAAGGGCAGGAAGTCGCCGTCCTGCAACTGGCCGTCGACGATCATGCGACGCAGCGTCCCCGCGACCAGCTCTGCGGTCTTGGGTGACCGCACCGCACTCGATGTCGCGTCGGCCGACATCATCGGTGCGAGTGATTCCTGCCGAGCCACCGGGCCTCCCTGGTGAACAAAGATGTGCGACTCAGTAAACCATGTCGAGGGCCCTACACTGCGCTGGGCGTGTGTCAGTTCTGCTGTGAGAACAGCGCGATGGCGACCGCGTCGTACTGCGCCCGACGTCGACGACCGACCAGGAAAGTTGGGGGCGCCGCTAAGGCGAGGTCGGGTAAACCGCTTCTCGCGGAAGGCATTTCGCGAGCTTGGCTGGAATACCCGCATTGCGATCGCGTACGCCAGGAAGCCCTGATGACCTCGATCAGCTCGCCCATTCGAGGCGCAGGATGGGCGGCGTCGACGCCGAACCAATCGCGGTGTATGCGCGACGTGCCGACTTCAAGCCCGAGAAACACTGGGCCCGAGGATTTTTGAGCGAGGTGTCGCATCGCCGCGGCGTGTACGAACGGTGACCGCGCGAACGCGTAGGCGATGCCCGGACCGATCAGAGGGACGCGGTCTGCGGACCGAGGGATGTGCAGACCGAATTTCCGGGACCCGTCAGGGTGGCGCAGCCGCTGCCGGTGGAGGTGTAAACGGTGCCGGGCCGATACGGGGCGTAGAAGACCTGTGCCGTCACGGAGCCCCTGGATTGTGCACACTTGCCCGCCGAGTCGCTTCCCTGCGCCGACACGCACACAGTCCGCTCGTTGGGAAGAATGCGCCCCGTGCAGCTAGGGAACGCAAGCGTTGCGGTCACCATAGGGGTCCCGGAGACCTGCACCACACTCGGTGGTGAGAGCGAGTAGGTGCAGGACGGTTGATCTCCTTCGCCGGGTGGGCCGGCGCTGGCCACGCCAGCAAATCCGAACCCCGAGAGCACAACCGTTGCGGCGGTTGCGAGGCGAATCATCATGGCCGGGATGCTACATGTAGAACGGGTGGGCAGCTCCGCGATGCGCTATGAGTCTTCGTTCGCCGCGACGGGGTCGGTCGTCCTTCGGATGTCGCCGAGAATCGGTAGGACGGTGTCGACGGCGTGAGTGACCAATTCGAGGAGATCTGATCCCGATGTGCTCGCCCAGCGACGATAGGCGCTGCTGAACGCCGCCAGCAGCGCCGAAGCGCGGACTTCCCACAACATCGGATCTTCGTGATCCGGGTGAGCACTCGCGGCGATGCGCAGCGTGTCGGCGAGCACGGGTGCCATTCGCTGTGAAGTCAGCAGCCAATGCCCGTAAACCTCGTCTTCGGACACGACGAGGTGCATGAGGTTGCGGCTTTCTTCGCTTGCCTCGATCGCTGTGTTGATGAACGCGGTCAAGATGGCTTGGCGCAGCGGCCACCGCTGGATGTAACCGGCCAATTGTTCGAGAAAGTCGGCGGCCCCCACCGCGATCGTCGCGGCGAACAGCGCGCTTTTGCACTCGAAGTGTCTGTACACGGTGCGCGGTGACACGCCGGCCATGGCGGCGACCGCGCTCATCGTAGTGGCCGCATACCCGTAGCGCCCGAAGGCTGTGATGGCAGCAGTAGTGATTGTCTTGTAAGTTTGCTGTGCTCGCTCGTCGGCTGGCACGGCATGGTAACCAGGCGGAACGTTTGCAACCTCTGCTCCCGGCTTCACGTGTCACAGTGTGACACTGGCAGAGTGTGTCACGCAACCGGCGTGTCGTGATACACGAAGAACGCGCATGTCGCACGGGTTGCAGTGGGTTGTAACTTATTAAACTAAGTCGCATTTGTTGCGGACGCCACCGAATGTTGCTCGTCCCGAAATTCGTGGTGTACGGTTTCCGGACATCGGCCCTGTGGCCGTAGTCACAAGTTTGCGGTAGGCGTGGTTGCCGTCCGCCACAGGAGGTTTGGGCGTGATGCCAGAAACAGGCGATCAGGGAACGGTGGGTTAGTGGTTTCGTCCGGCATCGCCGCCAAGCCCGTCCGGGGTTTGGGCGAATTCTTCGCCATGAGCCTGGACACCTTCGTTCAGATGTTCCACCCGCCGTGGGCGTGGCGCGAATTCCTGCTGCAGACATGGTTCGTGGCGCGGGTGTCGATGCTGCCGACGATCATGCTCGCGATTCCGTTCACGGTACTGACGACCTTCACGATCAACGTTCTCCTCGTCGAGATCGGCGCCGCCGACTTCTCCGGGAGTGGTGCAGCACTCGGCGCGGTGACTCAGATCGGACCGGTGGTAACGGTGCTGGTGATCGCCGGGGCGGGCGCCACGGCGATGTGCGCCGATCTCGGTGCGCGCACCATTCGAGAGGAAATCGACGCGCTGCGAGTGCTCGGGATCAATCCGGTCCAGGCGCTCGTGGTCCCTCGGGTGCTGGCGGCCACGGTCGTCGCGCTGATGTTGACATCCATCGTGACCATGATCGGCATCATCGGTAGCTTCGTGTTCGCCGTCTACTTCCAAGACGTGACCCCTGGAGCGTTCGCCGCTGGGTTAACGCTGCTGGTCGGTACTCCCCAAGTCGTTGCCAACCTGACCAAGGCCGCTCTCTTCGGGCTGGTCGCTGCATTGATCGCCTGCTACAAGGGTCTCCACGTCGGGGGCGGCCCACAGGGTGTAGGAAATGCGGTCAACGAAACCGTGGTGTTCACGTTTATGGCGCTGTTCGTCATCAACGTGGTGGCCACGGCGGTCGCGGTGAAGGCAGGAGCAACATGAGCACGGCAGGCTATCCATTCCCGCGACTGCGACGCACTGCCAATAGCTGGGCAGAGAGCTGGAACAACGTCGGCCGGCAAACCCAGTTCTACGGACAGACCATCAAGGGTCTCGGGTCGGCGTTCGGCCACTACCGCGTCGAACTGGTCCGGCTAATCGCGCAGATGAGTCTCGGGGTGGGTGCGCTCGCCATCATCGGCGGCACGGTCGTCGTCGTCGGATTCCTCACCCTGTCGACCGGCGCGCTCATCGCCGTCCAGGGCTACAGCCAACTGCAACAAATCGGCGTAGATGCCCTGGCCGGATTCACTTCGGCCTTCCTCAACGTACGTCTGGTCGGACCGCTGATCGCAGGTATCGGACTCGCCGCCACCATCGGCGCCGGGGCCACCGCGCAGCTGGGAGCCATGCGAATCTCCGAAGAGATCGACGCCCTCGAAGTGATGGGCATCCGTTCGGTCGCGTACCTCGCATCTACTCGCGTGGCGGCCGGGGTGATCATCGTCATCCCGCTGTACTGCATCGCGGTCCTGATGGCGTTCCTCGCCACCCGGGTGGGCACGACGGCCGTCCTCG
This sequence comes from Mycobacterium sp., assembly GCA_025963385.1. Lineage (GTDB taxonomy): Bacteria > Actinomycetota > Actinomycetes > Mycobacteriales > Mycobacteriaceae > Mycobacterium. The sequence continues at coordinate 8,329 of JAOPUT010000129.1, forward strand.
GGCAGTCGACCGGTGTCTACGACCACTACTTCAATACATTCCTGAACCCCATGGACTTGGTCTACTCGTTCCTGCAGGCGATCTCCATGGCCGTCGTGGTGATGCTGGTGCACACCTATTACGGCTACACCGCCACTGGTGGGCCGGCCGGCGTCGGCGAGGCCGTGGGCCGCGCCGTCCGTACGTCTCTCGTCGCCGCCGTGTTCGTCACCCTGTTCGTTTCGCTGGCGATCTACGGCCAGTCCGGCAACTTCCACCTATCGGACTAGGCGGCCATGGAATCGAGGCAGGGCAAAGGCCTACACCCGGCGATTTGGACTCTGATCCTGGTCGCCGTGATCATCGCCATGGTCTTCACCACTTCGGTCTTGTTCGCGGGAACGTTCAGGTCCTTCGTCCCGGCCACGCTGACCTCCGACCGCTCGGGCCTCGTGATGGAACCCGGTGGCAAGATAAAACTGCGCGGTGTGCAGGTCGGGCAGGTGGGTGCCATCGAGGGAGGTGGCAAGTCCGTCCAGTTGAGGCTCGAATTCGATCCCGATCAGGTCAAGTACATCCCGGCCAACGTCAAGGCGGAGATCAAGGCCACCACGGCGTTCGGCGCCAAATACGTCAACCTGATCTATCCCGACGACCCTAGTCCGAGGCCGCTGGCCGCCGGAGCTGTCATCGCCTCGCAGAACGTGAGCACGGAAGTCAACACGGTCTTCGAGAACCTGGTCGGTGTGCTCAAACAGGTCGATCCGTCCAAACTCAACGGCGTGCTCTCCGCGTTGGCCGAGGGCTTGCGCGGCAAGGGCCCCGCGATCGGCCAGGCAACGACCGACGCCAATGAGGTGCTATTGGCGCTCAACCCCCGGGCGGAGACGGTTCGGA
>JAOPUT010000177.1 GCA_025963385.1 Mycobacterium sp.
ACCAGGCTGCGTTTACCGGCGCCGTTCCCGACAACGCCTATGTCACCGACTACATCCCGTACGCATCGCTGCTGCCTCACGTCGACGTGATGATCACGAATGGCGGCTACGGTGGTGTTCAGCACGCCCTCGCCCATGGCATCCCCTTGATCATCGCGGGGCGTTCAGCCGACAAACCCGAGGTGGCTGCTCGAGTCAGCTTCGTTGGCGCCGGCATAGACCTCAGGACCGACCGGCCCACACCCGCGGCAATCGCCAGGGCCGTGCAACGGATCCTTGCGACCGAGGACTACCGAGAGGCCGCCCATGCCGTCGGCTCGGACATCGCGGCGACGGCACCCCTGGACACCATCGCCGACGCGCTGGAAGGTCTGCACGCGGTAGATGCAATGCCGCAGTTCGCCTCTGGCGCCTGAAACGCGCATACCTGGCTCAGGTTCCCGGAGTGCCCCAAAGGTTTGGGTGACTGGCCGAGGGGTAAGTGCTCCGGACCTGGCGCTGTACGTTTCAGCACCGTGAACGGAGAAGGCATGAGTTTCGTGGATGACGTCAAGGGGGCGGCTGCCCGGGTCGTACATGCAGGCGGAAACGAGAAGGCCGCTCACGACGAGAAGGCCGAGTCGGACATCGAAGCCGATTCACGAGTGGCCGGGGCACGTGCCGGGGAGGACGGCGACGGCACGTATGTCGGCCGCACCAACCCGCAGTTCGATGCCGACGTTCAGCAGAGCGGCGCCGAAGCGCGCAGCGAGGCAAAGAGGCACTCGGACGGCTGACCTCCGCGAGTGGCGACGTTTGGATCGATTGCGGCCGTGAACCTTCAGATCGACTTCAAAGCAGTCACACGCTGATGGACGGTCAGTAACACCTCGTCGTATCCGTCGGTTGTTCGTAGCCGTTGGGCGCTGTGAGTGTGGGGAACTCCTGCACGAGAATGCCACGCGACGTCACCTATCCGTCACTTGGCGCGGCGGCGGCCGCATCGCGCAGGATCTGCCGCAGGCGATCCAGGGGGTCGCCGGCACCTGGGTTGAGGCGGAGCTGCTGGTCAGGCGCGGTCGTGGTGTCGGCCGAGGATGGCGATGGCGGTGGCGGTGGCGCGAGCTGCGGGGGTGGAGGCGGCGGAGGAGCGTGGCTTGCCAGCGCGTTGATCTTGTCGTTGACGCGACGGGCAGCCGAATCCAGCACGGCGCGTCGCCGCGAGTCCGGATCGGTGCTGCCCGCGAAACAGCCTGACGGCGCACGGGCGATGGTCTCCAGGGCGCCGCGGTACCGGCGGGATGCCGTTTCGGCGTCCGACGCGGTCGCTGCCCGGTCACCGAGGGTCTCCCTGACCAGTTCGAGGTTGACGAGGGCGGGGCACGATTCGCCGGGATCGGTCTCGGCCGAGGCTGCGGAGAAGTGCGCTTCGGCGTCGCTCAGACGATCGTCCAGCACGGCGAGCGCACCAGCGGCGAAGGATGCCTTCTCGGGTTCGATCACGTTGATCACGTCGAGTGCAGCCACGTCCTGGCGCAATGCCGCGGTATCTTTCGTCGCGAAGTCGTTGGGCACCGCACTGCCCGCGATCACGACGGACCACAGCTTCACCAGCACGACGATCACCGCGATCACGACGGGTGCGGAGAACACCAGGAGTCGTCGCCTCACGCGATCACCCCCTGCTGGCCCAATCGGGTCCTGCGAAACTCGCGCAACACCAGGTAGAGCTCGACCAAGACGAGTGTGGCGGCCAGAGCGGTTGGAAGCCAGTACAATTCGCCTCGGGCTACCGCGGTGGACGGGGCCGTCGGTCCCGGGCGGGAGTTGGTAGCGTCGTCCGCCACCGCGACCGCGAGGGGGCGTTCGTCACCGCGGGCCACGTACGGCACCCCAATCTGCGATGCGATGACCCGCAGGGCGGGCTCGCCGACCACCGAATGGGTGACCTCCGTTCCCGGAATCGGTCCTCCGTCTGGCGAGCCGTACCCGAGGACCGCGCCGCCATCGACGGCACGCTCGGGAAGGTTGAATTCGCGTGGGGGCGTGCGCGCCTCGACGGCACCCGCGCCGAGGTAGTAGACCAGGTTCCTCGCCGACGGATACTGTTGCCTTGCTCCGATCAGCTGATACCGCAACATGTTTCCCGCCGCGCCGGCGTTCGTCTGCTCTACCGCACCCGGCGCCGACGCATTCGGCTCGAACGTGGGAATCGACGATCGCAGGCTCCAGGTGTCGGCCGAAAGGGGCCACCGCAAGGCCGAACGGGAGTCGAACGAGATCACCGCGACCCTCGCGTCGGGGAAGCGGTCGATCAGTGCAAGGAGATCGGTGCGCGCGTGAGCCATCCGGGTCTGTCCGTCGGGATAGTCGGCTACCCGCATGTCCGGGGAGCGGTCGACGACCAGAAAGACGTTCAGCGTCGAGGGGTCGGCAACGCGCGTGATCGTCTCGTCGTCGGGCTGCATCACAGGGCGGAACGCGGCCGCGATCAACAGCAGGAGCGCCAGCGTCACCCCGGCCCATCGCCACCCGG
>JAOPUT010000196.1 GCA_025963385.1 Mycobacterium sp.
CTGACGAAGTCCTCGCGGCCGACCTTGGTGGAGTCGGCGGCCACCACGACGTAGTTGGCGCACTGGACCATGGCGCGCTTGACTGCGGCTTCCTCGCTGTCGGGGGTCGACAGTCCGTGCCGCGCGCTGATGGCGTTGGTGCCGATGAAGGCGATGTCGACTCGCATGGAGTCGAGGACCCGCAGCGCCTGTTCGCCGACCGCCGCCTGCGTGATGCCGCGTACCCGGCCGCCGAGCAGTTGCAGGGACACCGAAGGGAAGGTGGCCAGGCGGGCGGCGATGGGTACTGAGTTGGTGACGACGACGAGTTCCCGGTCGGTCGGCATCAGGCCCGCGATCCGAGCGGTGGTGGTGCCTGCGTCGAGCAGCACGCTCGCCCCGCTCAGAGGGAAGAATTCGGTTGCGGCGGCTGCGATGGCGTCCTTGTAGTCGGCACGGGTGGATTCGCGCTCGCCGACGCCCGGCTCGACGAGGTGCAGGGCGCGCACGGGAACTGCGCCGCCGTGTACCCGGCGTAGGACGCCTGCCCTGTCGAGTGCGGCGAGGTCGCGGCGGACGGTCTCGGTGGTGACGTCGTAGGCCTTGGCCAGTTCGGCCACGGAGGCGCGACCGTTGCTGATCACCATGGCGGCGATCGCGTCTTGGCGCTCCTCGGCGTACATGATCCTCCGGTTATGTGGGAAACCAACGCTTAAAATGTTGATATGTGTTGTTTTACCCCTGACTGTGTTGACTTGTCAATCAATTCTTGTAATCTGGTTCACATGACCACCCCAACCTCGACGACGTCACATCCCGTTCTGCAGGGTGTTCCTGCGGTCGGCGGGGTGCAGTACGCACCGGTGATCCGACCGGGCGCGCGCCCCCGGATCGACGACGGCCCGGTAGCCGAGCTGGATGCGGCGGACCGGCCTGCCGAGGTGGCTCGATTCACCGCCGCCGCAGCGGCTGTTGCCGACCGGTTGCGCGCTCGAGCCGGGCACGCCACGGGCGTCGCCTCCGAGGTGCTGGCCACCACGGCGACGCTGGCACAGGACCGGGCCTGGCTGGCGGACGCCGAGAAACGAATCAGCGGCGGCAGTCCCGCCGTGCAGGCGGTGGCAGCGGCAATCGACAAGATCGCCACGATGTTCGTTCAGCTCGGCGGGATGATGGCGGAACGGGTCACCGATCTGCACGATGTCCGTGATCGTGTCATCGCCGATCTGAGCGGATTGCCCGAACCCGGCGTGCCGGTGCCCGACGTGCCGTCGGTCCTGTGCGCGGAGGATCTGGCGCCGGTCGACACCGCGGGGCTCGACGCCGCACTCGTCGTCGCACTCGCCACCACGCTCGGTGGCCCGACCAGCCACACCGCGATCATCGCCCGCCAGCTCGGCATTCCCTGTGTGGTCGCGGTCGCCGGCCTCGGCGAGGTGCCCGTGGGCACGATGGTGATGGTCGACGGCACGCTCGGCACCGTCACCGTCGAGCCCGACGCCGACGCTGCGGCAAGGGCCGTCGCGGTGGCGCGGCAGGAGGCCGACCTCGCCAAGGGTTGGACGGGTCCGGGCGCCACCGCCGACGGACACGTGGTCGCGATCCTCGCCAACGTCCAGGACGGCGCGTCCGCCAGGTCGGCGCGCGAGACCCCCGCCGAGGGCGTCGGGCTGTTCCGTACCGAGCTGAGCTTCCTCAACCGCGACACCGAGCCCACCGTCGACGAGCAGGCCAAGATCTACGGCGACGTGCTCGAGGCGTTCGACGGCCACAAGGTGGTGATCCGGACACTCGATGCGGGTTCGGACAAGCCGCTGAAGTTCGTCGGCCATCCCGACGAGGCCAATCCCGCGATGGGGGTGCGTGGCATCCGCATTGCCGACGCGAACCCCGCCATCCTGACCCGACAGCTCGAGGCGATCGCCGCGGCGGCTCGACAGACGGGCAGCTCGCCGTGGGTGATGGCGCCGATGATCGCGACGCCTGGCGAGGCGGAAGCCTTTGCTGCACAGACCCGCTCGTACGGTCTGACGCCTGGCGTGATGATCGAGGTGCCCGCCGCCGCCTTGCTGGCCGACCGGATCCTCGACCACGTCGACTTCCTGTCGATCGGCACCAACGACCTGACCCAGTACACGATGGCCGCCGACCGGATGTCGGCCGAGCTTGCGACGCTGACCGACCCGTGGCAGCCCGCGGTGCTGGTGCTCGTCGCCACTGCGGCGAAAGCCGGTGCCGCGGTGAACAAGCCTGTCGGAGTCTGCGGTGAGGCCGCTGCCGATCCGCTGCTGGCGTGCGTGCTCGTCGGGCTTGGGGTCTCGTCACTGTCGGCGGCCGCCGCTGCGGTCGCGGGCGTCGGCGCGAAGCTCGCCACCGTCACCCTCGCGCAGTGTCGGGCCGCGGCTGATGCGGCGTTGGCGACTGCTAGTGCCGCCGATGCGCGGGCAGCGGCGATCGCTGCACTGAGCTAGCCGCCCGGAATTAATCGGACCGTAGTCCGGTTACCTTGGATACGCTACTACCAAGGAGGTTCCGATGCCAGCCATCACCGCCGACACCCTCACCCTGCCCCGGGTCTCAGGACCCGCAGCCTCCGATACCGAACGCCCAGTGCGGTCGATCACCACCGGACCGCGCGGGTACGAGGGCGAAGGCTTCCCCGTCGTCCGCGCCTTCGCGGGTGTCAGCGCGGCCGACCTCGATCCGTTCGTCCACATGGACCAGATGGGCGAGATCGAGTACCAGCCCGGCGAGCCGCGGGGCACCGACTGGCATCCGCACCGCGGATTCGAGACGGTCACCTACATGATCGATGGCCGCTTCGCACACCAGGATTCGCATGGCGGCGGCGGTTTGATCACCGACGGCGCGACCCAGTGGATGACGGCGGGGTCGGGCATCCTGCACATCGAAACCCCGCCAGCCGAACTCGTCGAGAGCGGCGGCACCTTCCACGGCATCCAGCTGTGGGTGAACCTGCCCAAGAAGGACAAGTTCGCTGCGCCCAGGTACCAGGCCATCGAGGGCGGCCAGGTCAGGCTGCTCTCATCCGAGGACGGCGGCGCGCTGGTGCGCGTCATCGCAGGCGAGATTGGTGACGAAGAAGGCACCCGGCCCGGACCTGGTAACACGTACACGCCGATTACCTTCGCCCACGCCACCATCGAGCCCGGCGCGCGGCTGAACCTCCCGTGGAACCGCGACTTCAACGCGCTGGTCTACGTGCTGTCCGGCCGTGGCACCGTCGGGCCGGTCGGGCATCCGATCAAGCAGGGTCAGCTTGCGGTGTTCGGTCCCGGCGACCGAATCTCGGTCGCCGCCGCGGAGGGCCAGGACTCGAACCGTCCAGCGTTGGAGGTTCTGATCCTGGGCGGCAAGCCAATTCGCGAGCCGGTCTTCCACTACGGGCCGTTCGTGATGAACTCCAAGGCGGAGCTCGTCCAGGCGATGGAGGACTTCAACGCGGGCAAGTTCGGCGCCATCCCGCCGAACGCGCTGATGCCGCATACCACCAGCCGCTAGCGGCGGCTGGCGACGGGCCGGACGGGGTCGGGGTAGAGCAACTCCAACTCACCGAGATTCGCCGCGACGGTGACCAGCGGCAGAGCTGCCGACACCGAAAGGGCATCGCCACCCGACTCGGCCCGCAGCGCCAGCACGAAGTCATCGCTGATGGGACCGTGCTCGGCGGTGTTCGTGACCCCGTCGAGGCGTGCGCACACCACGTCGGTGTGGGCCTCGAGCACCGTGCGCACCCGGGGGTAGGCGGCAAGGGGCGGGGGCACGACATCGGCGATCAGCTCGGCCGCCGACCGCACCCGGATGGCGCGGTTGGCGGCCCTGATCACCGGCGCGCGTAGATCGGTAGAGCCGCCGCTCTCCGAAAGGTATTGGCGCAAGGCGTCATCCAGTGTCCGAGAAGCCGTCAACCCGTCGTATCCGAGTTCGAAGACGCGGTCGTTGGCGGCCTCGGACGCACCCCGCAGGACGCGACTCACGGCCGCCCGCAGATACGTCGACCCCACCGCGCAGGCGGCCTCGATCGCCTTCGACACCGTCGCCGATGCGCCACGCGGCCACAACAGCAGTGAGACCACCACGCCGACCATGGCTCCGACCACCACGTCCTCGACGCGGATCAGCCCCACACTCCAGCCGCTCGGCACGATCACGTTGAAGATGATCAGCACCATCATGGTGAACATCGCCTGGCCCGCGATGAACGACGCCACCTCTGGCACGTACGCCGAACCGAAGGCGACGACCGGCAGCATCGTCCACATCACCACGGGGTCGATGCCCATCAGCTCGATGAACATCGCACCGAGCACGAACCCGATTGCGGTGCCGGTGACGGCACGCAGGACGCGGGTTCCCGTGGTGAGCGCGCTGCTGCGCAGCACCGACAGGGCGCCAAGTACCACCCAGAAGCCGTGTTGGACGGGGAAGACGTGGGTGATCGTCACGGCGACCGCGAGCCCGAGGCCGGTGCGCAAGCTGTTGCGCACCACCACTGCTCGGGTGGAGACGAAGCCGGCGGTCGCATGCGCGATCGCCTGGGACTCCGACAGCACCCGGTCCGATGCGCCGGACTCTGGCAGGCGACGGCCGAGCACCCTGGCCCAGACCGGCCGGGCGTCGGCGTCCGCTGCGATGCCGATGACGCGTCCCGTGGCACTGACGCACGCCGAGATGGTGCGTCGGGTCAACAACTTTCGGCCGGTCTCGATGGCGGTGGCATCGCTCTCCTCGCCGAGGATCTCGACGATGTCGTCGCGGTAGCGGCTCTGTGCCACCAACCGCAGCACGGCCAGCGCCAGCGCAAGGTCCGAGCGGTGCTCGTCGCGGCCGTCGGCCTTGGGCGTGGTGAGCACGCTCGCCGAATCGCGGAGCACCCTCACCACGGGTTCACGTATCTCTGCGAGCAGACCCGCGGAGCCGTCGGTGATGCGGTCGGCGAGCCACTGCAGGTCGTCGACCACCCGCACCAGGGCGCGGCTGCCCGCAGTCAGCGCGACGGGCCGGAAGTCGGCACCGAGGAAGTTGTCCCGCAGCGCCCCCATCGCCGAGGACAGGTCATCGGCCGATGCGCGGCCGTCGAGTCGGTCGGCCAACGTCCGGCACACCGCCGCGGCGTGCCTGCGCAGCTCGTCGTGATGTCGCGGCGGCAGCAGGAACAGCGCGGCGGGCACGGCGAGGGCCAACGCGATGAACCATCCGAACAGCCGTTCGGGAATCGGCCCTGGCGGCGTGCAAACCGGCAACACGAATGTCAATAACGTCGACCGTTGCCCTGCCGCCACGATCTCGCTCAGGACGCCGGAGAACGTCACCGCGGCGCCGAGCAGGAACATCAAGGTCACCGCCAGCCAGGGGATCGGCGCCACCAGTGAACCAAGGGTGATGAGCACGGCGCCGTTGAAGCCGAGGCCGCAGTACGCCACGGCCCTGGCAGGGCGGTTGCCGGGAAAGTCGACCATGACCAGCAGGGACACTGACCCGAAGATGGCGAACATGGGTGTCTGAGAGCCACCGCCGACCGTGAACGCGACGGCCCCGACGATGGGCACGACGATCGCCGCCCGGACCGCACGGCGTAGTGCGTCGCGCTCGGGGTCGCGTTCGTTGATCCGGTCCGCCGCCCGGCGCCACAGGCCAGCCGGGGTCAGCATGCACCGGATGCTACCGGCGGGACCGGCACCATCAGCCGTTGTCGGTGAGCGAGCCGAACCGTCCCGTATCCAGCGCATTGAGCAGTTGGTCGGCGATCCATTCGATGTCGTCGGCGCTTCGCGGCGGCAGCAAGGCCTGTTCGTAGCCGACCAGAAGGTAGAGCGCCCACGACGCGAACACCTGCGCCTGACGTGCGCTCTTCAGGATCTCGAACGCCGACTCGACGAGGCAGTCGAAGCGCTGCCTGTCGACGGCCGACTGCACCGCGTGCACCTCGGCGTCGATGGCACTCCACACCCGGATGGCGCCCTCCGCGCCGTGCGGCAGGGCGAGCCCCTCCTTGATCAGCGAGCCGATGCGCTGCCGAGGATCCGGCTCCGCCCGGATGACGTCGATGACGCTGATGGTGCGGACCTGCTGCCAGTGGGCGATGAGTGCCCGGGTGTAGGCCGACCAGCTGGTGAAGTAGTGGTAGAAGGAGCCGGTCGTGACGCCGAGCCGATTGCATACCTCTGCGAGTTTCAGGCCGCCGTATCCGAGTTCCGCCAGCACGTCGAGGCCGGCGTCGAAGTACGACTGCCGGGTTACGACGCTCGCCATGGCGTCACCATAGTTGTCAGGTGTTTGGGTACGCCGGTTGTGGGTACCCCCGAACGCCCGGCAAATCGCCACCAGGGATCGAATGGACATCTGGCCGAGACTGGCGAAGGTTTGCTGAGGGAAATACTTTCCACGCTTCCGCAACCATTCACCTCGGACACACCGGTGGGGTGTGGCACAATTTGACTGTGCCGTATACCGCTACCCGGGGTCCAGGACGTCCGCCTGCAGCTAAGGCGGCCGAGACCCGTGAGCGCATCGTGCGTGCGGCCCGCGAGGTGTTTAGCGAACTCGGTTACGACGCAGCGACATTCCAGGCAATCGCGATACGTGCAGACCTGACGCGGCCCGCCATCAACCATTACTTCGCCAGCAAGCGTGTTCTGTACGGCGAGGTGGTGGACAAGACCAACGAGATGGTGGTCGCCGCGGGAATGGCGAAAGCCGAGGTCGAGACGTCGCTGCTGAAGCGGTTGTCGGCCTTCTTCTCGGCCGCCATGCAGGCAGAATCCCGCGACCGTTCGGCTGCGGCCTTCCTCGTCACGTCGGTGCTGGAATCACAGCGGCATCCCGAGCTCAGCCGCGACGAGCACAACTCATTGAAGACTTCCCGCGCGTTCGTCACCTGGGCGGTCAGCGATGCGATCGAGCGTGGTGAGCTGACCACGGAGACCGATGTCGCGACGCTCGTGGAGATGCTGATAGCGGTGATGTGGGGAATGGGCTTCTACGCGGGCTACGTCGGCGGCCACGACGAGCTGACCGTGATCGTGGAGAAGCTCGAGCTACTTTTGGCGAATAAATTGTGGAAGCTCGCCGAGTAACTCTGCGCGGCACGGTGGCGAGACGCGCAGCCGCGTAGCCAAGCTAACTTTTTTCGGTAGCATGACGAATGAAACGACCTTCGTCCGCGTGCGTCTGCGCGCCAGACTCGATGGAGCAGCACCATGAGCTCACTGCGCTCGCACGACGACACCTGGGACATCGCGACGAGCGTCGGGTCCACCGCGGTGATGGTGGCTGCCTCCCGCGCCGGTGAGACCGACAGTGAGAACCCGCTGATCCGCGACCCGTACGCCAAGATTCTGGTGGCCGGCGCGGGCACCGGCATCTGGGAGTTCGTGCTCGACAGTGGGTTCGTGGCCAAGATCGCGGCAGAGGATCCAGAGGCCGCCGCGATCTTCGAGCACATGGGCAACTACCAGGCCGTGCGCACGCACTTCTTCGACGCCTACTTCGCCGCCGCCGCGGCTGCAGGCATCGGCCAGATCGTCATTTTGGCGTCGGGGCTGGACTCGCGCGCGTACCGGCTGGACTGGCCAGCAGGCACCGTCGTCTACGAGATCGATCAGCCCAAGGTGCTCGAGTACAAGGCCGCGACGCTCGCCGACCACGCCGTCGAGCCATCGGCTGAGTTGCGCCAGGTGCCGAAGGACTTGCGATACGACTGGCCGAAGGCGTTGCAGGAGGCGGGTTTTGACGCATCTGTTCCGACCGCGTGGCTGGCTGAGGGCCTGTTGATGTACCTGCCGGCCGATGCCCAGGACCGGTTGTTCGAGCAGATCACCGAGCTCAGCGCTCCTGGTAGTCGCATCTCCGTCGAGACCGCCGGGGTCACCGACGCAGGCCGCCGTGCGGAGATGCGGGAACGCTTCGAACGCATCGCGCAGCGGTTCGGGCTCGAGAGCACGCTCAACATCCAGGAGTTGATGTACGACGATCCCGATCGCGCGAACGTCACCGACTGGCTGAACGAGCACGGCTGGGCGGCGTCCGGAGTGCGTTCGGTCGACGAGATGCGCCGATTGGACCGCTGGGCGCTTCCCGACGAGGACGTGGACTCAGGCACGTTCTCGACGTTCGTCATCGCGGAGCGAAACTAGCCCTTCTTACTGGGCCAACCGGTTGGTTAGGATTGGGTCTTCCTCGGGTCAGGAAGGACACCAACCATGACCACAGATTCAGTCGCCGCCGAAGCGGTCGAAGCGACGTCTCCCGACGTAGCAAGCATCGTGGCGAGCGTGCGCAGGGCTTTTGCCACCGGTCGTACCCGCAGCGTGGAGTGGCGCAAGCAGCAGCTGCTGGGGCTGGAGAAGCTGGTCACCGAGAACGAGGCCGCCATCGCCGACGCCCTCGAGAAGGATCTTGGCCGCAAGCCGTTCGAGGCCTGGCTGGCCGACATCGCCAGCACCGCGAGTGAAGCCGCCGACGCCGCCAAGAACGTCGGCAAGTGGACGCGCCGCAAGCACCGACTGCTCGAACTCGCGCAACTACCGGGCCGCGCCTGGATCGAGTACGAGCCGTTCGGCACGGTGCTGGTCATCGGTGCCTGGAACTTCCCGTTCGCGTTGACGCTTGGTCCGGCGATCGGCGCCATCGCCGCTGGAAACGCCGTCGTGCTCAAGCCGTCCGAGGTGTCGCCCGCGTCGTCGGCCCTGATGGCGGAGTTGGTGCCGCAGTATCTGGACCGCGACGCGATCGTGGTGATCGAGGGTGACGGTGCGATCAGCCAGGAGCTCATCGCGCAGGGATTCGACAAGCTGTGCTTCACCGGCGGTACCGAGATCGGCCGCAAGGTCTACGAGGGCGCGGCGAAGCACCTGACGCCGGTCACCCTGGAGTTGGGCGGCAAGAGCCCGGTCATCGTGGCGGCCGACGCCGACATCGACGTCGCCGCCAAGCGGATCGCGTGGACCAAGCTGGTCAACTCCGGCCAGATCTGCATCGCGCCGGACTACGTGCTGGCCGACGTGAAGATCCGCGACGAGCTGGTCAGCAAGATCGGCGAGGCCATCGCGACGTTCGAGGCGGGCAACTCCGGAGGCAAGCCGATCGTCAACGAGCGCCACTTCGGCAGGCTGACCACCGCGCTGGCCGCCACGAAGGGCACCGTCGCGCTCGGTGGTGGCTCGGACGAGGCGACCATCGAGATTCAGCCGACCGTGGTCGTCGACCCCGCACTGGACGAGCCGTTGATGACCGACGAGATCTTCGGACCGATCCTGCCGATCGTCACAGTCCAATCACTGGACGAGGCAATCGATTTCGTCAACTCGCGAGCCAAACCGTTGGCGGCCTACCTGTTCACCAAGAGCAAGGACGTGCGTGAGCGCGTCATCAAGG
>JAOPUT010000237.1 GCA_025963385.1 Mycobacterium sp.
GCTAGCAGGAGGGCGGTTATGGCGGTGGCGGAGGGATTTGAACCCTCGGACGGGGGTTACCCGTCACACGCTTTCGAGGCGTGCTCCTTAGGCCGCTCGGACACGCCACCGTCGGGCAGCTTACCGGGAACCTGGCATCGCCCCTAATCGCTCGTCGTTTGTGAAGCCAGGGCGGTAAATCGGCCGAAAGGCCGCCCACGTTTCACGAACGCTGCGCGGCGAAGAACGCGGCCAGCGGGGCCGCACACTCGTCGGCCAGCACCCCGCCCCGCACCTGCGGCCGATGCGTCAGCCGCCGGTCGCGCACCACGTCCCACAGTGAACCGACGGCACCCGTCTTCGGCTCCCACGCCCCGAACACCACCCGCGCCACACGCGCCATCACCAGTGCGCCTGCGCACATCGTGCACGGTTCGACGGTGACGGCCAGTGTCGCGCCCTCCAGCCGCCAGCCGTCGCCGAGCACCCGTGCGGCTGCGCGCAGGGCCAGGATCTCCGCATGCGCCGTGGGGTCGCCCAACTCTTCGCGGGCATTGGCGGCGCGCGCCAGCTCGGTGCCGTCGGGGCCGAACACCACCGCACCAATGGGTACGTCGCGAGGACCCGCGCCTGCGGCCGCCTCCAGCGCGAGGCGGATCAGGTCGGCGTCGGTCACCTATCGAGTTTGTCGAGGAACGCCGACATCTCGTCGCCGAACCCCATCTCCTGGGCAATTCGGGAGAGCTGTTCGTCGGCGTAGTCGTCGTCGGACAGGATGATGCTGAGCACGCCCTCGGACAGTCCGATGTCGGACAGCACGCCGAGATCGCCCTCCTCGAACGGATCCTCGTCCTCCAGGTCGTCGGGGTCGAGGTCGGCGTCGAGCTTCTCGAGTACCTGCCTGGCGATGTCGTAGTCCACTGCCGCGGTCGCATCGGACAGGAACAGCCGCGCACCCGCGGGGGCTGGACGCACGATCACGAAGAACTCGTCGTCGACGTCGAGCAGCCCGAAGACCGCACCCGCACTGCGTAATTCTCTGAGCTCGGTCTCGGCGGCCGTCAGGCTCGTCAACGCGCCGCGGCGCAGCGCCGAACAGCGCCATTTGCCGTCCTCGCGGACGACGGCCACACCGAAACCGTCCAGGAGGTCTGCGGCCTGGTTCTGCGCCTGCGCTCGCTGTGCTCCCATGAAAGTCACGGTAGTCCCAGATCGCGCGCTTTGACCAGCGATCACGATCAGTGTCAACCTTGCAGGGTGTCGATGCCGGTGATGAGCGCTTGCGCGCAGAGCAAGCCGCCGGTGTGCGTACTGGGCCTTGGGCTGATCGGCGGATCGCTGATGCGGGCCGCCAAGGCCGCGGGAGGCGAGGTCTTCGGCTACAACCGGTCGATCGACGGTGTGGAGGCCGCCCGGTTCGACGGTTTCGACGCCACCACAGACCTCACCGAGGCCCTCGAACGGGCCGCCTCCTCGCACGCGCTAATCGTCCTCGCCGTCCCGATGCCTGCATTGCCGACGATGCTCGCCAACGTCGCCGCGACGGCCCCGGACTGCGCGCTCACCGACGTGACGAGCGTGAAAGTAGCTGTGCTGCAAGCAGTTCGGGAGCACGGCCTGCTCGACCGCTTCGTGGGAGGCCACCCGATGACCGGCACCGCGCACTCCGGCTGGGCTGCCGGCGACGAGAAGCTGTTCGTCGGCGCGCCCTGGGTCATCACCGTCGACGACCACGTCGACGGTGAGGTGTGGGCCCAGGTCATGGGGGTGGCACTGGACTGCGGAAGCGTCGTGGTCCCCGCGCGTTCCGACGAACACGATGCGGCGGCCGCTGCCATTTCACACCTACCCCACCTCGTCGCCGAGGTCCTCGCCGTCATCGCGGCCGAGGTGCCGCTGGCGTTCTCGCTCGCGGCGGGCTCGTTTCGCGACGGCACCCGGGTGGCGGCCACCGCACCCGAACTGGTGCGGGCCATGTGCGAGGCGAACGCAGGCCCGCTGGGGTCGGCGCTCGACCGCGCCATCGACCTATTGACCAGGGCCCGCGACGACCTGGCCGGCACGGGGTCGGTCGCCGAACTCGTCGGATCGGGGCATGCGGCGCGGCTTCGGTACGACGGCTTCGCCCGTCCGGAGATCGCGACGATCACCATCGGCGAGGACGGCTGGCGTCAGAGCCTCGCCGCCGCGGGACGGGCGGGTGGAGTGATCAGATCCGCTCTGCAAGTCCTGGGTAGTCCAGGATGAATCCCTCGTCGTCGACCGTGATCGTGGTCTCGGCGACGGGTGACTTCAGCTTGATGCCCGCCTCGGGGTTGGGCGCGTCGCTCGAGTAGTCGATGGTGACCGTCTCGACGGTCAGCTCGGGGAGCCGGACGTAGACGACGGGCAGCGCGATCGATTCGCCGTGCTGGTGGAGGCCGGTGCGACGGATGGGAAGCGCGTTGAAGAACGGGCTGTAGATCACGTCGACGTCGAGGGCGCCGTCGTGGGACGACCGCATGCCCTGGTTCTGCTTGTCCTGCACCAGCCACATGTTCTCTTCGTCGCGAGCGATGTTGAGCTGGCGTTCCCGTTCGGCCAGCGTGACCGTCAGCGAGAGGCGCTTGGTGGCACCGCTGTCGTCGGTCACCAAGTCGTAGGACGCACTGAACGCCGGGTGCGACGCGGTCGCGGCGGCCACGATCCGGCCGTACGCCTTGATGCGGTTGCCCGTCAGCTGTACGCGCACCGACTCCATCCGAGGAACGTCGTGCGCGCGCCACGTCAGTACGGCGGGCCACTTGTCCTTCGGCTCAGAGCGGACTACTTCACTCATCCCTCTACCGTAGGCGACGGCCCCCGTGCTTCGTAGCCGCCTTGGGAAAGCCCGTCAGATCGTGATGTCGACGCGGATTCCAGAGCGACCTCGTCGCCGAGGAACGGCTGCGGCATCTTCCTGAATCTGTCGGTGCCCGGTTCGGAGAGCCAGACTGCGAAGGCCAGCGCCGCATCCAGGATGAGCGCCAGCGCGGTGACGACGAGCGCACCCACCAGAGCGAGGTAGAACTGGCGCACCTTGATGCCGTCGATGAGGTAGCGCCCGAGGCCGCCCAGGCTCGCGTACGCAGCGACGGTGGCCGTGGCGACGATTTGCAGCGTCGCCGTGCGCACGCCGCCGAGGATCAACGGCAGGGCGTTGGGCACCTCGACGCGGAGCAGCACCCGGGACTCCGTCATGCCCATCGACCTGGCGGCGTCGACCACCGCGCGATCCACGTTGGCGATGCCCGAGTAGGTGCCCGCCAGGATCGGCGGGATGCCCAGGAGCATCAGCGCGATCGTGGGCGGGATCAGACCGAGACCCCACAGCAGCACGCCGAGCAGCAGCACGCCGAGGGTCGGGAGTGCCCGAAGCGCGTTGACGCCGCCCACGACGAGGAACGTCCCTCGGCCCGTGTGACCAATTAGCATCCCGATCGGGATCGCGATGAGCGCCGAGAACACCAGCGCGACCGCCGTGTACTGCAGATGCTCGACGATACGGATGCCGAGCCCCGCGGGGCCGCCCCAGTTGGCCGCGGTGAAGATGTAGGACAGCGCTTGGGAAAGGAAGTTCATCGGGCACCCGCCTTCACTCGACGCCCGGTTCTGATCCACGGCGTCGCGAGCTTGCCGAGGAACATGATGAGGGTGTCGATGACGATTGCAAGTACGAAGATCGCGATGATGCCCGCGATGATCTGGTCGCTCTTGTCCGATTGATAGCCCTCGGTGAACCAGGTGCCGAGACCGCCGATGCCGATCACCGAGCCGACCGACACCATCGAGATGTTGGTGACGGCGACCACGCGAAGGCTAGCGACGAGCACCGGAATCGCAAGCGGCAGTTCGACCTTCAGTATCCGAGTGAACGGCTTGTAGCCGACGGCCGTGGCGGCGTCGAGCACGGTGGGCGGCACCGCGTCCAGCGCCTCCGGCACCGCCCGCACCAGAAGCGCCACGGTGTAGAGCGTCAGCGCCACGATCACGTTGGCCTGGTCCAGGATTCGCGTCGGGATGACCAGCGGCAGCACCACGAACAACGCCAGCGAGGGAATGGTGAAGATGATGCTGGCGATGACCGTCGTGAAGCGCCGCAACAGGGAGGTGCGCTGGATCAGCGCGCCGAGCGGCACGGCGATCACCAGCCCGAGGACCAGCGGAACCAGCGAAAGCCACAGATGGATCAGCGTCAAATCCCAGGCTTGGCCGAGATGCGTGAAGAGGTAGCGCACTAGGTGGTCCCCTTCTTGTTCTTGATCGCCGCGATGACGTCATCCGCCTTCAGGCCGCCGACGACCTGTCTGCGGCCGTCGACGACCACGCCAAGTCCCGCGGGCGACGACAGCGCCGCGTCGAGCGCCAGGCGCATCGTGCCGTTGGGGGTGAAGAGCGAGCCACCCGCAATGGTGCTGTCGTACAAGGACTTTCCCTGCCGATGCAGCCCCACCCCGTTCACGTCGATCCACGCATACGGCGAGCCATCAGGCTTGGTGACCAGCGCCCATTCACCTGGACCGAGACTCAGCGAATCGATGGCGGACTCGGCGACCGTTCGGATGTCGTGCAGCGGAAGGCCCGTCGCCTTGGTGAACTGCAGGCCGCGGTAGCCACGGTCGGCGCCGATGAACCCGGCGACGAAGTCGTTGGCGGGGTTGGACAGCAGCCGTCGCGGCGCGTCGTACTGCTCGAGCACCCCGCCGCGCCCGAAGACCGCGACCTTCTCACCGAGCTTGAGCGCCTCGTCGATGTCGTGGGTGACGAAGACGATGGTCTTGCGCAATTCGCTTTGCAGCCGCAGGATCTCGACTTGAAGCTCTTCGCGGACCACCGGGTCGACGGCGCTGAACGGCTCGTCCATCAACAGGATCGGCGGATCGGCTGCCAGTGCACGGGCCACGCCGACGCGCTGCTGCTGACCGCCGGAGAGCTGAGCGGGGTACCGGTCAGCCAACTTCGGGTCGAGTCCGACGCGTTCCAGTACGCCGAGCGCCGCCTTGCGGGCCGTGCGCCGGGATTCGCCCTTCAGCACGGGCACCGTGGCGACGTTGTCGACCACGCGTAGGTGCGGCATCAGCCCGGCGCTCTGGATGACGTAGCCCATGCCCAGGCGCAGCTTGACCGCGTCGACCTTGGTGACGTCCTTGCCGTCGACGGTCAGCACGCCCGACGTCGGGTCGATCATCCTGTTGATCATCCGCATCGACGTCGTCTTCCCACAGCCGGAAGGACCGACGAATACTGCGAGCGTCCCCTCGGGCACCTCGAGATTCAGGTCGTCGACGGCGACGGTGCCGTCCGGATACTTCTTGGTGACGCCGTCGAAAGTGATCATGTCGCCTTTCCGATCCCCCTAGCCCGATACCGGCTTGTCGAACCCGTTGTCCTGTATCCACTTGCGTGCCGCCTGGTCGGGGTCGACGCCGTTGTTGCCCGAGGTGGCGGTGTTCATCTCGATGAGAGCCTGGGTGGTGAGCTTGGCCGACACCGCGTCGAGCACGGTCTTGAGCTGATCCGACAACTTCTGCGAGGCCACCAGCGGCACGACGTTGGCGGCCAGGAAGTTGTTCTTCGGATCCTCGAGGACCACCAGATTGTTCTGCGGAATGGCCTGTGACGTGCTGAAGATGTCCGCGGCGGTCACGGTGCCGTCGACCAGCGCCCGTACCGTCGCTGGGCCGCCACCGTCGCTGATCGAGACGAAGTTGGCCGGTGGGATGTCGAGGCCGTACTTGGCCTTGAGGCCCGGCAGACCCTCGGCACGCTCGATGAACTCCGACGGCCCACCGAACTTCACCTCGGCGGAGTGGGCCGCCAAATCGCCGATGGTCTTGAGGTTCCACTTCTGAGCGGTCGCCGCGGTCACCGCGACCGTGTCCTGGTCGTTGGCGGGCGACGGCGTCAGTATCGAAAGATCGCCGGGCAGAGCGTGGTACAGCGCCAGCTCGACCGACTCCGGATCGGTGGCCTTGGTGTTCTTGTCGAAGTACTGCAGCAGGTTGCCGGTGTACTCGGGGATCAGGTCGATCGAGTGATCCTTGACCGCGGGAACGTAGGTCTCGCGGCTGCCGATGCCGAACTGCCGTCGAACGTTGAAACCGTTGGCCTCCAAGGCTTGTGCGTAGATCTCGGCGATGATCTTGGACTCGGTGAAGTCCGCGGAACCGACCGCGATCGACTTCAGGTCACCCGACACCTCGCCGCCGCCCAGCGGGTTCGAGCTGCCGCAGGCGGTGGTCATCAGGGCGAGGACCGCTGCGAGTACGGCCAGACTTCTTCTGCGGTTGGTTCGTCGTGCGGAGTTCACTGGGCGTCCTTTCGGCGTCACCTGACTGGTGCGACCCTAACCAGCCCATGCACATGTTGCTTGGGTTTGGCTCGGGCTGAGCCGACGGTGACGAACCGGTGATGACCCGGTACCGCTGGTTTCCAACTCGACCAAAAGGGGCAAGGATGGACTTCATGAGCACCGACCCGCAGTTTCCGCCCGTCGAATCGAGCCATCCCGGCCCGTTGGATCCGATCGAGCCGGAGCCGCGGACGGTCGACACCACCCTCCCGAAGGCACCGCCGCCGGAGAACGCCGTCAAGTTCACCAAGGCGGCGGCGCTATGGTCGTCGCTCATCGTCGGGTTCCTGGTGCTGATCGTGCTGCTGATCTTCATCGCGCAGAACACCGATTCGGGCACGTTCCACTTCCTCGGCTGGTCGTGGAGCCTGCCCCTCGGCGTCGCACTGCTCGCAGCGGCGATCCTCGGCGGCGTGATCACCTTCCTGATCGGTGCCGCCCGCATCGTGCAGCTTCGCCGCGCGGCGAAGAAGAACTACAAGGCCGCGCTAAAGGCCAGCTAGCTCGGCGAGGCCCGCGGCGACGAGCGGTGCGACGGCCTCCCCCACCTTGTCGCCGTACTCCGAGCCCTGGCGATGGTCGCCGCTCGCGGCTTCAACCCCCATCCGGTCACGGAACTGGATGCCCGCCGCAATGATCGCGAGCTTGAAGTACGCCAGCGCCATGTAGAACTCCCAGTGGTCAAGCGGCTGACCTGCCGCGACCGAATACCGTTGCGCGAGTTCGTCGGCCGACGGAATCTGCGGTGAGGACCACGCTGCGTTCGCGTGCACCATGTCGAACATCGGATGGCGGTACACGCACATCAGCGCAGCATCGCTGAGGGGATCGCCGAGCGTCGACATCTCCCAGTCGAGCACCGCGCGGACCTTGGTCGCGTCCACGGCGTCGAGCATGGTGTTGTCGATGCGGTAGTCGCCGTGCACGATCGACGTCCGGCTCTGCGGCGGCAGGGCCTCGCCGAGCGCGGTGTGCAGTCGCCGCACGTCCGCGTCCCGGGGATCGTCCTCGGTACGCACCAGGTCCCACTGCCCACCCCAGCGCCGGACCTGGCGCTCGAGGTAACCGGTCGGCTTGCCGAAGTCACCCAGCCCGACGGCGTCGGGGTCCAGCGCGTGCAGGTCGGCCAGCACCTTGATCAGCGCGTCGACGCAGGCGTCGATCGTGTCCTGATCACCGAGTGCGGTCAGCTCCTCGGAGTACCGCACGACGCGGCCGGGCACGAAGTCGACCATCTGGAACGGCGCACCGAGCACCGAGTCGTCGTTGCGCATCGTCACCGGGTGCGCGACGGGAACCGGGGTGTCCTCGAGCGCGGCCACGACCTTGTACTCGCGGGCCATGTCGTGGGCCGACGGTGTCAGCCCGTGCAGCGGCGGGCGGCGCAGCACCCACTTGGAGGTGTCGTCGAAGACCAGGAACGTCAGGTTCGACCGGCCGCCTGCGATCAGTTCGCCGTGCAGGTCACCCTGGCGGGGGACGCCGATCGACCGCAGGTGTCGGTCCAGTGCGCCGAGGTCGAGTCCGTCCAAGCTGGAAGCGTCCGATGTCACCGGACTTGTCTACCACCCGTCCGATTGCCGGTTCGCACGCGCGCTCACCACCGAAGATTCCGGGGTAGCAGGTCCCACACGTG
This sequence comes from Mycobacterium sp., assembly GCA_025963385.1. Lineage (GTDB taxonomy): Bacteria > Actinomycetota > Actinomycetes > Mycobacteriales > Mycobacteriaceae > Mycobacterium. The sequence goes on from JAOPUT010000237.1 coordinate 7,986, forward strand.
TTCGGTCCCGTTGATCGATGCGACGCCGAGCTTTCCGTCCCGTGACGACAGCAGCCGCGTCACACCCGCGTAGTCGACTTGAACGCACAGCAGCCGCTCGGTCCTCATGATGTCGTGGACCAACGCGTTGATCACTCCGCCATGGCAGAACAGGGCGACGGTGTCCTCGTGGTCCGCGGCGCCCACGATGTCGGCGGTGCCCTCCTTGACCCTCGCGATGAACGCGTCCTCGTCGACCGCGCCGGGCAGATGGCCGTCCATCAGGCGCTGAAGGTCCTCAGCCGACGCCTCCTCGATGGGCGTGTAGTGCGAGAGACCGTGGTCGTACTCGGCCAGCCGCTCATCGACGTCGACGGTCAGCCCGAGAGCGTCGGCGACCGGCTGCGCCGTCTGCAGCGCCCGCCGCTGCGGGCTGCTGACCAGCCGTTTGATCGGGAACCGCGCCAACGCATCGGGCAGTCGCTTGGCCTGTTCGATGCCGTCCTCGGACAGGTCGGGGTCCGAGCCCTGACCCGGCTCGCTGCGCAACGGAAGCGCGTGTCTGATCACCAGCAGCTGCATGCATGACACCATATGGCCCGTGCGCGCATTCGCCTGTCCGGTGTGCAGTGACTTCGTCGCGTTCGAGCAGGACCGGTGCGCGACCTGCCGGACAACACTCGGCTTCCATCTCCCGTCGAAGACCATGGTGGCCGTCTCCGACGGCGCCTCCGAGATCGACGGCGAGCGGTGGGTGCGCTGCACCCAGTACGCGACGCTGGGCTGCAACTGGCTTGCGCCCGAGGAGCACGACGAGTTCAAGAAGCGCGGCCGCTGCCTTGCGGACTCGTTGATCCGCCGCGAACCCGCCGCCGACGACACACTCGCCCGCGAGAAGCTGGTGCCCACCGCCGCGGCACTGCGCCGCCTCGTCTACCAACTCGACGACATCGGCCTGCCGGTCGACCCGTTCTGGCGCGGTGAGCCCGGGCTGGCGTTCGACCTGCTGTCCAGCCGGACCACCGGTGAGAAGGTCATCATCGGCCACGCCGGCGGCGTCATCACCATCGACGTCGTCGAGTCGCTCGACGACTACCGCGAGTCACTGCGGGTCCAGCTCGGCGAGCCGTACCGCACCATGCTCGGCCACTTCCGCCACGAGGTCGGCCACTACTACCAGAACGTCCTCGTCGAAACCGGCTCTGGCGCAGCGCGATACCTCGACGACTGCCGGAGCCTCTTCGGCGACGAACAGGCGAGCTACTCCGACGCGATCGCGCGGCACTACCGGACGGGTGCGCCTGCGGACTGGGCCACGTCGTTCATCTCCGAGTACGCCACGATGCACCCGTGGGAGGACTTCGCCGAGTGCTTCGCCCACTACCTCCACATCGTCGACACCATCGACACCAGCCGCGAGGCGGGCATGGTTCTGCTCGCCGACAAGGTCCGCTTCGCCGCGCCTCACGACATCGAGCCGCTCGAGACCTACGCGGATCAACCGATCGAGCGGATGTTGTCCGATTGGCGATGGATGTCGATGTTCTTCAACCGCGTGAACACCGCAATGGGTAAGAATCCGCTGTATCCGTTCGAGATTCCCCACGCAGTGGCCGAGAAGCTCGGCTTCGTCCATCGGGTGATTCGCGAGACGGCCAGCGCGGCCGAGGACTAGGAGCGTGACATGGGGTACGCCGACGAGCTGTTCGACCTGACCGATCGGGTGGTGCTCGTCACGGGGGGCAGCCGCGGCCTGGGCCGCGAAATGGCTTTCGCGGCAGCGCAATCCGGTGCCGACGTGGTCATCGCCAGCCGCAATCTGGAGTCGTGTGTCGTGACGGCCGAGGAGATTTCCGCCTCGACGGGCCGCAGCGCCCTGCCGTACCAGGTGCACGTAGGACGGTGGGAACAGCTCGACGGTCTGGTCGATGCCGCCTACGAGCGGTTCGGCAAGGTCGACGTGCTCATCAACAACGCAGGCATGTCGCCGCTCTACGAGTCATTGACCTCGGTGAGTGAGAAGCTGTTCGACGCGGTGGTGAACCTCAACTTCAAAGGCCCGTTTCGACTCTCGGCGCTCGTCGGTGAACGCATGGTCGCGGCGGGCGGCGGTTCGATCATCAACGTCAGCTCGGCGGGCTCGCTGCGGCCTGCCCCCGACATGCTGCCGTACGCCGCGGCCAAGGCGGGACTCAACGCACTGACCGAGGGACTTGCGAAGGCCTACGGTCCCACCGTCCGGGTCAACACGCTGATGGCCGGACCGTTCCTCACCGACGTCAGCAAGGCCTGGAACCTCGACGGAAGCGAGGCACCGTTCCGCCACCTGGCGCTGGGTCGCGCAGGCCAACCCCGCGAAATAGTCGGCGCGGCACTGTTTCTGGCCTCGGACGCGTCGAGCTTCACGACGGGTTCCATCCTGCGTGCCGACGGTGGCCTCCCCTGAGCTCCCCGCCCTAGGGGGTGACGATGTTGAAGCTGGGATCTGGCTTGTCCAGCACGCCGAGGAGGGACGCCATCGCGGTGGCGTCACCCGTCGTCTCCATCCCCGGCGACGTCGTGTCGCCGGTCGCGAACATCAACAGCCGCAGCTTGTTCGCCACCGTCACGGTCGCCGTCGCGGTCGCGGGTTCGGCAACCACCTTCCGGTACACCAGGACTCCGTTGTGGAGCGTGAGCCGGTAGTTGGTGGCGACGTCGGCGAAGGTGATGTCGAGCGCGAGGTCGAGACCCCACGCCTTGGGTCCGTTGATGCTGATCGCGAAGCTGTCGAACATCTGCTCCGGCGTCAGCTGCGAGACCAGCGACAGCGACGTGGTCTGTACGGGGGTGCCGAAGTTGCCGTCGCGCAGCTCGGTGGCACCGGCCAGGAAGAAGTTGCGCCAGGTCGCGTTCTCCGCGCCGTACGCCAGCTGCTCCAAGGTGTCCGCGTACAGCGCCCTGGCACCGGCGTGGTTCTCGTCGGTGAAGATGGCGTGATCCAGTAGCGTTGCCGCCCAACGGAAGTCGCCTCCGTCGAATGCGCCCTGCGCCAGCTCCACGACCCTGTCGAGGCCGCCCATCGCCTCGACGTAGCGCGGCGCGATGGCCTCCGGCGGGTGCTGCCACAACCGGGCGGGGTTGCCGTCGAACCAACCCATGTATCGCTGGTAGACGGCCTTGACGTTGTGGCTGACCGAGCCGTAGTAGCCGTGCGTGTGCCACGCCTCTTGCAGGGCCGGTGGCATCTCGAAGGTCTCGGCGATCTCGATGCCGGTGTGCCCCTGATTGATCAGCCGCAACGTCTGGTCGTGCAGGTACGCGTACAGGTCACGCTGCAGGGACAGGAATTCGACGATGCGGTCCTCGCCCCAGGTGGGCCAGTGGTGCGAGGCGAACACGACGTCGGTCCTTGCGGCGAAGCGGTCGATCGCCTCGGTGAGGTAGCCGGACCACCCGTGGGGATCTCGCACCAGCGCGCCGCGCAATGTCAACAGGTTGTGCAGGTTGTGAGTGGCGTTCTCGGCCATGCACAGTGCCCGGTAGCGGGGGAAGTAGAAGTGCATCTCGGCGGGCGCCTCGGTGCCCGGCGCCATCTGGAACTCGATCTCAACGCCGTCGACGGTGTGCGTCTCACCGGTTGCGGCGATGTCCACGGTCGGCACGATGATGGCCACCTCACCGGTGGACGGCGTCTGCCCGAGCCCGCAGCCGACCTGCCCCTGCGGGCCGCGGTCCAACACGGTGCCGTACATGTACGCCGCGCGCCGCGTCATCGCCGTGCCCGCGTACACGTTCTCCTGCACCGCGTGCTCGATGAAGCCCTCCGGCGCGATGACCGCCACCTTGCCCGCGTCGACGTCGGCCTGCGTCGTGACCCCGAGCACGCCGCCGAAGTGGTCGACGTGGCTGTGGGTATAGATGACGGCGACGACGGGACGGTCGCCGCGGTGCGTCCGGTAGAGCGCCAGTGCCGCGGCGGCGGTCTCCGTGGACACCAGCGGGTCGATCACGATGACTCCGGTGTCCCCCTCGATGAAGCTGACGTTGGACAGGTCGAGCCCGCGGACCTGGTAGACGCCTTCGACCACCTCGTAGAGCCCCTGCTTGGCCGCCAGCGTCGACTGCCGCCACAGGCTGGGGTGCACCGACGTCGGCGCGTCACCCCTCAGGAATCCGTAGACGTCGTTGTCCCACACCACGCGACCGTCGGCGGCCCTGATGACGCACGGCTCGAGCGCGGCGAGGAACCCGCGGTCGGCGTCGTCGAAGTCTCGGGTGTCGGCGAACGGAAATCCGTCGAGGTGTTCGGCGTGGGCTGACTCGATGACCGCGGAGGGTGACTTCTGCTCCATGGCGACGACACTGCCACGCGCAGTCGCGCGTCACCAGCACCGCCGCAGGGTATGAAAGGGCGCATGGGCCGGCTCGTCGTGATCGTGCTGGCGTTGCTCGCCGCCCTGTGCGCTGCCGTCGGCATCGTGCTGCGCCAGCGGGCGACTGGCGCGGTTCCTACCGAGGAGGGCGTGAGTTCCACGATCGTCACCACGCTGGTGCGCGAGCCCTCGTGGTGGGCAGGGACGTTGGTGGCGCTGGCCGGTTATGTCTTCCAGGCGCTCGCCCTTTCGCAGGGATCGTTGCTTCTGGTGCAGCCGATCCTGATGTCGTCGCTGTTGTTCGCGCTCCCGATCGGTGCGCGATTCGCAGGCCGCCGACTCGCGTCCCGGGACTGGGTGTGGGCCGTCGTGCTGACGGTCGGCCTGGCCGCGTTCGTGGTGATCGGACAGCCTCGTGAAGGGCACAACCGTCCACCGGTCCCGGCGTGGGCGCTGGTCGTCGCGATCTTCGTACCACTCGTCGCGGGCTGCGTGGTGGTCGCCGCCCGATCGACGGGTCGACGGCGCGCGGTTCTGCTGGCGGTGGCGGTCGCGGTGTTGTTCGCGAATGTCGCCGTGTTGACCAAGATCTCGACGCATCGACTCGCCCACGGGGGACTGCATGCGCTGTTGTCGATACCCGCGCCGTACCTACTCGTCGCGCTGGCGATCGCTGCAACGGTGTTGCAGCAGTATGCCTTTCACGCCGGCGCCTTGCAGGCCTCGGTACCCACGATGCTCGTCGGGGAGCCGCTGGTGGCCATGCTGTTGGGGATCATCGTGCTTGGCGAGCACCTCGCCGTGACGGGACCGCCAGCGCTTCTGCTGCCGGTGGCCGCCACGGCGATGGTGGCTGCGACCATTGCGCTCGGCCGCAGTGCGGCTGCCGTGGATCAGTAGTAGTGCCTGCGACCGCCGACGGCGCGACCCCTTGATCCCAGCACCGCCAGGATCACACCGACGACCAGGAGTATCACCCCGACGACCAGGATGATGTGGGCGAAGGCGAAGGTGGGGACGAGGGCTGGGAGCAGCAGCCCCAGCAGGATGAGGACGATTCCGAGAACGATCATGATGAGCCTTTCTCACGGCGCGTCGTCTGACGCTGAACCCATGAAAGACCCTTTAGGGGGGTTGCAATACACCCCTAGGGCGGTAATCGTCTACGTATGTCCCCCGCCGCGAAGAAGCCCATCACCGTCGCACTCGTCGACGATTACGACGTGGTGCTGATGGGCGTGGCCAAGATGTTCGACCGCTACCGCGACCGCATCGTGATCGCCGAGATCGACGCGACGATGGCCGTCGAAGATCCCGTCGACATCGTCCTCTATGACTCGTTCGCCCAGCCCGAGTCCGATCACCACCCGATCGGCGTCCTGGTCGACAACCCGTGGGCCCGACGAGTCGTGGTCTACACGTGGAACTTTCACCCGAACCTCATCGAGAGCGCCAGACAGCACGGCGCGCACGGCTACCTGTCCAAGACCTTGGCCGCCCGAGATCTGGTCGCCGCACTCGAGGCGGTGCACGCCGGCGAGATCGTCATCAGCGACGTGCCGGCCAGGGCACGCAGCGCCGTCGGCAGCGACTGGCCGGGTCGCGCCGAGGGGCTCAGTGACCGCGAATCCGAAGTCCTGGCCCTCATCACACAGGGCAAGAGCAACGCCGAGGTCGCGGCGCTGACGTACTTGAGCCCCAACACCGTGAAGTCCTATATCCGCACGATCTACCGAAAGATCGGCGTGGGCAGCCGAACCCAAGCCGTGCTGTGGGGTGTCGAGCATGGCTTCACCCCGGATCACAACCGCATCGACCATTGGCGAGGCGGACCGTAGAGGCCGTGGCCTGGTTCGGCTGGTTTTCGCGGGGGTATCTCCCACGCACCAGTTGGGTCGCGACTGGCGGAGGCAAGGGGGGACCGTGGGGATCACCGATCGACTCGACGCCGCACAGCGGAATTACAAGGTGGTCGGCTTTCCGATCGCCGTGCTCTACAAGTACGTGGACGACCAGGGCGCCTACCTGGCGGCGTTGATCGCCTACTACGCCTTCGTCTCGCTGTTCCCGCTGTTGCTCCTGTTGTCGACGATTCTGGGGTGGCTGCTGGTCGGTCATCCGGCGCTTCGTGAACAGATTCTGGACTCCGCTCTGAGCCAGTTCCCGGTGATCGGGTCGCAGCTGGGTGAACCAGGGAAGATCGGTGGCGGCGTCACCGGCGTGGTGATCGGAACGCTGGGTGCCCTCTACGGCGGGCTCGGTGTCGGTCAGGCCTTGCAGAACGCGATGAATACGGTATGGGCGGTTCCGCGCAACGATCGACCCGATCCGTTCAAGGGCCGCGGACGAAGCCTGTTGCTGCTGTGCACCGTCGGAGGCGCCTTGCTCGGCACCACCGTGCTTTCGGCGATCAGCGGAGGGTCGGGGGTCTTCGGCGACGGCGTCAAGATCGTCGTCCTGGTGGCATCGGTCGCGGTGAATGCCGGGGCGTTCATCCTGGCGTTCCGGATCAGCACCGACCGTGAGCTGACGGTCTCACAGGTGGCGCCCGGCGCCGTGTTGGCAGCACTGGGTTGGCAACTGCTGCAGTCCTTCGGCGCCGTCTACGTGGGGCACGTGGTCAAGAGCGCCAGCGCCACGAACGGGGTGTTCGCCTTGGTGCTGGGCATGTTGGCATTTCTCTACATCACCGCCACCATGGTCGTGCTCTGCGCAGTCATCAACGTGGTGCGGGTGGACCAGCTGCATCCGCGTTCCCTGCTGACGCCCTTCACCGACAGCGTCGACCTCACGAGCGCCGACCGGGAGGTGTACGTCGGGCAGGCGACTGCTCAGCGCAGCAAGGGATTCGAGAACGTCGAGGTCACCTTCGACGCTCCGCCGCACCGCGCCGCGGACCCGGAAACGGATCTGCAGTAATTCTGCGAGAGCTCGTGACAAGCTACGGCGGTGAGCACCCCGTCCGGCTCGATCACCATCTCCAGCGCCACCGCGATCGGCGTCGGCGGCATGATGGGCGCAGGCCTCTACACACTGCTCGGGCTGGCCTCTACGACGGCGGGGGTGTGGCTACCGGCAGCCTTCGTCGTCGGTGGCGTCGTCTCGGTCTTCTCCGTGTACTCCTACGCGAAACTCGGCGCCACGTACCCGAGCCGCGGCGGTGCCGCCCAGTTCCTGATCCGGTGCTTCGGCGACGGCGTGATCGCAGGCGGGCTCAACGTATTTCAGTTCCTCGGCTGGGTCATCGCGATGGCCCTGTACTGCGCGGGATTCGCGGGCTACGTCCGCGCGCTGCTCCCGTGGGAGACGCCGGACTGGTCGGGCAAGGTCATCGGAATCGTCCTGATCGTCTCGGTCGTCCTGATCAACATGGTGGGGTCCACGCTGGTGGGCCGGTCCGAATTGTTCGTCGTGAGCGTCGAATTGGCGATCCTCGTCCTGTTCGCCGTATTCGGTCTGATGAAGGCCGACCCCGCCCGGCTGTCCGACACAGGTGACCATCACTGGCTCGGCATCCTGTTCGCCGCTGGACTGCTGTACGTGACGTACGAGGGTTTCGGTGTGGTCACCAATTCCGCTGGGGACATGAAGGATCCGGCACGGGAGTTGCCGCGCGCGATGTTCATGGCCCTCGGCATCGTCGTGCTGGTCTACGTGGTGATCAGCACCATCGTCGTGATGACGCTGAGCCTCGCGTCGATGGACGCCAACCAGGATCACGTCCTCTCGGAGGCGGGCGCTGCGGCCATGGGGCACGTCGGCTTCGTGGTGATCGGCGTCGCCGCCCTGCTCGCCACTGCATCGGGGGTCAACGCGACGATGTTCGGTGATGCGAACCTGGCCTTCATGGTGGCGAAAACGGGTGAACTGCCAAGCGATTTCACGCGCGGCGTGTGGCGCGGCGGTAACGTTGGCCTGCTCGTTGCCGCGGTGATGACGGCGCTGTTCGTGGTGTTCTTCCCGCTGTCGGCCGTCGGTTCGATGGCCAGCCTCGCCTTCCTGATCGTGTACGGCGCCGTCAGTGCCGGACATCTGCGCGTCTACCGCGACACGGGAGCCAAACGGTCGCTGCTCATACTCGCCGTGGTGCTCAACGCCGCGCTCTTCGTACTGCTGCTGGGTTACACCATCCACACCGGTCCGGCGAGCACGTGGGTGACCCTGCTGGCGGTGCTGGTGCTGAGCTTCGTGTTCGAGGTGGTCTACCGCAACCGGACCGGGCGCTCGTTGACGCTGGAGTCCAAGGGCTTTCGCTAACTCGTCGGGCTCGGCGGTGCGGGGTCGAGCATCGTTACGTGATCGTCCTGCCACTGGTAGCGCACGGTGTGCACCGGTCCCGGACAGGCCGTGCAGACGTTGCGACCGTCCTTGTAGGTGAGCACCACCATGGAGTCGGTCGTGTGCCCGCTGTCGATCGAGGTGAACGGATACGCCTGCGCAGTCGCCGTACCCACGTATTCGCCGAAGTGGAAGAACAGCGCCTGCTCGGGTGAACTGCCCGTGGCGCCCTGGACCGTCACCAGCGCCGCCGAGAGCGCCGCACACGGATCGAAGTTGCCGCCGTACGGGTTCGGCTCCCACGCCGCGTCCATCCCACTGAACGCGGCAGGCAGCGACCGCACGGCCTGGGCGATCTGCGGGGCGCTGAGGTTCACCCCGCACTGCGATCCCGGCGGCGCCGCAGCGGCAGGCGGGGCAGCGCCCAACGCCAGAGCCGAAATAGCGAGTGCGACGCCCGCCGACAGACCACGAAACATGTCCACGACACCCTTCTGCCGCGTCGGTCGGCCCGGCAGTTCTCGGGGCTACCCGGCAATGCCCGCCGCTAAACCGCCTACCGGCCGTCAGACACGGTGCAACTCCACGTCGGACAGCACCGAGCCACCGACGGTCGCGGTCATGTAGGTGCAGAAGGGCTGTCTGCGCCGGTCGGTCGGCGACCCGGGATTGAGCAGTCGCAGTCCCGTGGCGGCCGTGGTGTCCCAGGGAATGTGGCTGTGCCCGAACACCAGGACGTCGACGTCGGGGTACAGCTTCGCCATCCGCTGGTCACGACCCGTGGAGGCGCCGGTCTCGTGCACCACCGCGAAGCGCACGCCCTCGAGTTCCACGTCGGCCCGTTCGGGCAGCCGCCGCCGCAGTTCGTCGCCGTCGTTGTTGCCCCAGCACCCGACCAGGCGCTTGGCCCTGGCCTCGAGGTCATCGAGGAGGGACGGCACCACCCAGTCACCGGCGTGGAATACGACATCGACGCTGTCCACCTGATCCCACACCGAGGCAGGGAGGTCACGCGCCCGCTTGGGCAGATGGGTGTCCGCAATCAGCAAGAGCTGCACTCCTCCCACGTTAGCGACTGTGCACGGGACGTTGCTGATGTTGAAGCTTGCGCGAAGTCCTATGCTGTTCCTCACCGTTGCCGAGTTAGTGCCTTGACCTCGCGCCATCACCATCAACATGGGGGTTTCGATGACGTCTGGATTGCGGAACACGGTGATCGCCGTGTCAACCGCTGCCTTCGTCGTGTTTGCCGCTTGGCTGCTCCTCGACTCGACGGGATCGACTGGCACACCGATCGTCAGCGCCGTCGGCTCGGTGCTCAGTGCCGCCTTCGCCGTGATCTGCGTCCTCATCGCCGCTCGACGCGGCCACGGACGGCAACGCGTCAGCTGGACGTGTTTCGGCGTCGGGCTCGCGGGCCCGGTGGTCGGCAACACGATCTGGGGTTACCACCTGATCGTCCTGAAGGAATGGCCGCCGTTCCCGTCCGCAGCGGACGCGTTCTACCTTCTGCTGCCTCTCAGCACCTGTGTCGCTGCGGTCTTCGCGCCCTTGGCGGGCATCCGCGCCGGGATCCGGGTGCTGCTCGACGGGATTCTCGTCACCGCGTCGATCTTCCTCATCGCGTGGTCGGTCGGTCTGCACGCCGTGTACGAGGACGGTTCCGAACGTGGACTGAGCTTCGTGCTGTCGGTGGCCTATCCCATTGCAGACTTCGTCATGGTGACGATGATCGCGATCCTTCTCCTCAGGTCGCCCCAGGGTCGGCGGCTGTCGCCTGCGATCCTGCTCGCGGCGATGGTCTGCAACTGGATCACCGACAGCGGCTACGGCTATCTGGTCGCCAACCCGGTCCAGACGCGGGACGTCGCGGTGGTCGGGTGGGCGCTCACCGGCTACCTCGTTGGACTCTCCGCGTTGACCTACCGACCGCTTACGGTCCACGACAACAGGCCTTACCAGCTCCCGTCGCGCCTTCAGCTGTGGTTGCCCTACTTGCCGATGCCGTTCGCGGTGATGTGCGGCGCCGCCGACCTGTGGCCACACAGCGGCGTCGGCCCGGTCCTCGTCACCAGTGTGGTTCTGGTCTCCGCGGCACTCCTGCGCCAACTGATCCTGCTGAGTGAGAATCGCCGGCTCCGCGGAACGGTCGCTCACATGGCACTGCGCGATCCGCTGACAGGTCTCGCCAACCGGGCGCTGTTCGCAGACCGCCTCGCCCACGCGATGCAACTGCGTGAACGCACCGCGGCGCCCGTCGCGGTGCTGCTGGCCGACCTCGACGACTTCAAGCTGGTGAACGACAGCATGGGCCACCCCGCAGGTGACGTGCTGCTGCGCGCCGTGGGGGAACGCATCCAGGACAGCGTTCGTCCCGGCGACACCGTCGCGCGACTCGGCGGCGACGAGTTCGCGATCCTCGTCGAGGACGCACCCGCAATCGCCGACCAGATCGCCGAGCGCGTCGTCCGCGTCTTCGACGAACCGTTCACCGTCGGCGGACGCACCGTCTACATGCGGCTGAGCATCGGGCTGGCCGCTGCTGTCGGCGACGCCGACGTCTCGGCCGACGAGCTGTTCAAGCGTGCGGATCTGGCGATGTACTCCGCCAAGCGAGCCCACGTCGGCGCCAGGACGTTCACCCCCGACATGCGCCGCGACGCCACCGAGATGAATTCCCCCAGCCAGCAGAAGAAGACGGGTCGACGCGGCGGCGTCGCCCGGATCCAGTTCCTCGGCGACCTACGGCGGGCCATCGACGAACGCGAGCTCGACCTCGTCTACCAACCGAAGATCAGCCTCACGACGGGCAAGGCCGTCGGTGTCGAGGCCCTGATCCGCTGGCCTCATCCGGAGTTCGGCCTACTCGAGCCCGCCGACTTCCTGCCCCTCGTCCGCGAGAACGGATTGATGGAGGCCGTCACCGACCTGGTCATCGGACGTGCCGTCGAGGACGCCGCAGGCTGGAAGCAGGCCGGATTGAGCTTGCCCGTCGCCATCAACCTCTCGGCGCCGTCGTTGAACGACGAGGCGCTGCCCGCCCGCGTGCTGTCCATGCTGGCGAGCCACGGCCTGCCCCCGACGTCGCTGACCGTCGAGATCACCGAGGACCTGCTGTTGGCCAGCGTCGTGAGAGCCCGCACCGTCTTGGATCAGCTGCGGGAGTCCGGCATCCGGGTCGCCATCGACGACTTCGGGACGGGATATGCCGCCATGACGTACCTTCACGAGCTGCCCGCCGACGAGCTCAAGCTGGACAGGCAGTTCATCGCACCGATCCTCACCGACGAGCGGGCCGCGGCGATCGTGCGGTCCGTGATCGAGCTGGCAGGCGAATTCGGGCTTACCAGCGTCGCCGAGGGGGTCGAGGACAAGGAGACCGCCGCGCTACTCACGTCGTACGGCTGCGGGTTCGCCCAGGGGCACTTCTTCAGCCCGCCGCTGCCCGCTCAGGCGATCCGGCTCGGCATCGGGATCGACATCTCGCCTGCGGACGGCAGCATCATGGCGTCTGAAGCAACTCGGCCATCTTGGGCATGACGACCTGAAGACCCTTGAACGGGCGCATCATCACCTTGAACGTGACGATCTTCCCCTCGTCGTCCCACGTGATCATGTCGACACCGTTGACGTAGATGCCGTCGACGGTGGCGGCGAACTCCAACACCGCCGAACGTTCGCCGACCCATTCCTCGACGTAGTGGAAGTCCGTGCCCGCGAACAACTTTGCCGCAGCTCTGAGATACAGAGTCGCCTTGGCGTGGCCCTCCTGCGGCGTGAAGACCGCAGGCGAGTAGAAGACGCAGTCCTCGGCGAGCAGCGCATCGAGGACGGCAGGGTCGTGGCCGCCGTCGATGAACTGGTGCCAACGTTCGATAACGGTGGATGTCATGTGCCCATCTTGACAGCCTCAGTGGGTCAACACCCTGTCCTACACCGGCACGCTGGGGATCACGACCGTGTAGCCCATGTCCTTCAGGATGCCGAGTTCGATGGGGCTGAGAATCCGGACGCCCGGTCCCGTGTCCGTTTTCGCGTTCATCAGCTTTTGGCTCACCCCGTTGAACGTCGCGTCGTCGAGGTGCGACGTCGAACTGCCTTCCTCCCAGGGATCTGGCGTGAAGATCGGCACCAGCGCGCCGTCGTAACCGGCGACGGCGTTGGCTCCGGCCAGGTACAGGCCGCCGTTGCCGCCGATCAGGTTGGGGTCGTAGGCGGTGTTCCAGGTGTAGTCGGGGCCGATCACCTTCGCGCCCGTGGACGTCGTGATGAAGCTGTCCAAGATCGACCAGTACCGGTTGGTGTTCTCCCCCGGCTTGCTCGTGTAGGACAGGAAGCCGAACGAATGCATGAGCTCGTGCATCGCCACTGCATCGAAGTCGAACTTGTCGGCCGCCACGGAATCGCCGTAATCCCAATCGGATCCGAAGTTCCACGAGATGCTTCCATCGGCTGCCGCACCGTTCGAGTCGACCCCCGAGATCAGCTTGTTCTGCACCACGGTCCGCCAGAAGCCGGGGGCGTTGCCGATCAGGTCGCTGCCCGCCGAGGCGAGGGTGGACGAGGTGGGCGAGTTCTCGCCGGTGACGTCATAGGTGAGCGTCACCGGATGCGTGACCAGGAAGTAGGCCGTGATCGCATTCGCCGACGACGCAAGGGCATCCCGCGCCTCGGTGGACCAGGAGTCGGCACCGGTCGTGTAGTTGAAGGAGAACTTGATGGCGCCCTCGTTGACGAGCGCCCCCGCTGAACTCCCCGCGCCGCGGAACGGATTGAGCACGTTGACGTGCAGACCCAGATCCTGGGCCATGACGACGAAGGAGGCGACCCCCTCGAAGTCGGCGGGCGGGGTGTAGGTGAAGCTGCCGTCCGAGTTGAGTTGCAGAGTGCCCGACGCCGGACCCTGCACCACGTGGTACGCGATCTGATCGCCGTCGGGGTCGACGGCAGCCACATGTCCCGTCACCGCCGTGTCGGACGTTCCGGTCAGCTGTAGCGGGGCCACCGTCGGAGCCTGGTTGAGCAGCGTCCGGCGCATCGTGTACGCCGTGCCGCTCAACGCCTCCCTGAACGGATCCGCCAGCGGCAGTTGGGTGATGAGCGCCTGCACCGCTCCGAAGAATCCCGCGATGTGATAGTTCATCGCGTCGTTGTACGGGTCACCGCCTGAACCGGACACCTGCAGTACCCACGGGATCGACGGGGCCGCGGCGGCCGTCACGATAGGTGGCGAAACCGTCTCGGCGGCAACGGGTTCGGTCACGACCGGTGAAGAGACCAACGCCGCGCTCTTGGTGCTCTGCGAGGAGGTCGACTGCGTCGCCGGAACTGACTGCGATCCCGTCGTAGTCTGAGCCGACACGCTCGAATGTTCGGTGGTCGATTCGGCGGACGCCGCCTCGGTGGCGGTGGTGCTGCTGGACCCCACCGAGCCCTTGTTCGTCTGGGCGGTGACCGTCGTCTTGTCGTCGGCGGACGTCGTCGTGCTCGTGGCGTCGGACGCCGACGAGGATGAGGAGGTCGAGGAGGTCGAGGAGGTCGAGGGGGCAGATGACGAAGCAGCCGTTGCCGACGCTGCCGAGGTTGTTCCGCCCGCTTCGGACGTCGAACTCGACGGCGTCGTCGCCGAACCCGACGCCGAATCCGACGAGCTCTCTGATCCAGCCTGGCCGGCCGAACTCGATGAAGGGGACGAGGCCGAAGAGGACGACGAAGACGAAGAGTCATCGGCGAGAGCGCTGGCCACCAGCGGGGCGGCCAGTGACGCTCCGAACAGCGCCGCGCTCACGCCTGCCGACGCGGCGCCGACGTGCAACCACCGCCGCACACCGAAGTTCTCGGCCCGACGACCAGACCCCTTGACCGACCGGCCCTTCGAGTGTGCTGACATCCACTTACCTCTCCGTCAATTGTTTGCGAGCAAACGATATAACGAAGGTGTAAATATTGCAGCTACTAGCCTGCGCAATTCCGAAGCTCAGATCTGCGGCTCCGTTGGGCCAGATCTGTTGCATTACAGGCAGTACATCTCGACGCAAACTCGGTGAACCGCCATCTCCCCGGCCAGGAGCTAACAGATCCGCTCCGGAAGCCCGCCAACAGCTACCTCACACAGCGGCGTTGGGCAGCAGCGGCGGGCAATTCCCCATCGCGTCCGTCGCGCGCTCGAAGTGCCACATCTCGTTGGCATAGATGCGACACAGCCCGAATCTGGCGCCGTTCGC
>JAOPUT010000292.1 GCA_025963385.1 Mycobacterium sp.
GCCACGATGCTGGTGCCGTCGATGCTCTACGCCCTCATGGACCACCCGGACTCGCGCACCCGCGACCTGTCCTCACTGGAGACCGTCTACTACGGCGCCTCGGCGATCAACCCGACGCGTCTCGCCGAGGCCATCGACCGGTTCGGGCCGATCTTCGCTCAGTACTACGGGCAGTCCGAGGCGCCGATGGTGATCACGTACCTCGCCAAGGGCGACCACGACGAGAAGCGCCTGACGTCCTGCGGCAAGCCGACGCTGTTCTGCCGCACCGCGTTGCTCGGTGAGGACGGCAACCCCGTGCCCCAGGGTGAGGTCGGCGAGATCTGCGTCAGCGGACCACTGCTCTCCGGCGGTTACTGGAACCTGCCCGACGCGACGGCCGAGACGTTCCGGGATGGCTGGATGCACACCGGCGATCTGGCCCGCGAAGACGAGGACGGCTTCTGGTTCATCGTCGACCGCACGAAGGACATGATCGTCACCGGCGGCTTCAACGTGTTCCCACGCGAAGTGGAAGATGTTGTCGCCGAACATCCTTCGGTGGCGCAGGTGTGCGTGATCGGCACCCCCGACGAGAAGTGGGGCGAGGCCGTCACCGCCGTCGTGGTGCTGCGTCCCGACGCGCCGTCCGACGAGGCGGCCGTCGCGACGATGACCGCCGAGATCCAGGCCGCCGTCAAGGATCGCAAGGGTTCGGTGCAGTCCCCGAAGCAGGTGATCGTCGTCGAGTCGGTGCCGGTGACCGCCCTCGGCAAGCCCGACAAGAAGGCCGTCCGCTCGCAGTTCTGGGAGGGCACGGACCGCCGCGTCGGATAGCCATCCCACGCGCGAGGTGCGCGAGGTGCGCTAGGTATCCAGGGCGGCGAGGACGCCGTCGAGAAGTTCGGCCGCCGCACGGGCGGCCTGCTCGACGTCGCCCGCGGCGATGTGGTTCAGCAGCACGCCATGGTCGAGAACCTCGATGTGCGCCTCGGAGGTGGCCGCCACACTCGCCGCGATGGTCTCCATCAACCCCCGGTACAGCTCGGTCAGCATCGAGTTGTGCGAGCTGCGCACCACGGCGAGGTGGAACTCCGCGTCGACACGGGCGAAGTCCTCGCGACTGCCCTCGCGTTCGGCCTTCTCCCGTCGCTCGAGCAGGGTCCGGAGTTGGGCGAGGTCGTCGTCGGTGTGGTTGGCGGCGGCGAGCCTGGCGCCCTCGACGTCCAGCCCGCGGCGGACCTGGAGCACGTCGCGCAACTCGGCGCCGCACAGCCGACGCAGCGCCCCTGACACCTCACTGGTCGCCCTGACGTACGTGCCGTCACCCTGCCGGACCTCCAGTAGCCCGGCGTGCGCGAGCGCGCGCACCGCCTCTCGCACCGTGTTCCTGCCCACACCGAGGGAGTCGACGAGGACGGACTCGTTCGGGATGCGGTGTCCGACGGGCCACTCTCCGCTGGTCACGGATAGCCGGAGCTGCTCGATGACCTGGTCGACCAGGCCCGTCCGGCGGGCAACGCTCAACGGCACCGGGGACATCCTTTCAACCAATGATGGGATGTATGGGACAGTAGCAGCGTGCATGGCGAGAAGCAGGACGAATTGGTCGACTCGGAGGTGTCGGCCGGCGTCGACTCCTCGCCCCAGGGCATCCCCGTCGTCGCAGGCGGGCTCCTGCTCGCCGTCGCCGTCATCCTCACCGCCGTCAACCTGCGCCCCGCCGTCACCAGCATCGCCCCTCTGCTCGGCGACATGCGCGACGAACTGGGCACCTCGGCGACGTGGGCCGGTGTCCTCACGACCTTGCCCGGGTTGTGCTTCGCCGCCGCAGGCCTCACCGCGCCACGGCTGGCGCACCGCTTCGGCCTCGGCCGCGTGATCTCCATGGCGCTGGCGGTGCTGACCGCCGGACTGGCGCTCCGCGTGCTCGACGGCCCGCTAGTCGTGATCGGCGCGACGCTGCTCGCCTGCGCGGGCATCGCGCTGATCAACGTGCTGATCCCGGTCGTGATCAAGGGCTCGTTCCCCGCGAGGGTCGGGTTCATGACCGGGATCTACACCGCCGCGCTACAGGGTGGCGGCGCCCTGGGGTCCGCGGCCACCCCCGGACTCGAGGAGCCCCTCGGCGGCTGGCGTGAGGCGTTGGCCGCATGGGCGGCGGTGGCGCTGATCGCCCTGTTCGCATGGCTACCCGCGGCGCGTCGCCACCGCGGCTCTTGGCCCGCGTCGGCGGCGCACGCCGGTGAGCGACGGTCGCTGCTGCGCAACCGGCTGGCGTGGACGGTGACGCTATTCTTCGGCACCCAAGCGTTCCTGGCCTACATCGTGATGGGTTGGCTACCACAGGTTTTCATCGACAACGGCGTGGGCAAGGTCGAAGCCGGACTGCTCGTCGGACTGGCCTCGCTGATCGGCGTGCCCGTCGCGCTCATCATCTCGCCGCTCGCGGCGCGCTCGGCGAACCAGAGCGCCTGGATCGTTGCGCTGGGCGTCGCCGGGTTCGGCGGTGTGATCGGTCTGATGGTGGCACCCGCTGCCGCCCCGGTCACCTGGAGCGTGCTGGTCGGCTTCGGCATGAGTGCGTTCTCACTGGCGCTGACCGTCATCGCGCTGCGGGCCCGCAATGCCGAGGACACCGCGCAGCTGTCAGGCATGGCACAGGGCTTCGGCTACCTGTTGGCGGGCACAGGACCGTTCCTCTTCGGTCTGCTGCACGACGTCTCGGAGGGCTGGACCATCCCGTTCGTCATGTTCCTGGTGGTCTACGTGGTCCAGATCGCGTCGGGCGCCGCGGCGGGTCGCCGTCGCTACGTGTGATCGCGCCCGCACTCACTACGGTGGGTACGTGTCCGAATCCGGCATCCAGCACACCATCGACGCGGTGTGGCGGATGGAGGCCGCCAGGATCGTGGCGACGCTGACCCGCGCGGTCGGCGACGTCGGGATGGCCGAGGACCTCGCGGCGGACGCGCTCGTCGATGCGCTGGAGCAGTGGCCGGCGACCGGTGTGCCGCGCAACCCGGGCGCCTGGCTCACGGCCGTCGCCAAGCGCAAGGCCATCGACACCTGGCGCCGCCAGGATCGCCTCGACGCCAAGTATGCGACGTTGGCACGCGAGCTGGAGACCCACGTCGACGAGGGCTGGGACCCCGATCGCATCGACGACGACGTCCTGCGACTGATGTTCATCTCCGCGCACCCGGTGCTCGCGCGGGAGGGGCAGATCGCGTTGACGCTGCGCATCGTCGGCGGCCTCACCACCGACGAGATCGCCCAGGCATTCCTGGTCCCCAAGGCCACCGTCGCGGCTCGGATCACGCGCGCCAAGAAGACGCTCGGCGACGCGAACGTGCCGTTCGAGGTGCCCGACCCCGCCGAGTACCCGCGCCGGTTGTCCGCCGTACTCGCGGTCATCTACCTGATCTACAACGAGGGGTACTCGGCGTCCTCGGGCCAACGCTGGATCCGCGACGAACTGTGCACGGAGGCACTGCGTCTGGGTCGCGTGCTGACGGGTCTGGTGCCCGACGAGGCCGAGGTGCACGGGTTGGTGGCGCTGATGGAGTTCCAGTCGTCACGGTTCGGAGCCCGCAGCGGAGCCGACGGGCGCGCCGTCCTCCTGGAGGATCAGGACCGCACCAAGTGGGACCGGGCGCAGATCGTTCGCGGTGCCGCGGCCCTGGAACGGGCCGCTCAAACGTTGCAGCGCAAGGGAATCGGCTGGGGCCCGTACGCACTGCAGGCGGCGTTGGCCGAATGCCACGCCGCCGCGCCGACCGCCGCTGACACCGACTGGGCGCGCATCGTGTCTCTGTACGACGGCCTCATCCAGATCGCGCCGTCACCGGTGGTGCAGCTCAACCGGGCGGTGGCCGTGGCGATGCACTCCGGGCCGGAGCACGCGCTGGTCGTCGTCGACGGGATCGAAGGACTCGACCAGTCCTATCTGTTACCCAGCGTGCGCGGTGAACTGCTGTCCCGATTGGGCCGCAACGCCGCGGCCGCCGACGAATTCGAAAGGGCCGCAACCATGGTGACCAATGAGCAGGAGCGCGACGTCCTCGTCGCCAAGGCAGTCCGGGCGCGTTCGTGACGATCCGCGCCGTCCTCTTCGACTTCTCCGGCACCCTGTTCCGGCTCGAGGAGGACGACAGCTGGTTCGCGGGCATCACGGTCGACGAACGGGAAGTCGACGGCCACGTCCAGGCCGAGTTGATGCGCAGGCTGACCGCACCCACCGGGCGCTCCGTCGACATGGACGACGAGCAGTACCGCAACTGGGTCAACCGCGACCTCGAGCCGCACCTGCACCGCGAGGCCTACCTGCACGTGCTGCGGGAGTCGGGGCTCACCGACGAGCACGCCGAATCGCTCTACGGCCTCCTCATCGAACCGGCGAACTGGACGGTGTACCCGGACACCGCAGCGGTGCTCGAGAGCCTGCACCGACAAGGCATCAAGATCGCCGTCGTGTCCAACATCGCCTTCGACCTCCGCCCGGCGTTCGCCGCGATCGGCGCCGACGCGTTCGTCGACGAGTTCGTGCTGTCGTTCGAGGTCGGTGCGGTCAAGCCGAACGCCGAGATCTTCCAGACCGCGCTGTCGCGGCTGGGGGTCGAGCCGTCCGACGCGCTGATGGTCGGCGACAGCGAGGAGGCCGACGGTGGCGCCCGCGCGGTGGGGTGCCGGTTCGCACTGGTCGATCCGGTGCCCACCGCGGAACGCCCGGACGGACTGATCGCGGCCCTCAAGGATGCGGGCATCGCGGTCTAACCTCGAGTGATGCCTGACGACGACATACGACCGCCGTGGTGGCTCAAGCCGATCAACAAGGTGCTCATGGCGATGATGAAGGTCGGACTTCCGGTCTCCGGCAAGGAGGGGCCCGTCGTGCTGACGGTGCCGGGCCGCACCTCGGGTCGGCCCCGCGCCACGCCCATCACGCCGATGGTGGTCGACGGCAAGCGCTACGTCGTCGGCGGCTTCCCCAGGGCCGACTGGGTGAAGAACCTGCGCGCCGCGGGCGAGGCCACGTTGACGCAAGGTCGCACGGACGAGCGCGTCCGCGTCGTCGAGCTGCCCGCGGACGAGGCCAGGCCACTCCTGCGCCAGTTCCCGGTGTTGGTGCCCAGCGGCGTCAGCTTCATGAGGCGCACCGGCCTGGTCACCGACGGCACGCCCGACGAGTTCGAGGCGTTGGCCGGTCGGTGCGCCGTGTTCCGGTTCGACCC
Source organism: Mycobacterium sp. (assembly GCA_025963385.1). Lineage (GTDB taxonomy): Bacteria > Actinomycetota > Actinomycetes > Mycobacteriales > Mycobacteriaceae > Mycobacterium. Next base: position 5,214 of record JAOPUT010000292.1, read on the forward strand.
GGCTCAGGCGTAGCCGCGGGCCGCTCTACAGTCAACCGGGTGACTGCTGACAACCCGTTCGACCCGACCGTGTGGGAGCCCGTCAAGGGCTTCGAGCTGACCGACATCACCTACCACCGCCACGTGGTGGACGGGGTCGCCAAGCCGACGGTGCGCATCGCCTTCGACCGGCCCGAGGTGCGCAACGCCTTCCGACCGCACACCGTCGACGAGCTCTATCGGGTGCTCGACCACGCCCGCATGTCGAACGACGTGGGAGTCATCCTGCTGACGGGTAACGGCCCCTCGGAGAAGGACGGCGGCTGGGCGTTCTGTTCGGGCGGCGACCAGCGCATCCGCGGGCGTACCGGTTACCAGTACGCCGCAGGCGAGACGGCGGACACCGTCGACCCCGCCCAGGCAGGCAGGCTGCACATCCTCGAGGTGCAACGCCTGATCCGGTTCATGCCGAAGCCGGTGATCTGTCTCGTCAACGGCTGGGCCGCCGGCGGCGGGCACAGCCTGCACGTGGTGTGCGACCTGACGCTCGCCAGCCGCGAGCACGCCCGGTTCAAGCAGACCGACGCCGACGTCGGCAGCTTCGACGGTGGCTACGGCAGCGCATACCTCGCCAGGCAGGCTGGCCAGAAGTTCGCCCGCGAGATCTTCTTCCTCGGCAGGCCGTACACCGCCGAGCAGATGCACGCGATGGGTGCCGTCAACGAGGTGGTCGACCACGCCGAGCTGGAAACCGTTGCGCTGCAATGGGCACACGAGATCAACGGCAAGTCGCCGCAGGCGATCAGGATGCTGAAGTTCGCGTTCAACCTGCTCGACGACGGACTGGTCGGTCAGCAGGTGTTCGCCGGTGAGGCGACGCGTCTGGCGTACATGACCGACGAGGCGGTCGAGGGCCGCGACGCGTTCCTGGAGAAGCGCGATCCCGACTGGTCCCGCTTTCCGCGCTACTTCTAGAACAGGAGCGTGGCATGGCGGAGAGGATCGACGAGTACTTCACCGCGACGATCGGCGCGCTGCCCGCCGGAAAGGCGGGCGACGTCGTGGCAGGGGACGCGCCGATCCTGCCGGGCTCGCTGCTGACCGTGAACGACGTCCTTGCCCTCTTCGACTCCCAGCTCGGGAGCAGGCACCTGGACCTCGCCGCCCGCTGGTTGCGCTCCCGCGGCAAGGGCTTCTATACGATCGGCTCGTCGGGCCACGAGGGCAACGCCGCCGTCGCCGCCGCGCTGCGACCCACCGATCCCGCACTGCTGCACTACCGTTCGGGCGGATTCTTCGTCCACCGGGCCGGTCAGGTCGACGGCAGTGACCCGCTGCGTGACGTGCTCCTCGGCCTGTGTGCGGCGACCGACGAGCCCATCAGCGGCGGCAGGCACAAGGTGTTCGGCCGCCGCGACATCAACGTCATCCCCCAGACCTCGACGATCGCCTCTCACCTGCCCCGCGCCGTCGGGGTGGCCTTCTCCATCGGCAGGGCGGCGAAGCTCGGCGTCGACTCCCCGTGGCCCGCCGACGCCATCACCGTGTGCAGCTTCGGCGACGCATCGGCGAACCACTCGACGGCGATCGGCGCCATCAACACCGCCACTCACGCTGCCTACCAAGGACTTCCGCTGCCTCTGCTCCTCGTCTGCGAGGACAACGGAATTGGCATCAGCACCCGGACGCCGACCGGATGGATCGCCGCGAACTTCGGCAGCCGCGCGGGCCTCGAGTACTTCATCGCCGATGGCGCCGACGTGACCGAGACCCATGCCGTCGCCACCCGCGCCGTGGAATGGGTTCGCAGACATCGCAAACCGGCGTTCCTGCATCTGCGCACGGTGCGACTCATGGGCCACGCGGGCTCCGACGTCGAGGCGGCGTACCGCACCCCCGCCGAGATCGCCGCCGACTACGACCACGACCCGGTCGTGCGGACGGCGAAACTCCTGATCGAGCGGGCCGGCCTGTCCCCCTCGGACGTCCTCGACCGCTACGAGGCCAAGCGCACGGAGGTTCTCGGCATCGCCGAGGAGGTCGCCGAACTCCCCCAATTGGACAGCGCCGCCGCGGTGATGAGGCCGCTGCGCGAAGCGCTCGCCGACGCCGCCGCGGCCTCGGGTACCGGGGCCGCCGCTGCGAGCGCGGAACCACTAACGCTGGCGCAGTCGATCAATCAGGCACTGCTCGACGTGCTGACCCGGCATCCGGAGGCGCTGGTCTTCGGCGAGGACGTCGCGCGCAAGGGTGGCGTCTACGGCGTCACCCGTGGACTTGCGCAGAAGACAAGTCCGGCAAGGGTATTCGACACCCTGCTCGACGAGCAGGCCATCCTCGGGCTCGCACTCGGCGCCGGGTTGGCGGGACTGCTGCCCATTCCCGAGATCCAGTACCTCGCCTACCTTCACAACGCCGCCGACCAGATCCGCGGCGAGGGCGCGACGCTGCAGTTCTTCTCCGATCGCCAGTACCGCAATCCGATGGTCGTCCGCGTCGCGGGCTACGGGTACCAGAAGGGATTCGGCGGGCACTTCCACAACGACAACGCCGTCGGCGCCCTGCGCGACATCCCCGGCATCGTGGTCGCGTCCCCCTCTCGTCCTGACGACGCCGCCGCCATGATGCTGACGTGCGCCGCCGCGGCCCACGCCGCGGGTGCCCTGTGCGTCTTCCTGGAACCGATTGCGCTGTACCACGTTCGGGATCTCTACGAGGCGGGTGACGACGGGTGGCTGGCCCCGTACCCGACGGCACCCGTGCCCATCGGTAGGGCCCGCACGTACGGCGACGGCACCGACCTGACCATCGTGACATTCGGCAACGGCGTGCCGATGAGCCTGCGCGTGGCGCGACGGCTCGCCGATGCGGGGATAGCCACGCGGATCGTCGATATGCGCTGGCTGGCACCGCTTCCCGTTGACGACGTGATGCGCGAGGCGGACGCCACCGGCCGCACGCTGGTGGTCGACGAGACCAGGTCGTCAGGCGGCGTCGCCGAGGGCGTGATCGCCGCCATGCTCGACCGCGGCTACACGGGCGCGCTGGCGCGGGTGGCGAGCGAGGACAGCTTCATCCCGCTCGGCGACGCGGCCTTGCAGGTCCTGCTGTCCGAGGATCAGATCGAGGCTGCCGCCCGCGATGTGTGCACCCGCGTCCGAGCCGACCGCGGGTGAACGTGGACGAATCGCGTCAGCGTTCGAGGGCCCGCAGGGCGAGCCAGGCTGCCGTGCGATCGTCGGGACTCGACATCGACAGACCCGTCAGATCCTCGATCCGGCGAATGCGACTCGCGAGGGTTTGACGGTGGACACCCAGCCGTTCCGCGGTGCTGCCCCATACGCCGTTCTGCGCCAGGAAGATTCGCAGCGTCTGGGTCAGACCGCCGTGGCTGCCGTCGTCATCGCGGAGCGGATCGAGCACGGCAGCCAGCCGCCCGCCGTCGACGGGGTCCAGCCGGTCCAGCACATAGGCGACCGTGGGCAGTGCGCGGTAGCGCACCACGTCGCGACCGTCGGCGACCGCCACCTCGTGCGCCTGTCGCGCTTCGGCCACCGTGCGGGGTAGGACATCGGTCGGGGCGGGCGTTCCGAGGCCGAGCCGCAACGGCAGCCGTGGCACCGCGGTGGAGTTCTGCACGCGCTCCGCGAAAGCGTCTGCCTGGTCGTCGCGAACGAAGCCGAGGACGGTCCCGCGCTCTGCAGTCACCATGTGCACGGCGCCGAGTTCGTCGAGCCATCGGATCACCAGACGCTCCAGGTCCAGTGACCGCGACCGCGCGGTGAGGACGAAGGCCGTCAGCGATACCTCGTGCACGCCCCACCGGCGCAGCAGTGCCGACGCGGGATCGCCGCCTGCCAGCAGCGTGCCCATCATGACCTCGCGACCGAGGCGTTCGGTGCCGGTGTAGTCGTGCGTGCGAAGGATCAGATCGAGCAGCGCGGCCGCCTGTGAGGCCAGGTCACGACTGCGGCTGGTCGAACTGTTGCGGGACGAGATGACGAGGTACCCGGTGAGGTCCTCGTCGGACCCGACGGGATGCACCTGCAGCCCGCGGTGACGCAGTCGCACGGGCCGGTGGAATGCGACCGTCACGGCATCCTTGACGTGCAGACCGCCCGCCCCGGCGGTGGTGATCATCTGCCCGTGCACGTCGAGCAGGACCGCCCAGCCGTCGATGCGGTGGGCGAGCTGGGCGATCACCGCCGACGCCCCGCCACGGCGGGCGACCTGGGTGAGCACCTTGGTGCCCGTGGTCACCAGACGGTCCTCGGCCGCCTGGTCGGCAGCCAGCAACGCGACGAGGCGCGCGTGAAGCAACTCGTCGTTCGGCTCCGCCACCAGGATGGCGGAGAACCCGTTGGCGGCCAACAGGTTACGAAGACCGTCTCGGTCGCCGCCCGCGACGAGGACCGTGTCGACCATGGCCGCGCTGCGCTCGTCACCTGCCAGTACGACAGCCTCCAGCGCAGTGGCCGAGCCCACCACCAGCGTGGCGTACGAGGGGTGACCGACCACCGCGAACTCGTCCATGCGGATCGCGGCATCCACCTGCGTCGACGGCGCGACGCCCGCGGCGAGGAGGAGTTCGCCGCCCAGCACGTGGGCGATCGAGCTCAGGTCGCGGGCCATTCACGGAGTGTACGAAATGTCGAAACCTGATTACGACGTCCACACTTTTTCACAGTGCTTAAAGAGGGCCCGCATGCCTACGATCACCCGGATTCGACCGTCACACCGAGCCCTGGAGGGGCATGAAAGCCATCGTCTTCCGCGATCCCGAGACACCCATCGAGGTCGCCGACGTCCAACTCGCCGCACCCAAGGTGGGCGAGGTGCGCGTCAAGATCGCCGCCGCAGGCGTATGCCACTCTGACCTCCATGTGAAGCGCGGCGAGTGGGATGCCCCCGCTCCGCTCGTCATGGGCCACGAGGGCTCGGGCGTGGTCGTCGAACTCGGCGAAGGAGTCAACTCGCTGGCGGTGGGCGATCACGTCGTGCTCAGCTGGGTGCCCCCATGCGGCGAGTGCCGCTACTGCCGCTCGGGGCACGAGGCGCGGTGTCACAAGGTCGCCACCGTAGTCGCACCCAAGGGGGTCCTGTACGACGGCACCTCGCGTCTGTCGACGGGCGGCGAGACGCTGCACCACTACCTCGGCGTCTCGTCCTTCGCCGAGGAGGTCATCGTCCCGGCGTCGGGTGCGGTCAAGGTCCGCGACGACGCCCCGCTCGACGTCATCGCCGTCGTCGGCTGTGCGGTCGCGACCGGTGTCGGGGCGGTGCTCAACACCGCCGCTGTCGAGCCTGGCTCGACGCTTGCGGTGATCGGTTGCGGCGGTGTGGGACTCAACGTCGTGCAGGGCGCCCGCCTGGCCGGTGCCGAGCGCATCATCGCCATCGACGTGCTGCCCGGAAAGACGCAGCTGGCCATGCAATTCGGGGCGACCGACCGCATCGACGCCAGCCGGGGCGACGTCGTGGCGCAGCTGTTCGAGATGATCCCCGACGGCGTCGACTACGCCTTCGACGCGATCGGCCGCACGTCGACCACGGAGCAGGCGATCCGCATGCTGGGCCTGGGCGGGGCCGCGGTGATCGTCGGCCTTCCCCCGACGGGCGCGAAGGCATCGTTCGAACCGCTGGTGCTCGCCGAGGCCGACCAACGCATCCTGGGTTCCAACTATGGGTCCGTGCGCCCGTCGATCGACATTCCCGCCCTGGTCGACAGGTACATGGACGGCCAGCTCAAGCTCGACCCGCTGATCTCCGCGCACCGTCCGCTGGCGGAGGCGGCCGAGGCGTTCGCCGACCTCGAGACCGGTGAAGCGTTGCGCACCTTGCTCATTCCCTGACCCCGCCACACCACACGATCGAGAGTTGGCCATGTCCGCACCCCCCAAGCCCACCGGACCGACGAGTCAGGCACCGACGGACGCAGGTCTGCGTCGCGGTGTGATGACCGCTCCCGAGGTATCCGCCCAGGCCATCGCCAACATCGCGCCGAGTGCGGTGATCGCGTTCACCGCCGCCGCGATCTACCTCGGCGCGGGCAACGGCACGGTACTGTCCTTCGTGCTCGCCACGCTCGTCATCCTCGCGGTCGGGTACTGCGTGGTGGTCTTCGCGCGGCGGCACGCCTCGGCAGGATCGCTATACACCTACGTCGCAAAGGGATTGGGACCGACCGGTGCGTACCTGGCGGGTATCGCACTGGTCGTCGGCTGCTGGGGCATCACCGCGGGCTCACTCGGCGGCGCGGTGTCGTACATGAACCAGTTCCTGGTACTGCTCGGGGTTCCCGCCGACGGAATCGGTTGGCAGATCGGGCTTGCCGTCGTGTTGGGCGGGCTGGCGACGCTGTTCACCATCCGTGGCATCCGGCTCTCCGCGCGGGTGTCACTCGTGCTGGAGCTGGTGTCGGTCACCATCATCACGGTCCTCCTGATCCTCGCGCTCGTCTGGGCCGGACCGAAGGCCTGGGACCCGTCGCAGTTCAGCCTCGACGGCGCACCGCTCCAGGGCGTCGCCGCCGGCATGGTGCTCGGCATCCTCGGCTTCGTCGGATTCTCCTCGGCCGACGCCCTCGGTCGCGAGGCCAAGAACCCGTACACCACCATTCCGCGCGCAATCATGTGGAGCGCGGTCACCGTCGGGGTGCTGTACGTCTTCGCCGCGTACACGCAGATCGCCGTCCTCGGCGATGGATTGGCCACCAGCGCAAGCCCTCTCGAGGACATCGCGACGCTGATCGGCATGCCTGCGTGGTTCGCGCCGATCCTGACGTTCGGCGTCGGCGCGTCCTTCTTCGCGGTGGTCGTGGCGCCGCTCAACGTCGTGGGACGCATCATCTACGTGATGGGCAAGGAGGGCGTGGTCGGTGATCACTTCGGCCGCACCCACGACCGCCACCTCACCCCGCACCGGGTGCTGCTGATCGCCGGACCGACCGCGATCGCGCTGAACGTCGTCCTGCTCGCGACCGGCGTCGACCCCATGTCGATCGTCGTCTGGGTGGACACCTACGGGACCTACGGCTACATGGTGGCCTACGCGCTCGTCGCGATCGCCTGCGTCGTGTACACCCGGCGCGAGGGCATGCCCAACCGGCTGGTGTGGACCTGCGCAGTGGTGGTCGTCGTGGCAATGGCGTACGTCTTCTTCGCCAACGTCTGGCCGGTACCCGCCTGGCCGCTGAACGTCATTCCCTACCTGTTCTTCGCCACGATGATCGCGGCGGCGGTCTGGTACCGGTACCGCGTGTCGCGACGACCGGAGATCGTCGCGAACATCGGCAACACGGAGACGGACGTGCTCGAGGGCGTCGGCTAGGGCGTGAAACGGGTCTGACCGTGCGGGGACTTCGCGAATGCCAGCACCTTCGCGGGCGTCACCCGAAACACGTACGCGCTCTGCCCTTCCGGGTCGAACACCTCGTCGTCGACGTCGAAATTCCAGTCGTCGCCGTACTTGGCGCGATACTCGTCGGCGAGTGCCTGCAGCACCTCGCGACCGCTGACCGGCGCGGCCGTGCCCTCCACGACGACGTCCAGACCGGACTGCCAGGTGTTGGTCCCGGTGACCACCGTGACCGCCGCGCCGTGGTCGAGGTTGCGGTACTTCTGCTCGGTCGGGCCGGTGCAGAACACGAACGACCGGTCGACCCAGACGCCCACCAGCGGCACGGTGTGCGGTCTGCCGTCCTCGCGGACCGTCGAGAGCCAGTACAACTCGGCGGATTCCAGAACGGCGGCGGCGTCGGCCCACGGTGTCGCCTCGGTGGCCTCGCTGAAGCGGGTGTCGAGCTTGATCGTCATCGTCATGCCGGTAGTGACCGGTGCGCCTCGGAGAATTCATCGCGCGCTCGGCGCGCTAACGTTCGGTGAGCGACAGTCAGTACGCCGAATTCGCGAGGGGGCGGGTCATCGAAGTCACACTGACCAGGTGGACCATCGGCGTCCTCGGCATCCTGGCCATCTCCGCGGCCACCCTCTTCCCGTGGTACTCCGCGCACGCGGCGGGCGGGTCGGCGCACATGGCGGGGTGGGGCGCCTGGACCACGACCGGTGACATCGGGGCGAGCCTGCGGATGTTGCCGCTTGCGGTGCTCACCTACCTGTCGGCGGGCGTGATGGTCTACAGCGCGGTGCGCAGCGCCTTCGGCGTGGCGGTCGTCGGTGCCATGGCGTCGTTCGCGGCGGCGATCCTGCCCTTCATGGTCATGCGGGCAGTCGACAGCCACGCACCCGGTAGCGGTTCGGTGGCCGTCGAGGTGGCGGCCGCACCCATGGCGCTCCTGGCGATCGGGTTCGTCGCGACCGTCGTCTGCTGGCTCGGTTACGCCAGGTGCGTCCTTCGTCCCTCGCCGCGGCCCGAGCCATGACGACTCTGACCGCGCTCTTCATCGACGCAGGCGACGTGGTGCTCCGCAAGGCGCGCGACGAAGATCGCAGCTCGATCATCGACCACGTCGCCGATCCCGACGTTCGCGCGCATCTCGGTGGACCACAGCCCCGTGCCGCCGTCGCCCGCGATCTCGACGAGGCGGGCGTGGCGTCCGCGACGGACTCGGCGGGCTCGTACGTCATCGCCGACAAGACGACGGACGCCTTCCTCGGCACGGTGTCGCTGACACGTCGCGGCGTCCACCATCCCGGTCACCTCGGGCCGTCCGGGGAGGAACTCGAGCTCGCCTACACCCTCGACCGTCGCCTCTGGGGCCGCGGCCTGGCGTACCAGGCGGCCAGGGCCGTGCTCCGCGCGGCGGCCGCCGAACTCCCCAACGAACCGGTCATCGTGGTGACGCAGAGCGCCAACGCGCGATCCCTGAAACTGCTGCGGCGACTCGGCTTCGTGCCCGCCATGACGTTCGAGGAGTACGGCGAACAGCAGACGCTTGCGGTAGCGAGCCTCCACGATTTCCTGGCGCGGCCCGCGCCCTAAGCTCATCGACCGTGAGTAAGAACCCCCTCCGCCGCCTCGCCGAAAGCGTCCTGCTCGCGAGCATGCGCCCACCCCTGGTGGCGCAGCTGCTTGCGCCAGGGCAGGACGTCAACCCCGCAGGCAAGCGAATCCTGATCACCGGCGCCTCGTCGGGTATCGGTGAAGCGGGCGCGCTGAAACTGGCCCGCGAGGGCGCCAGGGTCATCGTCGTGGCCCGCCGACGCGAACTGCTCGACTCGGTGGTGGACCGCATCACCGCGGCGGGCGGGGAGGCCACGGCCTACGCCAGCGACCTGTCCAACCTCGACGAGGTGGACGCCCTGGTGGCCGACGTCGAGGAGCGGTTCGGGGGCATCGACGTCCTGATCAACAACGCGGGCAGGTCGATTCGTCGGCCACTGGCCGAATCGCTGGAGCGGTGGCACGACGTCGAGCGGACGGTGCAGCTGAACTACTACTCGCCGCTGCGGCTCATCCGCGGCTTCGCGCCGGGTATGCGTGAGCGCCGCGACGGACACATCGTGAACGTGTCGACGTGGGGCGTGCTGACCGAGTCGCAGCCGCTGTTCGCCGTCTACAACGCCTCGAAGTCGGCGCTGACGGCGGTGAGCCGCGTGATCGAGACGGAGTGGTCGATCGACGGCGTGCACTCGACCACGCTGTTCTACCCGCTGGTCAAGACCCCGATGATCGCGCCGACGCGGGCGTACGACGGCATCCCGGGGCTGTCGGCGGAGGAGGCAGCGGACTGGATGGTCACCGCCGTCCGGCGCAGGCCCGTCCGCATCGCCCCGCGGATGGCCGTCACTGCGCAGGCCTTGAACACGGTGGCGCCGGCAGCCGTGAACGCCGTCATCAAGCGGCAGCGGGTCCAACCCACGAACTGATCGCCGACGAACGCGTCGCGCAGAAGTCGGCACCGATGAGCGGGCAATGGGTGCCTCTGTGTTAGAACCGACGCATGGAGATCCTGGCCAGTCGGGTGTTGTTTCGACCGGCCGACTACCAGCGGTCACTGGCGTTCTACCGCGACGCCATCGGCCTCGCCGTGGCACGTGAATACGGTGCGGGCACGGTGTTCTACGCCGGGCAGTCACTCATCGAGCTCGCGGGCCATGGCGAGAGATGTCAAGGGGGACCGCCGTTTCCCGGCGCACTGTGGCTTCAGGTGCGCGACGTCTACGCCACGCAGACCGAGCTCGAGGGCCGCAACGTCGCGATCGCCCGTGCGGCCACCCAGGAGCCGTGGGGCCTGCACGAGATGCACGTGACCGACCCGGACGGCGTCACCCTGATCTTCGTGCAGGTGCCAGATACGCACCCCCTGCGACGCGACTCCAGAAAGTGAACGTCCCCCCGGCTCGATGAGCCGAGGGGACGTCAGGTGCAACGACTTTCAGTTGGCGGGTGCGGCCAGGGGCCAGCCCACCGACGCCAGCCTCGAGGCGACCTGGCGGATCTCCTCGGGGTTGGGCTCCTTCCCGTTGACCGACGCGACCGCCTTGCGGATCTCGTCCTCGGTCACGGCGTCACCCGCGGTCGACTTGAGCACGGTCTGGGCGGCCTTCACGACATCTTCCTCGCTCAGCGACCGCTTCAGCAGCGCCAGCAGGGGAAAGTAGTCCTTGGGCGGGACACCCTCGGGGTAACCCGCGTTGAGCCAGTTGACGATGTTCTCGAAGAGGGACTTGTTCTCAGCCATGGTTCAGTCAGCTCACTTTGGGAGGAAGGGAACGGGATTGAACCCGAAGTGGTGGATGATCGTCGTTCTGGTGATGTACAGGATGGCAATCACGACCACGACGGCGACCGCAGCGAACAGCACCAATCCGACCGCCTTGAGCGCCGGGTTCGGTGCGACGGCGGTGCCGTCTTCGTGCGTCCCGCCAGCCCCGTTCGAGAAGGCGACGAGCCCGATCGCGAAGATCGCGGGCAGACCGGCACCGAGCACGAGGCCGATGGCAAGCACCTTGATGATGGCTTCCACGTATGTCATTCGAAATTCCTTGTCTCAGTGAAGAAGAAGCTCGGACTTAGGTCTTCGAGTCAGACCTCGGCCTTGGGGGCGTCCGCCTTCTCCTTGCGTTCGGCGGCAGGCACCACGGAGTTCGTCGTGTCGTCCCAATCGGCGTTGACGTTGGTGCTGTCGACCTTCTGCTGCTGTGCGCGCCAGTACATGTAGCCGGAGAGGCCGACGAGGATGAGGAAGATCAGACCGTCGCCCAGCAGCTGCGTCGTGGCGCCCGCGACGAAGTGCGAGATCCAGAAGGCGATGGCACCCACCAGGGCGGCGGCGGGCAACGTGACCAGCCACGCGACCGCCATACGGCCCGCGACTGCCCAGCGCACCTGTGCGCCGGGCTTGCCGACTCCCGACCCCAGGATCGATCCGGTGGCCACCTGCGTGGTCGACAGTGCCATGCCCGCGGCACTCGAACTCAGGATGACCACGGCGGAGGACGCCTCAGCGGCGAAGCCCTGCGGCGACTCGATCTCGACGAGACCCTTGCCCAGCGTGCGGATGACGCGCCAGCCGCCGATGTAGGTGCCGAGGCCGATTGCCAGGGCGCACGACAAGATGATCCAGAACGGCAGGCCGTCCTTCTTCACATCCCCGGTCAGGTGACCGGTGGTGATGAGCGCGAGCGCGATGACACCCATGGTCTTCTGTGCGTCACCGGTGCCGTGCGCGAGCGCGACGAGCGAGGCGGTGACGATCTGGCCCCAGCGGAAGCCTTCTTCACGACGGCTCTTCATCACGTTGCGGGTGATGCGATAGACGATCCACGTACCCCCCGCGGCAACGAGACCGGCGATGAACGGGGAGGCGACCGCGGGAATCAACACCTTGCTGATGACGCCCGGCCAGTTGACACCGGCCAGACCTGCGGCAGCCAGGCCGGAGCCGATGAGGCCGCCGAAGAGTGCGTGCGACGAGCTCGACGGGATGCCGAACAACCAGGTCAGCAGATTCCAGAGGATACCGCCGATGAGCCCAGCGAAGATGATGGTCAAGCCGACCGACGGCGTGATGGACGGGACCAAATGACCGGTCTTGCCGTCCTGAATCTTCAGGACCGAGGTGGTGACCGTGACGGCGACCTCGACGGACAGGAAGGCACCGACGAGGTTCAGGATGCCTGCCAGCAGCACTGCGGTCTTGGGCTTGAGGGCACCGGTGGCGATCGACGTCGCCATCGCGTTGCCGGTGTCGTGGAATCCGTTGGTGAAGTCGAATGCCAGTGCGGTGACAATCAACAACACCAGGATGATCATGGTTGAGTCCATGGCGAAGATTGTGAGCCTTCTCAGGTTGTTTTGACCAGCCGGTGGCAGGCCAATCGGGGCCCTTGACCTGCGCCTTTACCGCCGCCTGAGAGCTGTTCATCCAGTGTTCACCTCCCGGGTGGGGCGCGTTCGCCTACCACGCCGAAACATGCAGTCCGCTACGAGCCTGGAAGGGCCCTGAACGGGGCATCCGACTACCATCAAACCGTCGAAGCACCGAGGCGGCGTGCCCGCCGAAGGGGGAAGTTGACGCAGTGAACGCATTTCTCGGCAAGATCGTCGCCTGGATCACCGCTGGGTACCCGGAAGGCGTGCCCGGACCCGACCGCGTGCCGCTGATGTCGCTGCTGAACCGGCGTCTCGGCAATGACGAGGTCAAGGCCGTTGCGCAGGCACTGATGGACCGCGGCGAGTTCGACCACATCGACATCGGCGTGCTGATCACGCAGATGACCGACGAACTCCCGCAGGAGAATGACATCGAGCGGGTTCGTGAGCGCCTGGCAGCCAAGGGTTGGCCACTGGATGACCCGCGCGACGACACGGCGGTCACCGACGACGGAGAGGGATCCGCATAGCACCCCTGCGCGCGGTCGTCATTCCGCAGATCCCTTCTCCTGAACCGCTCCTGGCGGTCCTCGAGGGCGTCCTCGACGGGCGGGATTCAGCGATCCTGCCGGTACCCGCGGACGCCATGCCCGCGGAGCATCTCACCGAGTCGATGGGAATCGGCGAGGACATCGACGACGACGTCGCGGTCATCGTCTCGACCTCCGGCACCACGGGAGTTCCCAAGGGCGCCATGCTGACCGCGCGGGCGCTGATCGCCAGCGCGTCCGCGACACACGACCGGCTGAGCGGTCCCGGCACCTGGCTGCTCGCGCTGCCCGCTTATCACATCGCGGGCTTGCAGGTCATGGTGCGCAGCTTCTTGGCGGGCACCGTGCCCGTCGCGATCGATCCGAGTTTCGACGTCGCCGAATTGCCCTCGGCAATCGAGGCATTGGGCACCGGTCCCAGGTACGCGTCACTGGTCGCCGTCCAACTGGCCAAGGCACTCGGCGACAAGGCCGCCACCGCCGCTCTGGCGGAACTGGACGCGGTGCTGATCGGCGGCGGCCCGATGCCGGCCACGATCGCCAACGCCGCCGCCGCCGCGGGCATCCGGGCGGTGCGCACGTACGGAATGAGCGAGACGGCGGGTGGCTGCGTGTACGACGGCGTGCCCCTCGACGGAGTGCGGGTGCGCCTCGACGAGGGTCGCGTAGTGCTCGGCGGGGACACCGTTGCCAAGGGCTACCGACATCCCACCGATCCCGACCCCTTCGCCGAGCGCGGATGGTTCCGCACCGATGACGTTGGCGCCCTTGATGATTCAGGGATGCTGCGGATCCTGGGACGCGCCGACGATGCCATCGGCACCGGCGGCCTGACCGTTCTGCCGCAGCTCGTCGAAGCGGCGCTGGCGACGCACCCCGCGATCACCGACTGCGCGGTGTTCGGGGTCAGCGACGAGCGACTGGGGCAGCGCGTGGCGACGGCGTTGGTCGTCACACCCGGCGCCGAGGCACCAACCGTGGCCGAGCTGCGCGCGCACGTCGAGCAGACCCTGCATGCCACGGCAGCTCCTCGAGAGGTGCACGTCGTCGACGAGCTCCCCCGTCGCGGCATCGGCAAGCTCGACCGCAGGGAGCTCACCGCGCGGTTCGACACCGGCGCATGATGGAGGCATGTCTCGGGAAGTCACGACCGTTGACGATCTGCGCGCGATCGTCGGCCATCCGAACCCTGCCGTCGCCAACAAGGTAAAGGACCGGCTGTCGGAAGCCCAGCAGGATTGGCTTTCCCACTCGCCCCTCGGGTTCGTCGCCACCACGGATGCCGAAGGCCGCGTGGACGTCTCCCCCAAGGGTGATCCGCCGGGGTTCGTGCACGTCATCGACGACACGACGATCGCGATTCCCGAACGTCCCGGCAACAAGCGGGTGGACGGCTATCTCAACGTGCTGCAGCGCCCCCGGGTCGGCACCGTGTTCCTGATCCCCGGGCGCGGGGACACCCTGCGGATCAACGGAACCGCCCGCATCATGGCCGAGGCGCCGTACTTCGACGAGATGGCCGTCGACGGCAAGCGGCCGATCCTTGCCATGGAGATCGACGTCGAGGAGGTGTTCTTCCACTGCGCAAAGGCGTTCCTGAGATCGGACGCGTGGAAGCCGGAGACCTGGAACCCCGCTGCGGTGCCAAGCGTCGCTCAACTCGCGAAGGCCATCAAGCCGGACATGAGCGAGGAGCAGCTGAACACCTATTACGCCGAGGAAAACATGCGGAAGGTTCTTTATTAAAAACTCGTGAGGCTTATCGGGTTTGGAATTAACCATTGGGGTAATTCCTTCTGGGACAGTTTCACTCGCTTCTACGGATCGGAATGAGCATGATCGTCCTCGGCATCATCCTTCTGTTGATCGGTTACTTCGCAGGTATCTCGATCCTCTACACCATCGGCGGAATCCTGGTAGTCATTGGCGTAATCCTCTGGGTGCTCGGCGCGGTCGGCCGGCCGGTCGGTGGCCGAAAAGTCTGGTTCTAGCGCAGTAGCGCCGCCGTGCCTCCCGCTGCGGACCACGCCGAAAACTGGGTCAGCCCCGTGGTGCGTGCGTCCGCGGCGTGGGCATGGCGACTTCTCGTCCTCCTTGCCGCCGCCTACGTCACCCTGAGGGTCCTCGAACTCTTCGGTCTGGTCGTCGTGCCGGTCGCCCTCGCCCTCATCATCACGGCCTTGCTCTTGCCCGCCGTCGACTTCCTCGACCGATACGGCGCCGCGCGAGGTGGGGCCGTCGCGTTCGTCATGGTCCTGGGCTTGGCGGTGTTCGGAGGGATCCTCGCCTTCGTCGTCAACCAGTTCATCGAGGGAGCACCGCAACTCGTCGAGCAGGTCACGCGAAGCATCGAAGGCATGCGGGACTGGTTGATCAACGGGCCCGCCAAACTCAGTGCCGACCAGATCAACCGTGCCGTCGACACCTTCACCGACGCTCTGCGCACACATCAGACGCAGCTGACCACCGGAGCCCTGTCCACAGCGGGCACCATCGTCGAAATCGTCACCGGCGCTTTGCTTCTGCTCTTCACCGTAATCTTCCTGCTGCTCGGTGGCCGCAGCATCTGGCAGTTCATCACCCGCCTAGTTCCTTCCGATCACCGGTCCCGCGTGCGCGAGGCGGGCGCCGCGGGTTTTCATTCGCTCGCCGGCTATGCCCGTGCCACCTCACTGGTCGCCCTGGTCGACGCGGTCTCCATCGGTAGCGGGCTGGCGATCATGGGCATCCCGCTGGCGCTGCCGCTCGCGTCGCTGATCTTCCTGGGGGCGTTCATCCCGGTGGTCGGCGCGCTGGTGACCGGGTTGCTGGCGGTGATGGTCGCGCTGCTGGCCAAGGGTTTCATCTACGCGCTGATCACGCTCGGATTGATCGTCGCGGTCATGCAGCTGGAGGCGCACGTCCTGCAGCCACTGGTGATGGGACGCGCGGTGTCCATCCATCCGCTCGCGGTCGTTCTCGGTCTCTCGGCAGGCGGGGTGCTGGCGGGCATCATCGGAGCCCTCCTGGCCGTGCCCACGATCGCGTTCTTCAACACTTTCGTCCGTGTGCTGGTCGCCGAAGACCCAGGTGCGCGCGTCGAGGCGCTCGAGGAGGATGACGGGCCTCTCGTCGAAGCCGCGGCCGACGAGGACGCCAGACCGGTATAGAAACCGGCGCATTTGGGTACCTTGCACCCGAACGGGGTCGACGCTGGTCGGCATCCGACCACGGCGCACGGGAGGCGAGATGCACGCCCAACGGCAGGACAATGGCACCGGGGCCGAACGTGCGCAGCAGGACGAGATCACCGACCGCATCGCTGAGATCGCCGAGAGCCGGGCTGCCATCGAGCAGGCCAAGGGCATGTTGATGTTCATCTTCGGCATCGGCACCGACGAGGCATTCAACGTCCTGCGTATGCAATCTCAACACCACAACGTCAAGCTGCGGGCCCTTGCCGAGCAGATCATCCGAGACCTCGTCGCCGCGTCCCGCCAGCGACTGCCCGTCGATCGCGTCCTCTTCGACAACCTCGTTCATACGGCCTACACCCGCATGGAACAACCCCTGCTGACCGACGTGGTGGAACAGATGAGTCGGACATCGCCTGGAAGGGAACCGAGGTCCTCGTGAGGATCACCGCAGCATTACTGGCTGAGAAGGCCGAGACCAGGGGCAACGGCCTGTACGTCGAGGGGGGTGTCTTTCCCGCCGTAAGGGAGGAGGTCGCGACCGGACAGCTCGTCGTATGGCTCGTCGTTCTCGTCGAGCGCGGCGCCCCGACCGACGACCGTACCTTCAAGGTCGAGGTCGTCTCCCTGGAACAGTCCGTGGCGGACTCGCCTGAGGAGCACCTGCCGATCATGGAGGTCAGCGAGGCATCACTCGCGGCCAAGATCGGGTTCTCCATCCACGAGTTGCGCCTGTCTCGATCCGACATTCCGTCCGTGGGATGGGACGCCGTCGTGGTCACCGATCCGCACGGCGACAGCTTCACGCTGCCCTTCAACGTCGCCGCTCTACCAGCGGCCTGAAGTACCGTTTCTCGCGCCAACAAGAGCCCGCGGTCGCGCGTCGATTCGACCGGAAATGGCCTGGGACAGCATCTCTGGGACTGTGACGCCGCTGACGAAATTCGTACGATAGGTATAACCAACCCCCTGCAGCGGGTACAAGATCACCAAGATCACGGCGGTCGCGAGACCCTTGCGGAGTTTCTCCGCAAGGCAGCGGCCCAGTTCGCAGGGAGAGGAGGCGGGATGAGCGCGGAGACAGTCGGGCGCAGCGGCGCGCCCGCCGACGGTCCCGACGGCACGTGGACCGAGAGTGAGCAGGACGGGCTGCTGACCGCGCGGTTGGCGGCGATCGTCGAGAACCGGAGCGTCATCGAGCAGGTCAAGGGAATGCTCATGTTCATCTACGGCATCGACGCCGACGGCGCTTTCGAGATCCTGCGTGCACAGTCCCAGCAGCACAACGTCAAGCTCCGCGTGATCGCCGAGCAGCTGTCGAAGGACCTCGTCGAGCTGTCGCAGTCGAAGTCTTCCCTGCAGAGGCTGAAGTCGGACGGTGTCCTGATGACCGCGCACCGCCGGATCGCCAACTCCGCACCCCCACGCCTCGACGGCGGCTGATTAGCACGCCTAAACGTGCTGGCGTCGTGGCGGGCCAGATGTCATGCCGAAGTTCTGGAATAAACAGTAAACATAGGGTCTTGTCCCTGGGTGACCGTGAAATCGTCCCTCAAGGAGACCGGCATGACTCGACCCACCCGCGTAGGCGTCCAACTCTGGCCGGGCGGAGCGCCCGACTACCGAAGCTGGCGTGAGGCCGTGCTGCACGCCGAGGACATCGGTGTGGACGTCATCTTCGGCTATGACCACTTCCACGCACCTGCCTTCGAGGGCATCGTCGACGCCGTGCCGGTGCTGTCCGAGGTACAGCCCGACATCGCCAACTTCGAGGGCTGGACCGCGTTGGCCTCCTGGGGTGAGATCACGTCGCGGGCCGAGATCGGTCTGCTGGTCAGCGGCGTCGGCTACCGCAATCCCGACCTGCTCGCCGACATGGCACGTACGGTCGACCACATCAGCGGCGGTCGCCTCATCCTCGGCGTCGGCGCGGGGTGGTACGAAAAGGACTACACCACATACGGTTACGACTTCGGCTCGGTGAAGTCGCGCTTCGATCTGTTCGACGAGAGCCTGGAGCGCATCGAGAACCGCTTGGAGCAACTCAACCCGCCGCCCGTACACGACATCCCGATCCTGATCGGGGGCTCGGGCGTCAAGCGCACCCTGCCCGCCGTGTCGCGGCACGCCGACATCTGGCACAGCTTCCTGCCAGTCGAGAAGTTCAGGCAAGCCAGCGACGTGGTACGCGAGTTGGCCGAGGCCAACGGGCGCAAGGACTCCGACGTCGAGCGTTCATCGGTGTGGGAGGACGTGGCAGGGGCGGACGCCTACCGCGACGCCGGCGTCACCCTGTTCACCACCGAGATCCACCCCGACGGCGACGGCTACGACTTCAGCACCGTCGAGCAGATGGTCAAGTGGCGAGATGCCTAAGACCACCGAGACGACCGTACCGATCAGCCGGGTCACCGTCAGCACGCAGAAGCCCTTCGACGACGTGGTCGCGGCGGTCTACGCCGGTCTGGGGCGCGTGACCGACTTCGGTGGCGTCGTCGCCCGGTGGAACGCCGCCCGCGACGCCGACGAGCTCGAGGCGGCCGTCGCCGCGGCGAGCGGCAGCAGCGGCCTGATCGAGTTCCTGAGCCTCGACCTCGGCGCACCCCTGACGATCCGCGATCCGGCGCGGGCACTCCGCCTGCTGCGGATCATCGCGGGCAACCCCGTCACGATGAGCAGCATGGCCGCCACCGTCCCCGACGTGGGCTCGTACGCTCCGGTCACCATCCTGCTCGCCGAGCGGCCCGAGGGGACGACCCTGTCGTACGACCGCGTGGCCACTGCGATCGCTCCGTACGCGAGCGAGGAGGCCTCGGCCGTGGCCGCGTCGCTCGACGAAGCGGTGGTGGGACTGCTGGAGGACGCCGCGGGCTGACACCGTCAGCGAAACGTCACGGCGCACCCGCAGGCGCGCCCCCTAGGGTGGGTAAACGTGAGGTCTGCCCGCCGTGACGTGATCGCGGCCATCCTGGCGGTCCTGCTGGTCGCCGCGGCGTTCGTCGTCCCTCATCTCGGGCTGGGCATCGTCACACCGCTGATCAACAGCACTCCCCGGCAGATCCAGATGTACGCCGAGGCGGCACCGATCTTCGGTTGGTGGAACGCCCACGTCGGTTGGGGCACCATCCCGGCCGTCGTGATCGGCGGCGGCACCGCCCTGTGGGGTCCGGCGATCGCGCGACGTCTGCCTTGGCGCGCGGTCCCGTGGGTGACGTGGGCGGTGTCGTGCGCATGGGCCTTCACCCTGGCGATGATCGACGGGTGGCAGCGCGGGTTCGCGCACCGTCTGGCGACCCCGAACGAATACCTCCGCCAGGTGCCGACCGTCACCGACATCCCCTACGCGCTTCACACGTTCTCGTCGAGAATCCGCGACTTCCAACCGGATTCGTGGATCACGCACGTCTCGGGCCATCCCCCTGGCGCCCTGCTGACGTTCGTGTGGCTCGACCGCATCGGCCTGACCGGCGGCGCGTGGGCGGGACTGCTGTGCCTGCTGGTGGGCTCGAGTGCGGCGGCGGCCATCGTCGTCGCGGCGCGAGCACTGTCCGGTGAGGACCTCGCACGGCGGGCCGCCCCGTTCGTCGCGGTGGCGCCGACCGCGATCTGGATCGCGGTGTCGGCCGACGGTTACTTCGCGGGGGTGGCGGCGTGGGGCCTCGCCCTGCTGGCCCTCGCGGTCCGCGCAACGGCGCGAACGGCCATCCCGGCCGGCGTCGGCGCAGGCCTGCTGCTGGGGTGGGGCATCTTCCTCAACTACGGTCTCGGGCTCATCGCACTGCCCGCCGTCGCCATCCTGATCGCCGCCGAGAACGCGCGCTCCGCACTGCGCGCCTTCCTCCCCGCCGTGCTCGCCGCGCTGGCCGTCGTCGGGCTCTTTGCTCTCGTCGGGTTCTGGTGGTTCGACGGTTACATCGCTGTGCAGGAACGGTATTGGCAGGGCATCGCGGCCAACCGGCCGTTCCAGTACTGGGCGTGGGCCAACTTCGCCTCGGTGGTGTGCGCCGTGGGACTGGGCACGGTCGCCGGTGTCTCGCGCGCGTTCGACCTCGAGATGATCAAGGCACGCTCGGGCCTGCACCTCGTCATCCTGGCCGCGCTGCTGGCGATCGTCCTCGCCGACCTCAGCATGCTCAGCAAGGCCGAGGTCGAGCGAATCTGGTTGCCGTACACCCTCTGGCTGACCGCCGCCGGGGCCCTGCTGCCCCTTCGTTCACATCGATGGTGGTTGGGGCTCAACGTGATCGGTGCCCTGGTGCTCAACCACGTCATCCTGACGAACTGGTAGGTCAGGCGGCGGCCAGGCTCACCAGCACCCGGTTGCCGACCGGCATGACGGCGGCGACCGCGAGTCCCACGTCCTCCGCGAGGTGCTTGGCGCAGTCGATGCCGACGGATGCCCATCGGAACCAGGGCCCAACGGTCTTCGACGACTCGAGCCGGACCCAGCGGCACTGCACGCCGCTGATGGCGGGGTCGAACTCGGCGACGCACCGGCCGCCCGTGCGCATCAGCTCACCGGCGCGGCGCAGGACGCGGGTGGGGTCGCCGCCGAGTCCGACGTTGCCGTCGGCCAGCAGTACGGTCCCCCAGCGGCCCATGCCCGGCAACCGTTCGAAGACGTCGCGCCGCAGTGCGGGCGCGCCGCTGCGACGGGCCAGTTCGACCGCGGTCTGCGACTGATCGACGCCCAGCGCGGGGATGCCCAGCTTGGTCAGGTGCGCGACGAATCGTCCAGGGCCACAACCCAAATCGATGGTCGGCCCGTGGCACAGCCCCAGCACCGCCCGGTCGAACGCCTTGTCGGCCCGCCGATTGCCGAGCAGCCAGCTGTGCACCGGCAGACCCTGAATGCTGCCGTCGTCGTAACGAATCCAACATCGTTCGCCGGTCAGGGCCTGATCGTAGAGATTACCGAGCACGTTCCACCTCCACCGCCAGGGTCACCTGGCGGAATCGACTGTCCGGCTGGCATGCCCGGCGAACCACTTCGACGTCGTCGATCGTGTCGACGTCGTACGACTCGGATACCAATCCCACGTCCAACCCCGTGTCCCGCAGGGCGGCAAGCGTTACGGCGCCCGTCTCCGCGGTGGACATGGGCACGCCCCGCAGACACTCGGCGGCGCGCGGGTCGGTGAGGCCGAGGACCCACCAGCCGCCGTCCCTGGCCATGCCGAGCACCGCATCGGTCGAGAGCAGCGCGGTCGCGCACTCGACGAGGAGATCGGCGGTCACCTGCGGGGTGTCCATGCCGATCTGCAGGATCGGGAGTCCGTCGGCGGCGAGCGCAGCGTCGGCGTGCGCATTGGCCAGCCGGTCGGCGAAGTCGTCACCACGTTGCTCGATCACCGTGAAATCGGCCATGCGGCTGCGGATTTCGACACTGCAGCTGGCGGCCGAGAGATCGCCGGTCATGGCGACGACGCGTGCGGCGACCGGCGCTGCCGCCACGGCGTCGAGGGTGTCCAGCAGCGCGGCGGCCGCGATGTCGGCAGCTGCGGCATTGCCCAGGCTCTGCGCCAGACGGGTCTTCGCGAGACCGGGCACCGGCGCCTTCGCGACCACCAGCACCGCCACGGGCACGTCCGAGCTCAAGAGATCACCCGCCAAAAGTCCAGTACCGCAAAGAAACTGCCACGTAGTGAGCCACTAACCTTCGACTTACCCCCGGTACGCGATCCGTACGCGACGTCGCGCTCAGCGACCACCCAGCCCGCAGCAGCCGCCCGGACCAGTAGTTCCAGCGGATACCCTGATCTGCGGTCGGCTACACCAAGCCCCACCACGTCATCGCGACGAGCCACCCTCATGGGGGCGAT
The DNA here is from genome assembly GCA_025963385.1 of Mycobacterium sp. Classification (GTDB taxonomy): domain Bacteria; phylum Actinomycetota; class Actinomycetes; order Mycobacteriales; family Mycobacteriaceae; genus Mycobacterium. Next base: position 27,015 of record JAOPUT010000292.1, read on the forward strand.
GTCGTGCACCGGAATCCCATGGCGAGTGCGAAGGCGCCAGCACACCACCTGCGTGCCGAGCCTCGCGTGCCACGGCCAGCGGACCCCCGGCGACGGCCGTCGCCTCCCGACGGCCATGTCGGCACCGCGGTCGAGCTCGTCGACGAGGTTCGGCAGCTCGCGCGGATCCAGCGATCCGTCGCCGTCGAGCACCGCCACGATCGGCGTCGACGCCGCGACGATGCCCGCGTGCACGGCGGCCCCGTAACCCGGTTGGGATTCCTCGACGACCGTTGCGCCGCAACGACGTGCCACCTCGGCGGTGCCGTCGGTGCTGTTGTTGTCGACCACCAGCGCCAGGTACCCGGTGGGGATCAGGGCGAGCACCCCCGGCAACGACTCGGCCTCGTTCAGACAGGGCATCACCACCGTCACCCGAGAAGGATCCACCGCTGCAAGGCTAGTCACCCCAGCGGGCTCTCCGCTCGGTGAACGCTGACGATTCGGTGACGTCGGCGCAGGTAAGGACCGTGCCGGGTTAGTGTTGAGCGTTGTGACCCGTGTGCTGATCGCCGACGACGACAACGTCGTCCGTGACGTCGTGCGCCGGTACCTCGAACGGGACGGCCTCGAAGTGTCGCTCGCGCGGGACGGCAACCAGGCCCTGCGGTTGCTGGGTTCGGAGCAGATCGACGTCGCCGTTCTCGACGTGATGATGCCGGGACCCGACGGGCTCGCGCTTTGTCGCGTGCTTCGCGAACGCGGTGGCTACGCGGTGCCGGTCATCTTGCTGACGGCCCTCGGCGAGGAGGACGACCGCATCGCCGGGCTCGAGGCCGGCGCCGACGACTACCTCGTCAAACCCTTCAGCCCCCGCGAGTTGGCCCTGCGGGTCCGCTCCGTCCTGCGCCGCGCACCGTCGGCGCCCGGCGCGCCACCGATCGTCGTGACCGTCGGCGACATGACGGTGTCGGCCGCCGCGCGGTCGGTGACCATCAAGGGCCAGCCGATCAGCCTGACCAACCGCGAATTCGACCTCCTCCTGTTCTTCCTGACCCACACCGGCGTGGTCTTCACCCGAGAAGAGCTCCTGAAGCGGGTGTGGCAGTGGGACTTCGGCGATCTTTCCACCGTCACCGTGCACGTCAAGAGGTTGCGCTCGAAGCTCGGCGACGAGCACCGCGTGCAGACCGTATGGGGCCGCGGTTACATGTGGAGCGAGGAGCGCCATGCCGACGGCTAACAGCTGGGAGATCGTCGGCATGGCGCTGGCGTGCTCGGTGCCGGTGGTGGTGGCAGGCGCGATCCTGATCCGGTTGGCGCGGTCGTGGTCACTGACGCTCAGCATGGTGGTGCTGGTGCTCATCCCCACCGTCGCCACGTTCACCGGAGTCTTCGGCGCGAGCGGGTTCATGCTGTCGCAGCGGTTCGAAGGCATCGCCGTCGTCCTCATCATCGTCTCGGTCGTGACGATTCCCGCCGCGATCATGCTCGCGCGCTACCAGGCCAGGCGCACGGTGTGGGAACAACAGATCCGCGAGGCCGACGAGATGGCCGAACAGTCGCGCAGGCAGCTCGTCGCCTTCGTCAGCCACGACCTGCGCACCCCACTGGCAGGCATTCGCGCCGTGGCCGAGGCGATCGCCGACGGCGTGGTCGAGGACGACGAGATTCGGGCGCACGCCAAGCACATCGAGCTCGAAACGGTCCGGCTCTCCGAGATGGTGGACGACCTCTTCGAGATGTCGAAGATCAACGCAGGCGCCGTCCAGCCCGCCTACGACAAGGTGGCACTCGACGAGGTCGTCGACGACGTGGTCTCCGCGCACCGCATCGCGGCCGAGCGGGCAGGCGTCGCTCTGCACGCCAGGGTGCCCACCACCCCGGTCGGGGTGATCGGCAGCGACCGCGCGCTGGTGCGGGTGCTGTCCAACCTGGTCGCCAACGCCATCGCCCACACCCCGGAGGGCGGCTCCGTCGAACTCGCGATCGGCTCCGACGGGCAGGGTGCGTGGGCCAGGGTCGACGACACCGGAGTCGGCATCAACGAGGCCGACCTGGCCCGCGTCTTCGACGTCGCCTACCGCGGATCCAATGGCCGGGTGCCACGCGAAGACTCATCCCTGCCAAGCGGATCGGGACTGGGCCTGGCGATCGCCGCAGGGCTGGTGCACGCCCACCACGGCACCGTGTCCGCGTACAACCTGGAGAACGGCGCCCGCTTCGAGGTGCGACTCCCGCTCGCCGGCGAGGAATAGCTCCTTCTCCATTCCGCCGAACGTGGATTCCCCCCACGCCATTCGGCGGTTTCGCGTGGGGGTAATCCACGTTCGGCCGCAAGGCGGGGGCTAGTCGGGCAGCGAGTTTCCCAGCCGTTGCGCGGCTGCGAGGTAGTCCTCGATGAACTCCAGCACGACGTCGCGTGCGGGCTTCACCTTGTTCATCAACCCGACGCCCTGCCCGACGAAGTAGGTCGCCAGCTCCTGCGCCCCGTGGTGACCCTGATCGGCCAGCGCGTCGATGCGGCGAAGCACCGGCTCGCAGAGCATGGACTGCAGCGGCAACGGCAGCGGCTGCCTGCCGTCTGCGTGCGGCAGCCACGCGTCGGTCCAGTCCGAAACCAGTTGGCGTGACGGCTTTCCCGTCCGGCCCGCCGAACGCACGGTGTCGCGCGAGGTCGCCGCGAGCATCTTCTGCACGGTGTGCGGCGCGGTCTCGGCCTCTTCGGTGGTCAGCCACACCGAACCGGTCCACGCACCATCGGCCCCCATCGCGACGGCGGCGGCCATCTGCCTGCCCGTCACGATGCCGCCCGCGGCGAGCACCGGAATGTCACTCGAAATGGACGCCAACGCTTCCAGTACTTCGGGGATCAACACCAGCGTGGTCACCTCACCGCAGTGACCGCCCGCCTCGGTGCCCTGCGCGACGATCAGGTCCACCCCTGCCGCCGCCTGCTTGACCGCGTGCTCCTTGGCCCCCACCAACGCCGCCACCGGCACGCCGCGCTCGCGGGCCGCCTCGATCATGTAGTCCGGCGGCACGCCAAGGGCGTTGGCGATCAACTTGATCGGGTGGCTCATCGCGACGTCCAGCAGTTCGCGTCCGGTGTCGCCCGTCAGCGCCGACCCGCCGATGCGCGGCGCCTCCGTCTCGATGCCGTGCTCGGCGAGCAGCTGGCCGACGAAGGTCTGGTAATCCTCGGGGATGCGATCGACGAGCTGTGTGCGGGAGAGGTTCTCGCCCTTGCCCTCGAACTTCGCGGGGACGATGATGTCGGCGCCGTACGGCTTGCCGTGGACGTGCTCGTCGATCCACGTCAGTTCCCGGTCGAGTTGCTCGGGGGTGTACGCCGTCGCCCCGAGCACCCCGAAGCCGCCTGCGTTGGTAACCGCGGCGACGACGTCACGGCAGTGGCTGAAGGCGAAGAGCGGAAAGTCGATGCCGAAGGTGTTGCAGAGGTCCCGGGTAGTCACGTCTCGAGTATTCATCCCCCGTCGCATCGCTCGCCCCGGTATGGCTAACCCCGCAGCGGCGCGAACGCGAACTCCCTCAGTCCGTCGGCCGGGTCGATCGCCGCACGGAACCCGAGCACCTCGGCGGCAGCGGCGGGATCGGCGACGATGTGGCGGACGTCGCCACTGCGGTACTGCCCGGTGACGACCGGCGGCTGCCCGTCGCGGGCGGCGCAGATCCTGGACGCCACGTCCATGATCGAGATGGGCCGGCCCGAGCAGACGTTGAACGCCGCGAAGCCTGACGTGTCCGCCTCGACGGCCGCGGCGTTGACGGCTGCCACGTCGTCGACGTGGACGAAGTCCCGCATCTGACCACCGTCCTCGAAAACCCTTGGTGGATCTCCCCTTTCGATGGCCGACCGGAAGATCGCGGCGACGCCCGAGTACGGGGTGTCGCGTGGCATCATCGGCCCGTAGACGTTGTGGTACCGCAGCGCGACCACGGAGCCGCCCGTCGCCTCCGCCCATGCCAGCGCGTAGTGCTCCTGGGCCGTCTTGCTCGCCGCGTAGAGACTGCGCGGCCGCAGCGGGGCGCCCTCCCCCACCAGGCGCCAGTTCAGCTCCTCGCCGCCGATCGGGCAGCGGTGCTCGAAGACGCCCGCGTCCAGATCCGCCACCGTGCGGGGCAGCGGATCGACCGGACCGTGGACGGGACAGTCGTAGCCGCCTTGGCCGTACACCACCATGGACGACGCCAGCACCAGCCGGGTACAGCCCGCGGCGAACATCTCGGCGAGCAGCACCGTCGTCCCATAGTCGTTGTGACTGCCGTAGTTCGGCGCATCCGAGGCGTCGACGCCCGCCCCCACGACGGCGGCCTGGTGGCAGACGACGTCGACTCCCGGCAGCAGCGACGCGATGCCGGACGCATCGCGCACGTCGACCTCGAGCACCCCGTCGGGTGGCGTCACCGCGTCGCCGTGCGCAGCGGTCAGCATCGCATCGACCGCGACGACCTCGTGGCCCCTCGCGGTCAGCGCCGCGCACACCCTCGAGCCGATGAAGCCCGCCGCCCCGGTGACGAGGACCTTCACGGCAGCTCGATCGGCAGCGTGACGCCCTCGTGGGGGAGGCAGTGCGTACAGGTGCGCTCGGCCGCCACGCCGTCGATGGCCTCGTGCACCAGCTTCTTGAACGGCACCAGGTTCCTCTCGAACTCCGCGAAGACGTCGACCGCTCTGACACCGGCGCCCGACTCGATACCCGCGTCCAGGTCGGTCACCAAAGCGATTGCGGCATAACACATCTCGAGCTCGCGGGCCAGCACCGCCTCCGGATATCCGGTCATGTTGACCAGCGTGAACCCCTGCGACGCGAACCACCCACTCTCCGCACGCGTCGAGAAGCGCGGACCCTGAATGACGACCATCGTCCCGCCGTCGATGACGCCGGGTAGGTCGGTCACGTTGGCGCGCAGCGTCGGGCAGTACGGATCGGCGAACCCGACGTGGATGCCACCGGTGTCGAAGTACGTGTCCGCGCGGGAGCTGGTCCGGTCGACGAGCTGATCGGGCACCACCATCGAACCGGGGCCGAGGTCGGCAGTCAGGCTGCCCACGGCGCAGGGCGCGAAGATCCGCCGCACGCCGAGCGCACGCAGTGCCCACATGTTCGCGCGGTACGGCACCGTGTGCGGCGAGTACTCGTGGCTGGCACCGTGCCGCGGCAGGAACGCGACCTCGTGCCCGCCGACCGTGCCGACGGTGATGGCTCCGCTCGGTGCCCCGTACGGGGTGTCGACGTTGATGCTGCGCGCATCGGATCCGAAGAACGTATAGAAGCCACTGCCACCAATCACTGCGAGCATCAGCCCATTGTCGGGTATGCCTTCTGGCGCGCGTTCACAGCGTGCTGTGCTTGACTCGCCGCGATGGGACTTCCAGATGCTCCGATCGGTCTGCGCATAGCGGTAGCCACGCCGCTCGGGGTGGCCGCGGCCGTCGCCGTGGGGGTGACCGTCGGATGGCCGTACGCGCCGGCGGCGGGATGGATCGTCGCGGCAGTCGTGTACCTCGCGTGGACGTGGCTGATCGTCGGCTCGCTCGACGCGGCGGGCACTCGGAAGCACGCCACCAGGTACCGCGACGACGACTCCACCCCGTGGATCCTCGACGTCACCGTCCTCCTCGCCAGCGTCGCAAGCCTCGGCGGGGTGGGCTACCTCCTGGTGGCCGGATCGGTCGGCGACGTCAGCGCGGCCGTCGTCGGCGTGTTGAGCGTGGTGGCGGCCTGGGTCGCCGTGCACACCGTCTACATGCTGCGGTACGCCCGGCTGTACTACGGCGGAGACGACGAGGGCGGCATCGACTTCAACGCCGAGGGCTACCAGCCCGACTACGGGGACTTCGCGTATCTGGCGTTCACGCTCGGCATGACCTACCAGGTGTCGGACACCGACCTCACCGCCCGCTCCGTCCGGATGGTGGCAATGCGGCACGGCTTGCTGTCCTTCCTGTTCGGCGCGATCATTCTGGCGATCACCATCAACCTGGTGGCCAGCCTGCTCGCCGTCAGCCATTGAGCCGCCCCGTGCGACGATGACCGGCGTGGCAAGTTTCGCGCAGTGGGTCGAGGGCGCACGTCCCCGCACGTTGCCCAACGCCGTCGCCCCGGTGATCGCGGGCACGGGAGCAGCGGCGTGGCTCGGTGACGCCGTGTGGTGGAAGGCGCTTCTCGCGTTGATCGTGTCGCTGGCCCTGATCGTCGGCGTCAACTACGCCAACGACTACTCGGACGGCATCCGCGGTACCGACGACGTGCGCGCAGGCCCGCTGCGCCTGGTCGGGTCCAGGCTCGCGTCCCCCCGCGCCGTCGCCACCGCCGCTGCCGTCAGCCTCGGGGTCGGTGCCGCGGCGGGTCTGGCGCTGGCGATCGTCAGCCAGCCGTGGCTCATCGCGGTGGGCGCGGCGTGCATCGCGGGCGCGTGGCTGTACACCGGCGGCTCGAAGCCCTACGGATACATCGGGCTCGGCGAGGTCGCCGTCTTCGTGTTCTTCGGCCTCGTCGCCGTCCTCGGGACGCAGTACACCCAAGCGCTGCGGGTCGACTGGGTTGGTGCTGCGCTCGCCGTCGCGACGGGCGCGCTGTCGTCAGCGGTGCTGGTGGCCAACAACCTTCGCGACATTCCGACCGACAAGGAATCCGGCAAGATCACGCTGGCGGTGCGTCTGGGTGACGCGCGGACCCGGATCCTGTTCCAGGCGTTGGTCGCACTGGCGTTCGTGCTCACGCTGGTCCTGATGCTCGCCACGCCGTGGTGCGCCGTCGGCCTGGTGGCGTTGCCCCTCGCGGTGCGGGCCGCTGCGCCGGTGCGTTCCGGCCGTGGCGGCAAGGACCTGATCCCCGTGCTGCGCGACACCGGGCTGACGATGCTCGTGTGGTCGATCGCAGTCGCGGCCGCGCTCGCCATCGCCTAGCTCGCGACAGTGGCATCCTGACGGAGTGGGCATCGTATTTCGGTTGGCGGAGCTTCTGCTGATGCTGATGCCCGTGGCAGGCGTGGTGATCGCCGGGCTCAGCATCTGGCGGCGGGTGCAGGGGCCGCGGGACGCGCCGTCCGGCGGTGGCCACGAAGACCTTCCGTCCGGGCCGACCAATCCGGCCGCCGTGTGGCGACTCATCACACGCACCATCGAGCAACACGCACGCACCGACACCCGCTGGATGGAGTACGAGCTCGACGCCGACAAGCTGCTGGACTTCCCGTTGATGACCGACATGCGGGCACCGCTGACGACGGCGTTCCACAAGGCCAAGCTGCGCGCGGACCTGCTGCGCCCGGCGAAGGCCGAGGATCTGGTCGACGACCGCGAATCGGCGGCGCAGTACCTCGCTGCCGTCGAGGACTACACCATGGCGTTCGACGCGGCCGAGGCCGAGGCGATCCGACGGCGCCGCAGCGACTTCTCCCCGGAACATCAGCAGCGGATCGCCCGCGCCCGCAGCCTGTTGAGCGTGGCCTCCGACGACGGCGCCACTCGGCACGAACGCGAGCAGGCCTACGCGCTGGCGTCCAAGGAACTCGACGGCATCGTGGTGCTGCCGTCGACGACGCGGCTGGGCATCGAGCGCGGCATCGCCGGACAGCTCGACGGCTGAAGTTCGTCTCAGTCGGGCAGCGCGTCGTCCCCAACCCAGATCCAGCGCAGCAGCAAACTCTCAAGGACGTGCTGGTGAGCTCACCGGCCAGCGTCGCGACCCGAGTTCCGTTGGGTAGCGCGACGCGACCAGTCCGAGCAAGGCCGAGCCGCTTGCCCCCACCGACACCGGTCCGACGGACGCGCCGACGAGTTCGCCTAGGCCTCCCGCCCGAGACGCACCGATCCGTCGCACGAGGGCACGACCCTGCTGCCTGCTCGCCACCCTCCGATCCGGGCGTTCACACCGTCGATCAGGAAGTGAGCGGCAGCCCGTAGGTCGGCGAGTCGAGAAACCCTGCGGCGCCGACGAACTCCACCCCGAAGGCGATCCGCGGCGCGATCGTCACGAACTCGTCACTTGGCCGGTGGCTCGTCGCCTCGCAGGCGGGCGCGAAGCTGATCGCGGTCACGGCGCCGACGCTGGTCGAAGATGGCCATGCTGGCGGTGGCCCGGTTGCGCAGCGGCGCGAACACCCAAATGCCCAGCGGAAGGGCGAGCACGATCGCGAAGAGCACCGGTATCACGATCGGGAACTCGTGGATGCCGAGCAGGTTGCCGCCGAAGTAGATGGCCACGGCGAGCACCACGACCAGCAGGACGCGAGCAATCGCGTAGATCAGGACGTCGACCACCATCCGCGAACCGGGCCGAGTGGTCTCTTCCCGGGCTGCTCCAGAACCAGGCACGGACCCGAGCCTACCGACGGCGCGTATATTTACTACAAGGAGGTTTTTGTGCTGCAGTTCGTTCTCCTCGTCGTCATCTTGGCGGGACTCGCCTATGGGGCCTGGCGCCTGGTACGCGCGACCGCCAATCGGCCGAGAACCAGGACCATCGGACCGGATGACGATCCCGAGTTCCTCAACCGGCTCAACCACGGCAAGGACCCCCGCTGACCTTGCTAGTGCGTGCCGGGGAATCCGCTTGCCACCACGGCGGCCAACTCCGTCAAGGCGTCGCGCGTCTCCGGCTTCAGCCGTTCGAGGCTGATCTCCGCGCCCTCCTCGAGGTGCGGGTCGAACGGCACCTGCAACACCGCCTTGCACCGCCTGGAGAAGTGGTCGACGACCTTGTTCTGATCGACGCGTGAGCCGCCGCGTCCCGATGGCGGTCGCACCGCGTTGATCACGGCGATCGAGTTCGTCACCAAGCTCTGATAGCCGTGCGCGTCGAGCCAATCCAACGTCGCGGACGCACTGCGCGCACCGTCGACCGACCCGGAACTGACGACGATCAACACGTCGGCGTTGTTCAGCACGGCCGACATCGCCGAGTGCAGCATGCCCGTCCCGCAGTCGGTGAGCACCAGACTGTAGAAGCGCTCGAGCACCTCCAGCGTCCGCTTGTAGTCGTCGCTGCTGAATGCCTCCGAGACGGCCGGATCACTCTCTGAGGCAAGCACTTCCAGACGGCTCGGACCCTGCGACGTGTAATGGCGGACGTCGCTGTAGCTGCTGATCCCCTCGGCGTCGCGCAACAGGTGCCGCACCGTCGACGGCGTCTCGAGAGGCACCTTCTGGCTCAGTGTGCCGCGGTCGGGGTTGGCATCGACGGCAATGACGCGATCCCCCCTGGTCGACGCGAACGTGGCTCCGAGGGTCGCGGTGATCGTCGTCTTGCCGACCCCGCCCTTGAGAGACAGCAGCGCGATGCGGTAGCACTCGCGAAGCGGCCTGGTGGCCTGCGCGGTGAGTTCCTTGCGGCGCATGGCCTTGCGTCCCTCGCCGAGGTTCACCAACGTGAACGAACCGAGGTAGAGCCAGCGACGCCAGCCCGCGCTCGGCTTCTTCTTGGGCTGGCCGAGCAGCGCGACGGTCGACAGGTCCAGGTACGGCGGTTGCGCCTCGGGCTGTGCCGGTTCCGGCGTCGGCGTCGGCGTCGGCAGCTCGACGACGGGGATGCCGTGCGGCGGCGTCGGCGCCGTCCACTCCGGCGGGATGGCCTGGGATGGGTCGCTGAACCGCTGCTGCGATCGGAAACCCGGTTGTTGCTCGGAATAACGGGCAGAGGTGCCTCGAGAATCCAATCTCAGCCCACCCCTGCGTAGGAGTGCAGCCCGGTCACGACCAGGTTGATGAAGAACAGGTTGAATACCATCGCGACGAACCCGACGACGTTGATCCAGGCGGCCTTGCGGTCGCGCCAGCCCGCCGTCGAGCGGGCGTGCAGATAGGCGGCGTAGACGACCCACGCGATGAACGCGACCGTCTCCTTCGGGTCCCAGCCCCAGTAGCGGCCCCACGCCTCCTCGGCCCAGATGGCACCGAAGATGACGCCGAAGCCGAAGATCGGGAACGCGAAGATCGTCGTGCGGTAGGCGATCCGGTCCAGGGTCTGCCCGTCGGGCAGCCGCTGCACGATGGCGGCCAGCCTGCCGTCGCGGGCCGCCTCGCCCAGCGGCGACATCTTCAGCAGGAACAGCATGCTCGCCACGCCCGCGACCAGGAACACTCCCGAGCCGAGGCTGACCACCGACACGTGGATCGGCAACCAGTAGGACTGCAGGGCGGGCATCACCGGCGCGGCGTTGGAGTACAGCCACTTGCCCGAGACGGCCAGCAGGATCAGGACCGGAAGCAGGACGAACGCCCACAACGCGCGGTACTTGGGGCGGCGCAGGGTGATCGCCGCCGCGACGAGGCCGCAGAAGCACGTCAGGTTGATGAACTCGTACATGTTGCCCCACGGCACGCGTGAGGTCGCCAGACCGCGCAGCACGATGCAGACCAACAGCATGGCCGTACCGACGTACACCAGCGCCAGGCCCGCCCGACCGATCCGTTCGTCGACGAGACGCCTTGGGACCTCGACGACGACGCCCGGCCGTGCGCTGTCGGCGGCGACGGTGCCCGCTGACACCAGCTCACGGGCATCGGCCTTGCGGCTGCTGCTGTAGGCGAGTTCGACGGCGAGCAGGAGCAGGGCGATGACCAGCACCACGATCGTCGACGTGAAGGCCAGATCCGAATAGCGGGCGAGGCCGATGTCGATGTGCGAATTCACGAGCGTTCTCTCCCGCCTTCTTCCGCCGAGGGCACCAACCGTGCGGTCAGCCTCTCGAACTCGTCGCCCCACCCGGAGTTGTCGGTGCGCGCGAGGCCGCCCAGCTCGACACTCACGGTACCCGGCGACGCTGGTGACAG
>JAOPUT010000312.1 GCA_025963385.1 Mycobacterium sp.
ATATTGCAGAGATACCGTTTGGCCGTGGCGGTCGGTGCAATTCGCTCGGCTGGATTTCGCCAACATTGCGGTCTCACCGGCGAGCATGCAACCCTGCTGCCCCGGTCAGAATGTCGAAGGACGTAGGGGTGGCCGTTGTCCCTCATCGATGCGTTTTCGAACGCCATCACCAGCGGTGGCTTTCTTTAGAGGCGTTCCAGAATGTCGAGAGTTTGTCGACCTCTTTGGCGGCGAGGCCGTCCAAGCGTTGAGCCAGGCCCGGTCTGACGCGAGCAGCGATGGCCGCGTTGGTCTCTGCACCCGCCGGTGTGAGGGTAATGTGTGAGCGCCGGGAGTCTTCGGCGTCGATGCGTCGCTCGACCATCCCGGCGTGGGTCAGCTTGGTTAGGGTGCGGCTGATTACCGCCAGGTTGAGGCCCAGATCCCAGGCCTTGACCCCTGACGACAATTGATCCCGATGTCGAGGGGGAGGTCGCGCACGTGTTCTACGGTCTCGACCTCGAAGCGCTGCGCCCGACCGGTCAGGCCTGCCCAGCTCACATCCGTCCTCCGTCGACGGCGAGTGTCGACCCGGTGATGTAGGAGGCATCGGCAGACGCCAAAAAGGCTACTGTCGCGGCGATTTCGTCAGGTTCCGCCCGCCGCCCCAACGCGCTGGAGAGCTTCGAGAGCCGCTCAGGGGGCAGATCGCGCAGTGCCGGATGGGCGTAGTTCTTGCCGTGTTCGGCGGACATGTCCGAGTTGGTGCCCCCGGGCGCGACCGCATTGATGGCGATGCCGCGCGCCGCGAGTTCGGGGGCCAGGTTCTGAGCCAGGGCCGACACGGCTGCCTTGCTCGCGGCATAGAGACTGTGCTCGTACACCGCGATGCGGGCACTGACCGACGACATCAGCACGATCCGCCCGCCCTCATTCATCGCGGCCGCGGCAGCCTGGGCGAAGAACAGCTGACCTCGGACGTTGACTCCAAAGACCCGGTCGTAGTCGGCGACCGTGAGGTCGGCCAAGGGTCCGAAGAATTCGACTCCGGCATTGCTGATCGCGACATCCAGGCCGCCCAGTCGCGTCACGGCAGCCGCCACCAGATCGCGGGACGCGCCCGGGTCGGAGACGTCGGCCTGCAACACGCACACCTGGGCACCGTCATTCCGCAGTTCCTCGGCGAGGCGTTGTGCGCTGTCGGCGTCGCTGCGGTAGTTGATCGCCACCGCCGCGCCATCGGCGACCAGGCGCCGCGCAATCGCCGCCCCGATGCCACGACCAGCACCGGTCACCAACGCCCTCTTACCCTCCAAAGAAGCCATCTGACAGCACCTCTCATTGAAACGGATGAAATCTTCCGATTCAACGGTACGCCGAGCCTGCCAGATGGGCGGCTTCCGCGACCGAATGAACGGTTTGGCCCCACTTGACGAAGCGACCGCGCCGGGGAATGCTGGACGTAAGCGGAATAAAACCTCCGCTACAGATGTCATAGCCATCGAACGACTCGACCAAAAACGATTTCGAGGAGTGAGACATGACCAGCATCTGGAACCCGATCACCATCGGCCGCATGCGACTAGCGCAGCGAATCACGATGTCGCCCATGACCAGAAGCCGTGCACTCGAGGACGGCACTCCGGCTCCGATGGCCGTCGACTACTACGCGCAACGCGCCTCGTTCGGCATGATCGTCACCGAGGGCACGCAGCCGTCCGCCGATGGGCAGGGCTATCTGAACACCCCGGGCATCTACACGCCCGAGCACGTCGAGGGGTGGCGGGCAATAGCCGACGCCTTGCACGCGCGCGGTGCGCACCTCGTCATCCAGTTGATGCACGTCGGGCGGATGGCGCATCCCGACAACACCCCGCATCACCGCACCCCGGTCGCGCCCTCGGCGATCGCGCCCGGCGTGGCCATGTTCACTCCCACCGGCAAGCAGCCGGCCCCGACCCCACGTGCACTCACGGCCGACGAGATCTCCGCGAGCGTCGAGGACTTCGCGCATGCCGCCGAGCTGGCGATCAGCGCAGGCGCGGACGCGGTGGAGATTCACGGCGCCAACGGCTATCTGCTGCAACAGTTTCTGGCCCCCAACGCCAACCGCCGCACCGACTCCTATGGTGGCTCGATCGAGAACCGGTCGCGGCTCACCCTGGAAGTCGCAGCGGCGGTGGCCGCCCGCATCGGCGCCGACCGCGTCGGCATCCGACTCTCCCCGGGCGCCCCACTCGGCGGCCTGGACGAAGGCCCCGACAGCGACGACCTGTACCGGTACCTGGTCGCCGAACTCACCAAGCTGAACCTGGCGTTCCTCGACGTCTACTCCTTCGACGACGACGGCCTGCTCGCCGACCTCCGTCGCCTCTGGCCCAACCCCCTGCTGCTGATCAGGGATGGCCGCACGCTGGACGAACTCGGTGACGACGTCGAAGCTGGCCGTGCCGACGTCGCCCCGGTGGCCAAGTGGGCCCTGGCCAACCCCGACTTCCTCGACCGGCTGCGCACATCCGCACCGTTGAACGACCCGGACCCGGCGACGTTCTACACCGGCGGCGAGCACGGCTACACCGACTACCCGACGCTGACCGACATCGACGAGGAGGCATCGTGACCAACGACGACTTCAACACCCGCAACATCAAGGAGTTCCGCGCCAACCACGGCACACTCGGCGGAAACTTCGAGGGCGCACCAGTTCTGTTGCTCCACAGCACAGGAGCCAAGAGCGGCGAGGAACGGGTGAACCCGATGATGTACATGGCTGACGGTGAGCGCTACCTGGTGTTCGCCTCAGCGGCGGGAGCCGACCACAACCCCGCCTGGTACTGGAACCTCATCGCCCACCCCGATGCCAGCATCGAAGTCGGGGATCAGCAGCTCGACGTTCACGCCGTCGAATTGAAGGGCGATGAACGCGACACGACGTACGCCGAGCAAGCCAAGCGCTATCCCGGATTCGCCGAGTATCAACGCAAGACGGCGCGCATCATCCCCGTTCTCGCGCTTGTCCCGAGAGGCCATAATGTCTGAGCCCATGCTCGCCGGTCTGCTTGCGGACCTGCCCAATGTCACGCACCAGCCTGGCGACGACGCGTACACGGCCGCAACGACTCCCGACAACGCCAGCTTCCCGCAACACCCTGCTGCCGTGGTGCAGGCTCGATCGGCCGATGACGTCGCGCGTACGGTCACCGTCGCGTCCAAGTCGGGTCACCGCGTCATCGTGCAAGCAACGGGACACGGGGCAGCCGCACCGATCGGCGCCGACACGGTGCTCATCGACACCTCCGCCCTGAACGAGGTCGCCGTCGACGCCTCGGCGCGCACCGCTCGCGTCGGCACGGGGACCATGTGGCCCGCGGTACAGGCCGCAGCCGCGCCGCGCGGACTGCTCGGCTTGAGCGGCACCTCGCCGACCGTCGGCGTCGGGGGCTACACGTTCTCCGGGGGAGTGGGCTGGTTCGTCCGCAAGTACGGTCTGGCCGCGGCGGCCCTGCGGTCGGTGGATTTCGTCGACGGGACCGGGCGGAGCCGTCGGGCAGCCGAGGATGCGCCCGAACCCGTTGACCACGAGGCACTCTGGGCGTTCCGCGGCGGCGCACCAGTAGGGATCGCCACCGCGATCGACATCGGACTGGTCGACGTCCCCGAATTGTGGACCGGCTACCTGCTGTGGCCGGCCGACGCCCTGCCCGCGGTGGCCGTGGCGTGGGCAGCAGCCACCGCCACGGTCAGCCCGTCGGTCACCAGCTCGCTGTCGTTGTTGCACCTTCCGCCCGAGGGCCCGTTCCCCGACGAGCTGCTGGACACCGTGGTCGTGCATCTTTCGTTTACCTCACCCGACGGGGGAGCCCCTCTCGATCCGATGCACAACGCGGTGCGGGCGGCGGCCCCACCGGTGGTGGACACCACCGGACCCGGTGACATCGAGTCACTGGCCCGGATCCATCTCGACCCACCTGCAGCCGTCCCAGCACGTGGTACCGGCCGATGGCTCAACGCCGCGGCGGCCGACCTCGTCGTCTCGATGTTCAACGCGGCACGGGTCGGGCAACCCGGCGGACTGAACATGATCGAGTTGCGGCACACGGACTCTCAGGCCGCGGGGCCCGAGGGTGCGATGACCACAGTGCCGGCCCCGTTCCTGCTTCACGCGGTGGGCATCGGCACTGACGACGACACCCGCAACCGGACCGACGAGGTGCTTCGCAGCGTCGAAGACGCCTCGCGCGGCGCCGACATCGGAAGGTCCGCTCCTTCATTTCGGGAGGGACAGCCCGATGCTGCCGACGTCCTGCCACAGGCTGACCTCGAC